>JADJOM010000002.1:300000-600000 GCA_016713785.1 Gemmatimonadota bacterium | reverse complement strand
CTTGGCCCGGAGCCCCGCCGCGTGGGCCGAGTCGATGTAGGCCCGCATCGCGGCGGGTTCGAGGAAGGGGTAGTTGATCCACGGGTTCACCCGGTTGGCGTGGTGGATGTTCACCGTGTTGGCGCCGCGGCCCGCGATCGAGTCCACCGGCACGAAGGCGTGGAAGTAGCGGGTGCGCCACTGCCCCGCGGTGTCGAGCGGCTTGAACGGGGTGAGCATGAGCCGCAGGTCGAAACGCAGGCTGTCGCCCGGCTCGAGCACCCGCCCGCCGCTGTGGCAGGTGGCCAGCACCCGGCCCGCCGCCTCCACGATGTCGCAGCCCCCCTGGCCGCCGTTGGCCCACGAGCGCGGCGCCACCAGCGGCTTGGAGAGGTAGAAGTTGGTGTTGAGCGGGCGGACATAGTGCTCGTCCTTGAGCGTGAACTGGAGCCCCGCGTTCACGTCGCCGATCCACGCGGCGTCCTGGTTCTTCGTGGCCACGTCCCAGCGCCAGTGGAACTCCCGCGGCCGGAGCCCCCCCTTCTGGCCCAGCCCCATCATGTACTTCGCCGCCTCGGGCCGGAACGGCAGCTCCAGCCGCACCTCGCCCAGGGTGGTGCGGGCGGTGGCCCGGAGCGCGATGGCGTACTCCGCCGTCCCGTCGAACTCGAGCCGCGCGGCGGTGGTCATCCGCACCGCCCCCGCGGTCCGCTCCCCCCGCCACTCCACCGCGCCCGGCGCCCGCCGCGTCACCGCGGCAGCCCGCACCCGCCACGGCAGCTCGCGCCCCGCCGCGTCCTCGACCACCAGCCGCACCGGCGCGGCCAGCACCTCGCGCGCGGCGGGGCCGATGCCGGTGTTGTTCGGGGTGAAGTACGAGCGGATGCTCGCCGGCAGGCCGTCGGCGCCGAAGGTGAGCTCCCGGCCCAGCAGCGCCACCGTGCGCCCGCGCACCACGAGCGGCGTGTACGGCGCCACCACGCTGTCGTCGGCGGCCAGCTGGCTGTTGAGCCAGCGCAGCCGCGTGAGGTTGGCGGGGTCGTCGTCGCCGCGGTCGGCCACCCGCTCCTCGGTCACCTCGAGCGTCACCGCGATGCGCCGCGGCGCCGCCCCCCGCGCCAGCAGGGTGATCGTCCCCTCGTAGCTCCCCGGCGCGGCCGTCGCCGGCACCTCCACCCCGAACCAGAGCGGCTGCACCCGCCCCGAGTCCACCGTGAGCGGCCGGGTGAACGGCCGCCCCGACCAGTCGGTGCCCTCGAGGTTGAATGCCGTCACCGCCCCCGCGCCGATCCGCCCAGCGCCGCCGCGCTGCGCCAGGCCGTCGCTGGTGTAGCGCAAGGAATCCACCGCGCCGCGATGGGCCCACACCCCCACCTGGAAGGTGTAGTACTCCCCGCGCCGCGCCGTGCCGTGGAACGGCTGGAAGGCGCCCCGCGCCGCCCACGCCGCCGGCACGTCGGCGAGCATGCGGATGGCGCGGGAGCGATCCTCCGCGAACGCCAGGTAGGCCGCGTCCGGCTCCCGGGCCCGGAGCGCCGCCAGCTCCGCCGCGGTGGCGGTGTACTCCATCGACGTGAAGCGGTTGAAGGCGTTGTCGGCCTCGAACCCGGTGACCGTGGCCGCCGGCAGCGCGCGCCACCCCTCGCCCGCGCCCGCACCCAGCCCGTGCCGCCGGAGCCACGCGGTGTCGGCGGTGGCCTCCACCGCGCGATACGTGATCCGCGGGTAGTTCGACCGGAACGTCCCCGTGTACGGCAGGTAGTACACATAGTACGTGCCCGGCTGGTCGGCCTGGAACACCAGCTCCCCCGCCTCGCGGCTGATCGCCATCCGCGCCACGTTGCGCACCCGCCGCCCGGTGGCCTCCGCCACCACCACCGCGTTCACCTGCTCCGGGCGCTGGTCGCGCCGGCGCCACGGGATGTTCACCCGCACCGCCGGGGCCGCCGCGCTCACCCGCACCACGGCGCGGTGATGGCCCAGGCTGTCCGGCTCCCAGCGCCCCACCCCATACGTGAGGCTCCCTTCCGCGGCGGCCACCGGCCCCACCCGCGCCAGCGCGGCGAGCACCGCGCCGTCCATCCCCTCCTCCACCCGCGCCCGCGGCCAGGCCACCAGGTCGGCGTCGGCCTCCGCCTCGCGGCCCAGCCGGGTCCGGGCCCACAGCGGCAGCACATCACTCGCGGTGCCGCTCTGGAGCGTGCTCGCCGCGATCCCGGCCCACCGGGCGCGCGCCGCCGCGAGGTTCCCCTGCCGTACCGCGATCTCGGCAAGCAGCCACTCCTCCAGCCGTTCGTCCACGTCGGCGTCGTAGGGCCGCCCCGCGCCCAGCCGCTCGGGATACAATCGCGCCGCCGCCAGGAGCTCCGTGGCCTCGGACCACCGCTCCGCGGCGATGGCCTCCACCGCGAGCATCAGCTTGGCCTGCCGGTACAGGATGTGCCCGTCCCGCGCCCCCTCGGCCGGCAACAGGTCGAGCCGCGCCAGCAGCGCGTCCGCCTCGCGGTGGCGCCCCGCCTCCACCAGCGCGCGCGCCAGGGTGAGCCCCGAGACGTCACCCTCGGGGAAGCGATCGGCGTACTCCTGCGCCACCGCCACCGCCGCCGCCGGCTCGTGCATGGCCAGCAGCTGCTCCGTCAGCAGCCGGCCGTAGCGCCACTCGGCGGGGTCGAGCGCCACGGCGCGTTCGAGGTCGCGCCGCGCCAGCGTGGCGGGGCGGCCGGGCAGCGCCGCGCGCGTGGCGTAGAACGGCGGGAAGTCGGGGGTGTCGCCGAGGGCGGTGAGCAGCGTGTCGGCGGTGGCCACGCGGCCGGCGCCCCAGAAGGCCAGCGCCAGGTAGTAGCGCGGCTTCCAGCTGGCCGACTGCGCCACCGCCGCCTCGAGCGCCGGCACCACCTCCGGCCGGAACGGGAACACCATCGCCGGCGAGCGCCCGTCCGCCCGCGCGATGAGCCCCGCCCGCTCCGCCGCGGGGCCAAGCGCCGCGCGCCAGTAGAGCGCCTCCGGGTGGTCGCCCGCGGCCTCGAGGATGGCGCGGGCCAGGTCGGCCTCGCCCACGTCGGCGTACCAGGCCGCCAGCTCCATGAGCACCTGCTCGGGGAGCTCGGCCCGGATCCCGGCGGCGAGCTGCCGTCCCGGATCGGCCGCGCCCGTGGCGAGCAGCCGTTCCAGCCGCGCCTGGTGGCTGAGCGGGTCGGCGGCCTCGAGCCGGGCCAGCAGCGCCGCGTGGCCGGCCACGTCCCCCCGCCGCCGCGCGGCCACCAGCAAGGCGCCGAGGGCGTCGAGGTTGGCGGGCTCGTCGGCCAGCGCCTTGGCGGCGTACTGCTCCGCCGCGAGCGGCTGCCGCTCGGCCAGCGCCATCCGGGCCAGCTCGGTCCACGCCGCGCCGCGGTACTCGGGTGAGAGCGCGGCGATCTCGAAGCCGTCCTTGGCGTCGGCCAGCCGGCCCAGCCGGCGGTTGGCCAGCCCGTAGTGGTAGTTGGCGGCGCCGTCGTAGGTGTCCACCCGGAGCGCCGCGCGGGCGTAGCCCCGGGCCGATGCGTACTCCAGCGCGCGCAGCGCCACCGCGGCGCGGTCGGCCAGCGCGGGGACGAAGTTGGGGTCGCGGGCCAGCGCGCTGTCGAGGTACACCCGCGCCTGGGCGTAGTCGCGCTGGCGCAGCCACTCCTTGCCGCGCAGGTAGAGCCCGTAGGCGGAGTGCCAGTCGAAGCCGGCGGGGGCGTCGAGTGGGCGGGCCAGCGCGCCGGCGGCCGGGTCGGCGTGGTACACCAGCCGCTCGCCGCCCAGCGTCACCGTGAGGCTCTCGGGACGGAGGCCGGCCACCGTCACCGTGTCGGTGAACGTGGCCTGCGGGGCCCGCTCCACGTAGCGGCTGTACACCTGCCGCGCGCCCACCCGCACCACCAGCGTGTCGCGGATCGGCTGCGCCGGCGCCAGCGCCAGGATCACCCGGTTGCCGCTGGTGCGCACGTTGAGCGCCCCCGCCGCGCCGGCCACCACCATCCCGCCGGTGCCGGCCACCGGGTACCACCGCTCGCTCCATCGGTCCACCGTGCGCGGCGCGAAGCCGCGGTGCTTGAACGGCGTGAGGGTGCTCCCCTCCACCGACTGGTTGAACAGCCGCCCCGACTGCACCTCGGCGTACTGCCCGTCGCGGTCGGTCAGCAGCTGCTCCCAGATCATCCCCTGCCGTGACAGCCCCCAGATCCAGATTTTCTTCCCCGCCTTCTCGTCGCGCGGGGCGGTGCGCACCATCCCGAAGTCCTGGTCGTGCCAGTACGCGCCGAAGAAGTCGGTGGCGGCGCCGAAGACGTGGTACGACTTGTAGCCGCCGAAGTTGTTGCGCTCGTACCAGGAGAGGTCGCGGCCGGCGCCGTCCACCGGCCACGGCCCCACCTCGCCGGCGTGGCCCAGCCGACTGGTGCCGGGATAGATGAACTGCAGGTTCCCCCGCACCGGGATCCCGGCGTTCATCCAGCTGTAGTAGGGCTGCTCCAGCGGCGAGGCGTTGAACCAGGTGGAGGTGGTGCTGAAGCTCGCCTCGCCCGGGGCCAGCCGGACCTCCAGCCGCCACGGGGTGCGGGTGAGCAGGTCGAGCGCGCCGATGATGCAGCTCACGCTGCCGTCGGGGTTGGTGCGGGCCAGGTAGTCCACCGGCGTGGCCACGTTGGGCGTGTGGCCGATGATGCCGTAGTTGGCCTCGATGCCGCCGCTGGTCCAGGGCCCCCGCATGGCGATGTCGCGGAACTTGACCGCGTGGTTGTGATAGAGGAACGAGCGCCCGCTCCGCTTGTCCACCGCGTCCCAGATCTTCCCGCCGATCTCCGGCAGGATCGTCACCCGCAGGTACGCGTTCTCCAGCTCCACCACCTTCCACTTCCGCGGCACCGCGGTGCGGGCAAAGCCGTCGAAGCGGAAGTAGGGATAGATCCGCCCCACCACCGGGATGGGGTTCGGGTCGCTGAAGGGATAGGTGGGATACTCGCGGGTGGTCTCGCGGATGGTGGCCGGGCCCTGGGCCGTGAGGACGGCGGGGAGCAGCAGGGCCAGGAGCGTCAGGCGGATGGGAGTCATGGGGCAGAACCTACGCCTGGCCGGGGTGCGGACAAGGGCGGCGACCGAGCGCCCTTCAGGAGCCGCGCAGCGGCGACTCGGGCGCGAGGGAGTGGCGGTTCGGCGGTTCGGCGGTTCGGAGGAACCGCCTGTCATCCCGAGCGAAGCGAGGGATCCCTTGAAGGCCGCGCCGGACCCGCCGTGCCCGCGGCTGAAGCCGCGACTCGGCGGCAGTCGCTGAAGCGACTCTAGGCGAGAAGCATCGCTGCAACGCCCAGCGCTTTAGCGCTTGCGCAGTGCCGAGCCGCGAGTGTACTCGCGGGCCGGCGAGAAGGGGCGTTCTCCCGAGCGGAGCGAGGAGTCCGTTGACGTCCGCGCCGGACCCGCCGTGCCCGCGGCTGAAGCCGCGACTCGGCGGCAGTCGCTGAAGCGACTCTAGGCGAGAAGCATCGCTGCAACGCCCAGCGCTTTAGCGCTTGCGCAGTGCCGAGCCGCGAGTTTACTCGCGGGCCGGCGAGAAGGGGCGTTCTCCCGAGCGGAGCGAGGAATCCCTTGGCGTCCGCGCCGGACCCGGGCGCTCCGCGCCCTCGGGATGACAGCCAGTGGGGCTGGTCCCCTTCCCCCTCCCCCCTTCCCCTTTTCCCCTGTTCCCGTTTCCGTTTCCCTTTCCCTTTCTCTCTTCCCGCTTCCCGCCCCCCCCCCAGTCGCCGCTACGCGGCCCTGAAGGGCGCTCGGTCGCCGCTTCCCCTTCCCAGTGAGAACCCCACCCCCCACGCCGCGTTACTCACACGAAGGGGTCGCACACCGCGCACCTCGACACCAAGGGGAGGATCCAATGTCCGCCGCATCGCAGCGCACCCGTTCGCCCTGGCTTCTCGTCGCGCTCCTCGTCGTCCTGTCCGCCGCCACCAGCGCCTGCGGCAAGAAGGAGGAGGATGGCGGCTACTCCATCCCCACCGAGGAAGCCACGATCCAGAGCTGTCCGGACGGGACCGAGGACTGTACGGCGCGCTGACGACCGCAGGGCGGACATGGAAAGCCGAAGGGCCGGCGCGGTGCGCCGGCCCTTCGTCGTGTCGGTCCCCTGCCAGGGCTAGTCGTACGTCACCTCGAGCAGGTCGAGCTCGATGTAGTCGTACGCCCCTTCCGGCGCGTGCCACCGGCCGGTGCCGCGCCCCGCCAGCCGCGCCGGCGCCCTCCCCTGTTCCCTTTTCCCTTTTCCCGCTTCCCGCTTCCCGCTTCCCGCTTCCCGTTTCCCTACCTGGCCTTGAGCGGAAAACTGAACATCGCCGGCGGGTCCGACAGCCGCTGCCCGCCCACCGCCGTGTACAGCCCCATCGCGGCGCGGTTGGCGGGGCTGGTGAGCACCCACGCCTCGCGGCAGCCGAGCTGCTTTGCGTGGTCGAGCAGGCACTGCAGCACCTGCTGGCCGATCCCCTGCCGCTGGTGGGTGGGCGCCACGCCCACCTCGTTGATCCACAGCTCGGCCGGCTTGTCGGGATGCACGTAGTGGACGCCCGAGGCGAAGCCGACGATCACCCCGGCGTCGAGCGCCACGGCGATGTGGTGCCGCGGGTCCTGCAGGAACTCCCGGCACAGCGCCGGGTCGGGGTCGTGGTCGAAGACGTCGGCGGCGGGGGTGGCCAGGAGGTGGGCATCGCCGGCGCCGAGGAGCCGAAACTCAACTGCCATGAAGGACGCTCCGTGAGGGGCTTCGGGTCAGGCCCAAGTGTGCAGGGACGCGGCGGGTGCGGCAAGGGTGGCCGTGGCCCGTCTCCTCAGAGATTCAGAATGAGGCGCAGCCCATCGTCGACCTGGTCCATCAGCCGCCCGGGCAGCCTGGCCAGCGGTTCCCGGAGGTATCGGGCGTCGATTGTTACGATCTGCGAGACGTTCGCCACGGAGTCGCGGGGCAGGCCGGTGGCGCTGGCGGGCAGCAGGACATTCCCGGGGGCATCGAGCAGCCGGAGATTGGCGCTCAGCGCGAGGGTGACGACCGTCGGCAGCCGACTGCGGTTGAATGCATCAGCCTGGATCACCAGCAGCGGGCGGCGGAAACCGGGTTCGGATCCGCGCGGTTCCGGGAGCTCCCCCCAGACCACCGTCCCACGTTCCGCTACCACTGGTCGCGCGGAAGCGAGCGGGCCTGCAGCTCCTGCACCACCGGGTCGAGCGTCCCGGCTTCGCTGGCGTAGACCGCATTCAGGCGGTCCGTGAGCTTCCGGGCCTGGTGCTTGGCGACGTATTCCGCGATCGCCGTGGCGTACAGCTGGCTGCGGGAAACACCGAGCCGGCCGGCCAGGGTGTCGGCGGACTTGAACAGCGCGTCAGGGATCGAGATGGCCGTCTTCATACCCGAGTATAACTCACGGCACACCACGCGTCAAACCCGTGTGCACCGCCTGGCTCACCCCGCCTGCGGCCCCGGGGCCAGCGTCCCCGCCGCAAGGAACATCCACCCGAAGAAGAGCTCCTCCACCACCAGGTCGGGGAGGTGCGGGGCCAGCTGCTCCCACGGGGCGTCGTTGGGCACCGGCGTGGTGGGGAACGAGATCCGGGGAAAGGCGCGCCGCAGCAGCGGGTTGAGCAGCCAGCCCAGGCGGCGCCGCGAGGTCTTGGCGCCGAAGAACACCACCCGCGCCCCAGTGCGCAGCCGCGGCAGCACGTTGGCAAGCGCGGCCGGCGAGGCGTAGACGTCCGGGGCGCCGAACATCAGCGCGCCGTCGAAGCTGCCCTCCAGCACCGCCGTCTCCGCCGCCGCCTCCACCACCCGCACGTTGCGCCACTGGTGGTGCGCGATCCGCCGGTGGGCGTTGAGCGCCACCTCGGCGCTGATCTCCACGCCGACCACCTCGCCGGCCGGACCCACGGCCTCCACCAGGAAGGGGAGGCTGCCCCCCGGCCCGCAGCCGAGGTCGAGCACGCGGGCGCCGGGCGTGAGGCGGAGCAGCCCCACCCCCCTGGCGCGGAGCGGCTTGATGAACGCGATATCGAAATCCGGGAACGGCCGGATCAGGTGGATCAGGGCGCGGAAGTAGCCCGGGGTCTGGCTGGTGCTGGCCATGCGACCGATCCGAAATGGGTGGGGTGCGGCGGCTACACCTTGAGCGCGCAGCGGAACCCGCGCGCCGCGTAGTATGACTGGGCGCCGTTGTGGTAGGTGAAGACCGTGTCGTAGCGCCGGTCGCAGAACAGCGCGCCGCCGAGCGCGCGGATGGGGGTGGGCGTCAGGATCCAGCTCGACGTGGCCAGGTCTACCGGGGCCAGGGCCTGGAGGTCGCGGTATTCCTGCTCGGTGAGCAGCGTGGCGCCCATGGCCTGGGCCAGGGCGATGGCGCTGGCCTTGGGCGGGCGTTCCTTGCGCGAGGTGCGCGCTTCTTCATCGTAGCAGGTGCTGCGGCGGCCCTTGGGGCTCTCGGCGGCGCAGTCCATGAACGTCACGGCGCCGCTCTTCTTGTCGTGGCCCGTCACGTCCGGCTCGCCGCCGGTGCGTTCCATCTCGCTCAATGACCAGAGCTTCTCGGGGTTCTTCTCGAGCCGCGCCAGCACCGTGGCCCACGTGAGACCGGGGTGGCGGGCCGGGTGGCCCTCGAACCGGGCCTTGAGCGTGGCGAGGAGAGCGTCGCGCTGCTTGGGGTTGAGGGAGGGGGACTTGGCCATGGAGAGGCTCGGGTGAGGGGTCAGGTCACGGGGCGCACGCGTGGGATGACGGCCGGCTCAGGGGTTGTCACACACCGGCGTCCCCTCCTGGGCGGGCCTGCACCTGCTGCGCTCTGCGGTAGAGCAGCCAGGCGACAACGGACAGCACCGCTCCCGCGGTGACGACGTTCCTGGCCCCGTGCAGCCCGAAGACGCCGAAGAGGAAGCCGAGCAGCCCGATCATCAGGCACGCCACCCCGAGCACCAGGCAGGCGGCGGCAAGCGGCACCGCGGTGAAGTCGGAGAGGCGGAGGTCGCCGGTCTCGGATTCGGGCATGGTGGGACCTCGGTGCAGGGCCGGCGCGGGCACGGCAGTCACGCTTGAAGGTTCGTCGCCGGCGGGCGGGCCGCAAGGAGGGTGGGAGAGGGCGGGGACTGCGATGGGGTCAGGGTGGCGTCAGGGGCCAGGAGGGCTGCCAACGCAGGGAGGACTCCCGTCGGCCGCGGGTGCCGGTGGCGTGAACTAGCTGGCCTTGCTCCCCTGCGTGTAGACCCGCACCGCCCAGGCACGGACGGCGGCGGCATCCGCCGTGTTCACCCCGTCGCAGTGGTCGCAGCAGCAGGGCGATGGCGGTACCCTGGTGCCGCGCGACAGCAGCCACTCGGCGATCCGCATGGAGAGGTTCCGGCGCCGCGGCGTGGGCGTGTCCCCGAAGTAGGCGGCGATCCGGTCGCGCACGCAGCCCCCGCTGGCGGTGGCGATGCGGCGCATCTGCCCGATGGCCGCGAGCTTGGCGGCCAGCACCGCGGCTCGGGCCTCCTCGTCGCCGGGGGCCATGTCCGCCGTCTTCCCGGCCATGAACCGCAGGAGCCCCGCGTCCCGTTCGCTGGTGAACAGGAGCGCGATCGACGGCGCGCCGTCCCGCCCCGCCCGCCCGAACTCCTGCAGGTAATCCTCCGCGGAGGCGGGATGCTGCCAATGCACCACCAGCCGCACGTCGGGCACGTCGAGCCCCATGCCGAAGGCGTTGGTGCAGATGATCACCCGGGCGGGGGGCTCGGTGCGCCCGGTGAACCGGCCCAGCAGCATCTCGCGCTCGGTGGCCGTGCCGAGCTTCGAGTGGTAGAACGGAAGGTCCCACCCCGCCGACCGGAGGCCCGCCTGCAACTCCTTGCCGGTGTTGACGGTCGGCACGAACAGCATGGCGCGGCCGGGGGGCATCACCCGCAGCATGTCGGCGATGCTGGGATACCGTTCCTCATCCTTGCGGACCTCCAGGCGGAGGAACTTGATGTTCGGCCGGTTGACTCCCGTCACCACCACCCGGGCATCCGGGATGCCCAGCGACGCGAGGATCCGCCGCTGCCCCTCGGCGCCAGCGGTGGCGGTGAAGGCCAGCACGGGCGGGTTGCCGAGGGCCTGGCGCACGGCGCCCAGCTTGCCGTAGTTGGGCCGGAAGTCCCGGCCCCAGCGGTCGATGCAGTGTGCCTCGTCGATGACCAGGTAGCTGGGCCGGGCCCGGCTCACCTCGGCCACCTCGGCCTGGCGCACCATCCCGGGGTCGAAGCGCTCGGGGGTGCAGAAGAGGAATTTGACCGCGCCATCGTGCAGCAGCTTGTAGCGGATCTTCTTTTCGAGGGGGCTCAAGTCGCCGTTGATGAAGGTGCTGGGGATCTTCTTCATCTGCAGCGAGGCCACCTGCTGGCTCATCAGCGCCTTGAGCGGCGACACGATGAACCCGCACCCGCGGGTGAGCAGGATGGGGATCTGGAAGCAGAGCGACTTGCCGGAGCCGGTGGCGCTCACGAACAGCAGCGACTCGCCGCGGAGGGCGGCCAGGATCACGTCCAGCTGGGGCGCGCGGAAGCGGGGGACGCCGAGCAGCCGCATGGCGGCGCCGACCGACTCGTCGATTCCGGCGAGCTCCTGCTGGCGGTCCAGGAGACGTGCCACCCAGAGCCCCCAGCGCTCGATCATCCGGCGGGCGAGGGTGCCCTGCAGGTTCGGGTGGCGCGCGGCGTGGCAGCCGTCGCACAGCGTGATCAGGTTGGCGGGGTCATCGTCCCCGCCGGCGGCGCGGGGAATGAGGTGGTGGACGTCGGCCTCGCCCTGGGAGCACTTCTCACCGCAGTCTCGGCAGGTGTGCCCATCCCGCGCGAGCACGATGGCGCGGATGGCTCGCCAGCGGGCGAGCTCGGCCGGCGAACCAGGCACAAGCGGTGGCTCCTGCGGCGTCTGTGGGATCACAGGGCAAAGCTATGGCAATTCCGGTGCGGGGACGAGCCGATGATAGCCGTGGCCGGCCGGGTCGCTCGATGCGCTTGGCACACCGCGCGCGACTATCCATCACGACCAGGGCCCTGAGGGGCCCACCGAATAGGCTGGAGATGCGACTGCAGGCGACCTCGTACTATCGAAGATCTCGTGCGCTTCGCAGGGGAGAAGTCCAGATACGCTGGTTTGGCAGCAATCGATCGGACCCTTGGGCACCGGCTTGGGATTCTACGCGGGGATGACTGCAGGCATCAGCAGACATGCGGCCGTTGTGCTCAAGGACACAGCACGCGGGATCAGTGCGGCCGCCTCGATGGTGGGGTGGCAGGTGTCGGCGGACTCGTGACGGTGGCACCCTGCCTCGGCCCAAGCGTGGCGAAGCCGGCGTTGAGCGCTCCGAGCTCGGCCCCCGTGAGGTTGGTGAACAGGGTATCGCGCGGCCCATCCTTCCGAGCCCGCACCCACAGTCCGGAGTTCTTGCCACTTCTATACCATTGCATCACCGTGGTCGCGTCCAACGCGTGTCGCCGCGGATCCCGGGCGCTCCGGCGGATAATGGCGCTATCCGTGATGATGAGCGCCTCGCTCCAAGGCAGGCCGTGAGGAACGAACACGTACGCCGCCACCTCGTCGGGCTGTAGGCTCCCGTCGGCGCGGGCCTCTGCAATCAACGCAGGGGGAATGGTCGCTCCCGTCGCGCTCAAGCTGGGCGGCGCTCCCCCCCTCAACGTGTTCAGCCCCTGAAACGCGGCCCAAAGCGCAACTCCCAGCCCTGCGACGCCCATGACGATCCCCAGGGTGATCCACTGGAGCCGCCGGCGCCGCTTTCGCCGGCGTACCTCGCTCGGGGCCAGCAACGCATCCGGCGTACGGGCAAGAGCGAGTTCGCCGGCGAATTCCTTCGCGGTCGGACGATCGCCCGGCGATTTGGCCAGTGCATGGTTGACCGCCGCGACCAGGCGGTCGGGAAGTTCCGGCCGCAGCCTGGAAGGTGATGGGGGCGTCTCGAGAATCTGCTTCGCCAATAGGCCGGAGGTCGTCGCGGATGCGAACGGGAGCTTGCCCGTCAGCATCTCGAAGAGAACTACCCCGAGCGAGTACACGTCCGCGCGCCCATCGACCGCTTCGCCCAGCGCCTGCTCCGGGCTGAGATACTGCGGTGTGCCGATCACCACGCCAGTGCTGCGGTCACTAGCCCGGCCGGTGATCAGTGAAATCCCGAAATCGGTCACGATGGCATGGCCGTCGGCATCGAGCAGGATGTTGTCCGGCTTGACGTCGCGATGCACCACACCGCGGGCGTGAGCGGTGGTCAGCGCCTGCGCCACTTCGTGCGCCAGCCGCGCGGCCGCTGCGGGGGGCAACGGGCCTTCGCCGGCGAGGCGTTCCGCGAGCGAATGCCCTGGAACCAGTCGCATCGTGAGGCAAAGCAGTCCGTCACGGATCTCCGCGCCGTACAATGGCACGATGTGGGGATGCTCGACCGTCGCGACGATGCGCGCTTCGCGGAGGAATTGCTCCCGGTTGTCGGCGCTGGAGGCGCGCGACGCATCGAGCACCTTGATGGCGACGTCACGCTCCAACACCGGATCGTGGGCGCGGAATACCGCGCCGAAACCGCCGACGCCGAGCACACCGGTGACGTCGAGCTGGCCGCGAAACGCATCGGCCAGGCGCCGCTGGAGTTCGGCAATATCCGGGGGCATGGAGGACACTCCTTCGATTCATGCTCCAACATGGACACGCCAGAATGCAGCATGTTCTCCGGGCTGCCTAACGGCCGCGCATCACCTGCGTGGCGGGACACTGAGCAAGAACCTATCCGCCACCGTGGGGCTCATCTCTGCCCGGAGCACGGCCATGGCCGCGCCACGTCTGGTGCATTCGCCTCTTAGGCATCTGCGTCGTGCGCGCTGTCACTGCGTGGGCTTCACCACCATCAGTGCCAGGGCGCCGAGCGGCGTGAGAATGGCCGCGAGGCCCCACAACTCCCAGCGCAGCGACAGCCGACGGTACCGGGCCGGTTCCCACGGCTCCCCAGCGGCCGCCGCACGAGCATAGGCAAGGAGCTGGCGCTGCAGGGGGGCCACTTGGAAGGCAAAGGCCAGCCCGGAAAGGGCAAATAGCACGATGGCCTGCCAGATCCAGGCGGTCCGGAGGAGCGGAAGCTCTCCAACGACTGCGGCCGCGACTCCAGACACGACGATCAGGAGGACACCGGGTAGGGTGAACAGCCGGTCGCTCCGGATGATGCCATCGAGCGTATGGGCGATAATGCGGGGGTCGGCGGAGCGGTCGCCATGGGCCTTCCAGAAGAGACCAGTGACAATGTTTCCGAGAAACAGGACAACGGAGACAATGTGAAGCGTCTTGATGGCCAAGTACATGGGAGCTCCAGTGGCGGACCGAGGAGACATTCGTGAGCCATGTACGCGCAAGGCGGACCGGAGGATTCACACGGTCACATGCGGGGAGTGCTAGGTGCAATTGGAGTAGACATTGTGCACCGGTGGCGGATCTCCGCCAGGCGCCGCCGCGGGGTCGTGAAGCCCAGGGCTGTCTGGTGCCGCTCGGTATTGTCGTACCGCAGCCAGTCCGGGAGCGCCTGCGCCCGTTGCAGCGACGTCCGATAGGCAGCCGCATAGGCCCAGCTGGCGAGACAGGTCCGGATGAAGCGTTCCGCCTTGCCGTTCGTCTGGGGCGGTAGGGCTGGGTCCACACGTGCCGCTGGGCCAGCGCCCAGCGCAGGCTCTGAAACCGCGCCCTGCGCTTCCTGCCGCCGAAAGCGGTTATGATCGCCCGTCTGGCCCCCCCCCGGGCGCGCAATCCACCGCGTCGCCGCCGCCAGGACGGCCGTGGTGCTCGGCGCGGTGGACCAGGGGCTTCGGCGCGAGGGCCCCGAGCCGGGCCAGCCCCAGCCGCCGCGGCACGTGCGCGACTGTCGACACCGGGCGCTCCAGCGTCTGGGCAATTGTTGATGAGCTCCGCCGCTGGGGCCGCAGCCGGGCGATCTGCCGCCGCCGATGCCGCGGCAGGGTCCGCGGCGATTGGTGCGGCCGGCTGAAGTGGTTCTCCAGGCCGGCAGCGCCTTCCTCGCGCCACCGGGCCACCACTGCCGGACAGTGGTGCCACGGAGCCCCGGTCCCCGGGGGCCCTGCCCGAGGGGTTCCCCACCGCCCAGCCGGGCGACCATCCGAGCTCGCCCTGTGGGGGTCGGTCGCGCTAGGTTGGGCGTGTTCACTGAGTCCTCTGGCGATCCCCCGTTGAGTGGAGCCCAGGCAACCCCAGCTTGCCGCGCCACGGCTCAGTGAACACCCTTCTCAGCAGTTGCAGACGAACGGGACCACATCATTCGTGGCGGACCCCGAAGGTGTTACCCATCTTCCTGGATGCCTGTGTTACCCATCAGCCCGGTTGCTCACTCATGCCAGAAACGCGTCCGCCCTTCGGCGCAACACAAAGGCGATTACCGCACCTTCTGCCAAGGACCCAACAAGCAGGATGGCCAGCTCCAGAATATTCAGGAGAACAGGCTCCCCGAGAAGGGTATGGTAGATGAACCATTCTTGGAACAGCCAGTACATGAGCCAGGTGGCTAAGCCCCAGAACAGGCCTTGCCTCAACCAAGTGCTGCCCGGTATCGCGGGGCAGAGGAGAGAGAACAGCCAGGAATGGATCGTGCTCAAGACCACGAGCCCAGCTACGGAAACCGGAATATTCCTGTGCGGGGTCACTTCAATGAACAGCGCACTCTGAATGCTGGGATTGTACAGGATGCCGCGGACGGGCGGGCTTGAGAACAGCGCCCCCAGGATGCCGTTGCCGACAAACCCGCCCAGGAGTCCGGCGATGACCACCTTGCGAAAGGGATGTCGCATGTCGGGCTCTCTTTCCGTGGAAGGGAGTGCGGTGCGCAGTAGTGCGCGGGTACCGTTGGCGCCTCACGCCCGCGCCTAAGTGCACGCGCTGGCTCGGGGAGGCCAGTGACGGCACAACTGGTCGGCCGGGCCCTGACTGACATCGCCGCGAAGAGTGGACACGCCACGCAGAATCAGTAGCATGGCTGAGGCGGTCGGGACTCATACGCCCCCTTGCACCGACCGCTCAAACGGCCACTCCTGGCTGAGCAACCGGAGTAGCTTTCGTGTCGCATGCCACCCTTCCGCTCGGCCTCGTCGAGGCTCCCCTGCGGAATCGTGAGGAACCGCGCCGCTTCGTCGCTCAGGCAGGCATTGGGGTTCTACTGCCCGGGTCGCCGATCCGCTACGCCGGGGCTAGCGCCGCTGAACCGCCGGATCTCAGTCACGACCGGGGCAAGTTGGTCCACCCACGGGACCAGCCGCGCGCCTGGAATCGTACGCGCTTCGATGCCCGTACCAGCGAGGTCCCCCCAGCCGGCGCGCGTGAACGCAGTGAGGTAGTCGCCGGTCGGCTCGCGCCACGCCCCCTCCAGCCCGGGATGGAGCAGCAGGACGGGCGTGCGCGTGGCGCCGTGTTCCGTGCGGATGTCGCTCGCATGGTACTCGAGGAGGTAGCGGATCCACACGTGGAGGTCCGGCCTGGCGGCTTGGCGCCACAGCCGTAGGCCGAGGACCGGATCCGCCGCATAGTCCGACGGCAGGAAGTTGTTGTCGTCCCAGGTTTCCCGGGTCACGGTGCGGAACCACCCCTGGGAGAAGGGCCCGTCCACGAATTCCACGCGCTGCTCCGCCGTCATGGCGCGCGGTCCGGCGAATCGCGCCGACCCTGCCAGCAGCACCACGGCCCGCACCCGATCTGGCAGCGCAGCGCGCAGCCGCAGGGCCAGTTGCGTCCCCGTCAGCCAGTGCCCGACGACCACGATGTCGCGCAGGTCTTCCCGGGACACGAGGTCCTCGATGGCGCGTTGTGCCCCCAAGGTCCACGTCTGTGCCCCGTAGCTCGTGCCGGCGGGCGGTGTTGGCGGTGGCGCCGTCCCGTCGAAACCGGGCAACGTAACCGCCACCATCGTGAACGAGTCCGCCAGCGCCCTCATCAGTGGATCGAACACCGATGCGCCGAAGCCGAGGCCGGGGATGAGCAGCATGGTCTGCGGGCCCGTCCCGCGCCGGACCACGGCTCCCAGCGTCCCCAAGGGCACGGTGCGGATTCGCTGAGGGGTGACCAGATTGTTGCGGGTCGAATCCTGCTCGTGGATCCTCGGCACTGCCTCCTGGGCTCGCGCCTTTGTCGCCGGCACGGTGCACGCGATGGCAAGGAGGGCGATGGTCGCCCGCATCGAGAGCTTCGGACGATTGTGCGCTGGCTGTTTGCGCACGTGTGTGGTCCCGGATGCGTGGCTCATTGGCCGAACTGTACCAGGTGATGGTTGACATGACGGTAGGCCCACCGGTGCCAGTCCCAGGCGGACATCGGGCCGAACAGGCGATGCCGGGCGGGGAGCTGGTCGGCCGTCGCGCGCGCGACCTGCCGCAGGCTGTCCAGTGCACGCCGCCGATCCTGCTCGAAGTCGCCCGGCCGGGTGCCGTCACGCCTGGGATCCACGCCCGGTCGCGTCGCCATGCCCCGCGCCCACGGAAGGGCGGTGTACAGGGCGATCCACCGGGCGAGCGTCCGGGGACGGATGGGCGGGCCGTCGGCCGGGATGCGGACACTCAGCACCGCCTCGTGCGCATCCCCCAGATGACACAACATCTCGGCCGCCGTCAGGGTTCCCCAGCGGTTGCGGGTGTCCGGGTGGAGGCGTTCCAGGCGTGCCAGGAGCAGCTTCAGCACGTGCGGGTCGGCGGCGGTGTGCACGATGCGATCCTCGGCAGAGCAGGAAAAGGGCGCGGCACGGCTTGTTGTGACACCAGATTGATATATCATACTGGTATATCACGCAAGGGGGAGACATGGCCCGCAAGGCGAAGACGCGGTTTCTCGTACTGGGACTGATGAGCCAGGGGCCGCGGACCGGGTACGACGTCGCGGTCGCCCTGCGGGAGGCGAACGCCTTCTTCTGGCACGAGACGTTCAGCTCCATCTACCCGATGCTCGCCCAACTCGAGCGCGAGGGACTGATCCGTGCGAAGCCGGAACGCCGCACGGCACGGAAGCGGCGCAGCTACACGATCACCGCGCGCGGCCGGGCCGCGCTCCGTCTCTGGCTCGCGGAACCCCCCGAACCGGATGTGGTACGTAACGAGCTGCTGCTCAAGCTCTCGTTTGGCGACGCCACGGACCCTGCCGTCCTCGCCGGGCACGTGCGTTACTACCTGAAGCGACAGGAGGCGGCGATGACGCGGCTCGACGAGGCGGATTCCCGTGTCGCCAAGACACCCGCATCGAAGGAGCAGCTGCTGCTCTGGCGTCTCACCGTGGATCTGGGGCGGAGGGTCACCGCGGCCCGGCTGGCCTGGGCGAAGGAGGCGGCGGCCCGACTTGATCGACTGGGAGGGTGACGTGACTGGCCATGGAGCGTCCGATTTCGTGGCCGGCGATCCCGGGGCGATTCAAACTGCACGGCGCCCTTGGCGTGGGTCTTGAGCGCGCTGTTGTCTTCCAGCTCCTTGGAGCGATTGGTGTGGGCCGGGAGCCCATTCACGACCGGGTAGGCCCGAACCGGCTGCCAGCCGGCGCCTCCTGGTGGTCCTACTTCGGGGAGGTCCGCCTTCCACCCATGCAGCGCCCCGAGGGCCCGCATCAGCGGACCCATTGGCGCCGGCGAATGACGGGCGCGGGGGGGCCGGCCGGCGCTTCAGCGCCTGATGCCGAGCCGCGGCTTCAGCCGCGAGCTCGCCGAGGCCCGAGCCGCCCTCAGGGGATTCCTCGGTCGCCCCGCTCCCTCGGAATGACGGGCGCGGGGGGGCCGGCCGGCGCTTCAGCGCCTGATGCCGAGCCGCGGCGTTAGCCGCGAGCTCGCCGAGGCCCGAGCCGCCGCGCCGCCACGATCGAGAACCCCGCCACCGCCGGGAATCCCAGGATCAGCATACCGTCCAACCACAGGCCGTGGGGCTCACCCCGCTGCCAGCGGGCCCAGACCGCCACACAGGCCGCCAATGTCCCCAATGCGCTGATGCCCACCACGCCCCACAAAACCCCGCGAACGCGCCGGTAGGTGCGCCCCGCGCAGGCCCCGCAGACCATCCGGCCCTCGATCAGGAACCGGGCCCCCGAATCGATCGGCGCGCCGCAGCGCTCGCAGCATGAGTCGCGGATCTGCCGCAGCCTGTGCACCGCCGCCCGCCGGAGCAGCGACGGCGCCGCGAGCCCCGCGGCAATAGCCACGGCCACCGCCACCGCAATCACGGACATGGTTGAGCGCCCCGGTTCAATGGACCGTAGCCATCACTACGATGGCGACCGCGCCGGCTTCGGCTCGTGCACCGTGGTGATGATCGCCTCCTCGCCATCCGCCCCCACGAACACGGTGGTCAGGCCGTAGCGGGTCCGGATGTAGATCTTCCGGAACCAGCGGTGGTAGCTGAGCAGGAAGAACATCTGGCCGATGGACGGCTGCTCCAGCTCCTCGGCCGGGATGGTGAGCTCCACCGTCGTGTCGGGGCGGATGCCCCGGAACCCCGAGTAGAGGTAGGTGCTGTCGAGCAGCTGCCGCCCCGCCCGGTCCCACAGGAAGTGCCCCTCGCCCCCGAACACCAGCACCCCGTTGGCCTGGTAGGCTGGCAGGAAGGTCACTCCCACCCCGTCGCCCGGCAGCCGCCGCACGTACCAGTTGAGCCGCACCCGCCCCTCCGCGAACGGCGGCGGCAGCTTCGCGTAGGTGTGGTGGAGGGCCCGGGCCACCCCGGTGAGCCGGCTCGAGTCCACCGGCGCCACCGACGACCGCAGCGGCCGCCCATCCCCACCCTCATAGTGGAACACGATCCGGTACCGGTCGGTGGCCGGGTCGAAGCGGCCGTAGAAGGCGTGCCACCGCCCGTCCACCGTGTCGCAGAACCATTCCGGGCCGAGCTGCTGCAGCAGCGCCGGGTCGGCCGCCATCACCGAGTCGCTGCTGACCCAGGCGAAGCGGTCGTACCGCACCAGCCACTCCGCCGCCGCGCCGGCCGGCCCCACCCGCTCCACCATGGCCCGCGCCAGGCTGTCCTCCTGGGCCGCGAGGGGCGTCGCTCCCGCCGCCACCAGCATCACCGCCGCGAGCCATACACGCATGTGCCGTCGCCTCCAGCCGCCCTCAAGGGATTCCTCGGTCGCTCCGCTCCCTCGGAATGACGGGCGGAGGGCTACCGCCTTACCGCCCTACCGCCCTACCGCCACTCCCGAAGGGGGCTCGGTCGCCGACCGACCGTCCTCGATCCCGGACACTCCGCCCCCCAAAGTGTCCTCGCACAAGACACGTGCCACGGCGCCCATCAGAAAGAGGTCGTCACCGCCTGACCAAAGCACGCCGAACGGTCACGCGGTGCGGACCTCCCCAACATTCACGCCGCCACACGGAGGCGCAACCGCGGCCGATCCTGCCACCCCCGCGGCACGTCGGCGCACGGTCGGCGCACCAGATCCCCCGCCCCGGTCCGGGAGCCGTGCCGCGCAGTCAGGCTGCATACGCACGCGGTCAGCTGCATATGCGGCCCGGTCACACGCTACTGCAACGCCGTCAGGCCCCCGTCAAACGCCGTCACGCGCCGCCTAACCGCTTGCAGGGCAACCGGCAACGCGGTCACGCCCCGGTGGAACGGTGTCCGGCCGGCGTGCAGCACGGTCACGCCCCCGTGTAACGCGTGCCGGCCGCCATGTACGCCCGGCAGGGGTGCCGGTAACGCCGTCAGGCGCGCGTGCACCGCGGTCCCATGCATGTGCCGCGCGGACCACCCGCCGCACGACACCGGCACGGGACGGTGCGCCCGCCGGCGTGGCACACCCGATGCTTCTCCCCCTACCCGGCGCGGGATCGGGCCCGCGTCGATACCACCCCATCGCGCCCCCATGCGCGGAGGAGGCCCGGCAGTTCACGTCGGCATTCACAAGGAGGAGGGTATGCAGAAACGGATTCAACGCACGCTCGACACGGGTCGGCGCTCGGTGCAGTTCGCCCGGGCCAACCCCGATGACCACCCGGTCATCACCGCCACCGTCCAGGCGCTGGACGCCCAGCTCGCGCGCGCCGAGGAGCTCGCCACCCAGGCCGAAGCCGGCCGCACCGACGCCACCGCCTCGAGTCGCGGCAAGGCGCGGGTGCGCGCCGCCATCCACGACGACCTGGCGCTGCTGCAGCCCTTCGCCGCCCTGGCCGCCGACCGCCAGCCCGACACGCTGCTCGCCTTCGAGCTGACGCCGCTGGCCCGGGGGCGCGCCACCTTCATTGCCGCGACCCACGCGGTGCTGGAGCGCGCCACCGCCCACGAGGCGCTGCTGACCTCCCTCGGCACCCCGGCCGACCTGCTGCCCCGCATCGCCGCCGCGCTGGCCACGTACGAGACCACCGACGGCGTGAAGGAATCGGCCGCGCAGCGCCGCATCGGCGCCCGCGCGGAGCTGCACCAGGTGGCCCGGCAGATCCGCCTCTCCATCCGCTACCTCGGCGCCCTCTACCGGGTGCGCTTCAAGGGCAACGCCGAGAAGCTCGCGGCCTGGACCAGCGCGAGCAGCCCCCACGGCCCGATGCCCACGCCCAAGCCGGAGGAAGGGAAGGCGGCGTGACATAACAACGGGAAGCGGGAAGCGGGAAACTGAAAAAGTGAAAATGGAAAAGGGAAAAGGGAAAGCGAGGAGAGTTCCCCTCGCCTTCCCTTTTCCCTCTTCCCTCTTCCCGCTTCCCGCTTCCCGCTTCCCGGCAGTTTCGCTTCCAGTACCAGGCCTCAGCTCGCCCCGAACGGCTGGATCACCACCCGCCCATTGTGCCGCAGGTGCGGAATACCCGACGCGATGGCGCGCGCCGAATCCAGGCTCGGCGCCACGAGGATGAAGTAGCCGGTCAGCCGCGCCGGCTCGGGCATCACCTCGGGCGCCGCCGCGCCGCCCCGGCCGAGCGCGGCCGCGGCGGGCAGGAGCTCGGCGCCCTCGACCAACTGCCCCCGCCGGCGCAGCGCCGCCGCCCAGGCACGGTACTCCTCCACATAGACCTGTTCGGCGCCGGGGGGCGGCGGGCGGAATCCGGCATCCTCGTAGAGCAGCAGCATCCAGCGCTGCCCGGTGGGTACCTCGCCGGCGCGCGCTGCACTGGCGCGGCCGCCCAGGAACGCCGCGACCAGCGCCGCCGCCGCCAGCCACCCGCGGCCCCACCGCCGCCCCCCAGGTATCGTGAGTGCGCCGCGAGCCCGGAGTGTCGCCAGCACCCGCCGCTCCAGGTGCGCGGGCGGCTCCGGGACCGGTCCCAGGACCCGGGAGCCGTCCGGCCGGCCCACAGGATCGTCGGGGGCCGGGCTCATGCAGGGCTCCCTTCCGGCGCCAGCCACCGGCGCAGCACCCTGCGGGCTCGGGAGAGCTGGCTCTTCGAGGTACCGACGTCGCGGCCGGTGATCATGGCGATGTCCTCATGGGTGTATCCCTCGATGTCGTGCAGCACGATCGCCTCGCGATAGCCCGCCGGGAGCGCCGCGATGGCCTGGGCAAGATCGAGCCGCACATCCAGCGGGGGCTCGGCCGCGCCGGGCCGGGCATCCGCCGGCAGCCGCGCGCCACCGGCCCACTCGCGGTACTGTTCCCGCGCGCGATTGATGAGGATGCCGGTGAGCCAGGTGCCCAGGCTGGCGCGCCACCCGAAGCCGGCGAGCCCGGCGGCGGCCCGCACCCAGGTCTCGTGCACCAGGTCCTCCGCCACCCCCGCCCCGGTCGTTCGTCAGGCGAACGGCGACCCGGAACAGCCGCGGCGTGTAGCGCCGGTAGAGGTCGCGGAAGGCCCGCTCCTCGCGGGTGGCGAGGAAGGCGGCCACCAGCGCGCGGTCCGATGTCGCGTCGCTCATGGCGCGGCGGCCGCCGCTCCCGCGAAGGCGGGCACCACCACCAGCAGGTTGGCGGTGGGCTTCCCCGGGTCGACCACCATCCCCCCCTCCAGGCCCGGCACCCCGGCATGCCCCACCTGCTCGTTGGTGAGGTAGGGGGCATAGATCATCAGGTGCGGCCGCCAGGCCCCCGCCGGCCGGCCGGCATCGCTGATGAGCTGCTGGCGCGAGGACATCATGTACACCACCGCCATCCGCGATGGCAGGCGGAACCGCCCCTCGAGCAACCCGCGCGCGATGTCCGCCTCGACCTCGGCAACGGACCGGCCCTGGTGCAGCAGCTCGGTGCGCCGCATCTCCATCGGCAGGATGGTCGCCGCGGCCTCCGCATCGTAGCAGGCCGGCTCGAGGGCGGCGGGCCAGCTCCTGCCCACCAGGCACGCCGCCGTGGTAGTACCCGAGTCTCCGATCACCCACCCGGCCCCGGTCAGCACCCAGATCCGGGCCCCGGCGGCGACGGACGCCGGCGCGGCGCTGCGCGCGAGCACCATCTCCTCCATGGCGGGGAGCAGCGGACGCGGCCCGGGGCGCCCGGCCCCGGCCGACTGGGCCGCCAGGGGCGGGACGACGAGGGACAGCAGTAGGACGAGTGCGCGGCACATGGGAGGCTCCCGGTTGGCTGGTTGCCCATGAGTGCGGCTGCCGGCCCGCAGGGTTGCATGGGGAGGCCCGCGGCGGCGGCGGTCAGTGGAAGACCACCCACCCCATCGCGGCATTGAAGCCGGCGTGCGCCGCCACCGCCACCCAGAGCGCGCCGCCCCGGGCGCGGCACCAGCTGAGCAGCCCACCCGTGAGCGCCATGAGCACGAACCAGAGCAGTCCCGGGACGGGGCGCAGCGTGACGCCCCCGGCACCCCACGCCACGCCGTGATGCAGCAGGTGGATGGCCCCGAAGGCGACGGCCGAGCCGGCCACCGCGGCGCGGCGCCCCCACCGCTCACGCAGCGACAGCTCGAGCAGGCCGCGGAAGAAGCACTCCTCGCCGAGCGGGCTGAAGGCGATGGCCGGGAGGGTGAACGCGAGCCACTGCCCGGGTGGCGACAGCGCCGCCAGGCCCGGATTGGCCAGGGCCGCCGCACGCACCGAGTGGTACCAGTGGTCGGCGCCGTGGCCGTAGAGCGCGGTGCCCAGGGCCCCGATGCCCAGCGCGGCCAGCGCGCCCAGCACCGGCCCCGCCAGCAGCCACCATGGCCGCGGCACGGCCGTCAGACCGGCCTCGCGCCGGCCCGCGGCGGTGAGCAGCAGGGCCGTGAGGGCCAGCATGAGCAGGAAACCGAGCGGCAGCGCCGCCCGGAGCGCCGGCGGGCCATGCAAGCCGATGGCGCGGAGCGCGCCCAGCGGCAGGAGGGCCGCGACGACCACCACCCCTGCTCGCCGCCGCACCCACGCGGGCCGGAAGCGCGGCGCGGCGGCGGGCGCGGTCACAGCAGCGGCTGCATCACCTGGTCGCGATAGGTCCGGCTCATCCGGAGCTGCTGCCCGTCCTTGAGGACGACCACGCAGTCGCCCGCGAACCAGGGCTGGATCTCGCGGATGGCGTCCAGGTTGACGATCGTGGACCGGTGGATCCGGCGGAACCGCGCCGGGTCGAGCTGCGGCAGCAGGGTGCGGAGGGGCATCCGCACCGTGTAGCGCTCCCGGCCCACGTGGAAGCACACGTTGTTGCCCGCCGCGCTCACCCAGTGCACGCCGGCCAGGTCCAGGAAGCGCGCGCGGTCGTCCGCGTCGGTGACCAGCACGCGCCGCGCCACCCCCCGCCCCGCCCCGTCGCTCCCCGCGGCGCGCGCCAGGTCGTCGAGCAGCGCTGACAGGCGCGCGCGGACCGCGTCGGCGCCCGGGGCGTCGTGGCGCGCCCGCGCCGCGGCCACCGCGCGATGCAGCCGGGCATCCTCGAAGGGCTTGAGCAGGTAGTCCACGGCGTGCACCTCGAAGGCCCGCAGCGCAAAGGCGTCGTACGCCGTCACGAACACCACCGCCGGCGGCTCGGGCTCCTCCACCAGCGCCGCCAGCACGTCGAACCCGTCCATGCCCGGCAGCTGGATGTCGAGGAACACCAGCGCCGGCCGGTGCCGGCGGATGGCCCGCACCGCCTCAGGGCCATCGCCACACTCCGCCACGATCTCCACCTGGTCCTCGGGGCGCAGCGCCCGGCGGACGCAGGCGCGGGCCAGCGGCTCGTCGTCCACCACCAGCGCGCGGAGGGTGGTCACGCCGGCGCCGCCGTGAGGGCGCGGGCCGCGGGCGCGTGGACCGGCAGCCGCAGCGTCACCCGGGTGCCCCGTGCCAGGTCGCGGTCGATGCCCACGCCGGCCGCCACGCCGTGGAGCTCCGCCAGCCGGGCCCGCAGGTTGGCCAGGCCGATGCCGGCCGCGCCCGGCGCGTCGGGAAAGCCGGGCCCGGTGTCGTGCACGGTGAGCAGCAGCGCGCCCCCCGCTTCGCGCCGGCTGCCGATGGTCAGCACCCCGGGGCCAGGCACCCGCGCGATGCCATGGCGCAGCGCGTTCTCCACCAGCGGCTGCAGGCAGAGCGCCGGCACCAGGCAGCCCAGGGTCTCCGGGGCCACCTGCATCCGCACGGTGAGCCGGTCGCGGAAGCGGTGCCGCTCGATGTCCAGGTAGAGCGCCAGCTGGGCCAGCTCATCGGCGAGCGGCACCTGCTGGGTGCGCGGCTGGTCGAGGGCGCTGCGCAGCAGGTCGCCCAGCCGGGAGAGGACGGTCACCGCGGCGGCGTGCTCCCGTTCCCGCACCAGGCCGCTCACGGTGTTGAGGGTGTTGAAGAGGAAGTGCGGGTTGATCTCCATCCGCAGCGCCTCGAGCCGGGCCTCCATGGCCTGGGCCTCGAGCGCGGCCGCGCGCGTGGCGAGCCGCGCCGCGTCGAGCTCGCGCAGGTGCAGGCGGCGATGATTGTCGATGGCGTAGAAGAGGCCGAGGGCCGCGCCGTACGCCAGCAGCTCGAGCAGCAGGGCGCCGCGGCCCGCCTGCAGCACCGCGGCCCCGAACGACTGCAGGCGCACCTGCGGCAGCGGATTGGTCGCGTACCACAGCCCCAGCGCCAGCGGCAGGTGCAACATCACGAGGACGCCCCCGGCCGCCAGGTGCGCGGGCACCCGGCGCCACCACCCCGGGCCATCGAGGCGGAACCGGTCGGCCAGCGCAAAAATGGCCGGGGTGAACAGCCCCCACACCAGCCACCAGGGGAAGTTGCCGACCAGCGCGTAGTCCCACGGGATGCGGGGCACGCCGCGGGAGGTCGGGTCCTGCACCGCGCGGATGGTCTCCACCAGGCCGAGCACCATCCAGCCGGCCAGGACGGCGGCGCGCTGCGCGGCCGGCAGGGCCGCCCAGCGATAGGGTGGCGTTGCGGAAAGGGACGGGGTCAGCCGCGGGGACATGGCCCGCCCCTACGGGCGCGGCCCGCCCGCGGGTTCGCGCGCCCGGTCACGGGGCGGCCTCCCGCACCCAGGTGAACTCGACCGCCGGGTCCACGGCGGTCCGGCCCGTCATCCAGGCCTGGCGGAGCGTGTCCGGTGCCGGCTGCCGCCACCGAAGCACGGCGGGGATCGGCGTGCCGCGACCGTCGGGGATGAGGCCAGCGAGATCAAGGACGTCCTCGTGCATCACGCCGCCGAGCCGGTGCCAGTGCCCCTCGACGTCGGCCTGCACCCGGAACCAGCGCTGGATGTAGCGGTCGTAATAGAGGAAGGCGAGGAGCTGGTAGCGCTGGTGCCGTCCCGAGCCGGTGAACCGCTCCTCGATGAGGCAGTCGCCCGCGGTCGCGGTGAGGGTGGCGCGGCCCACTGCGCGCCCCCCCTGCCACACCTGCCACTGGCCCAGCATGCCGTCCAGGGCGCGGTACGCCGGCCGCTCGCGGCAGGTTGCGGGGGGCGGCGGGGGCGGTGCCGCGGTGGTGTCCGGGAGATAGCGTCCGTCGAAGTTCACCTGCTCGGTGGCGCCGCCGTCGGTGCTGAACCACCAGGTCTGGCGCACGGTGCCGCCACCGTCGGGCCGCCAGGCGAACCGGCTGCGCAGCGACGGCCCGTTCCGGATGACGCGGACCGAGTCTTCCATGCGCATGCCCTGGCCGTCCGGTCCTCCCAGGAGCCGCAGGGTGAGCCCGGCGTGGTCGACGTAGTCCTGGTGCCAGGTGCCGGTGCCTGGGTCGGGGGCGGAGAGGCTGCGGCCCTGACCGCCGGCAAAGGTCTCGAGCACCGCGCACCCCTCAAGCGCGGGGGTGATCTCGCTCCGCCCCGCCGGGGCGCCGTCGGGCGCCACCACGCGCCAGCGGCCGAGCCAGAAGTCGAAGGCCCGGTAGCCGGCCGCCTGACAGGCGGGGGCCGCGCCCGCCCGCCCCAGCCCGTAGATGGGGAAGGGCCAGTCCGGCGCCGCCCCGGCGAGGCACGCCAGTGCCACCGCCCCCATCAGGAACGCGCCGGTGCGCGGCGCGCGCGGGCGCGCGCCGCCCACCCGTGGGCCGGTCACTGGAGGCGGGTCCAGCGGAGCGCGGCCAGCTCCCGCCAGGTGCTGTCCTGCTGGACCTCCCAGCGCTGGCGCAGGGCGTTGGGGCCGTCGGGGGTCCACAGCAGTCGGACCAGCCGCGGCGTGCCGCTGGAGTCGGCCGGCGGGAGCTGGCCGGTGAGCTGCAGGGTGCCGCCCGCGAAGCCGCCGCCGAGCCGGGCGCCGGTGGCGCGGTTGTCGGCCTGGGCCCGGTACCAGGTGCCGACGAAGCGGTCATAGTAGAGGAAGGAGCGGAGCGTGTAGCCGCCGGCGCCCTGGAACAGCTCCTCGATGAGGCAGGTGCCGGTGGTGAGGCTCAAGGTGGAGGTGCCGAGCGGCCGCCCGCTCGCGGTGGCCACGCGCCAGGTGCCGAGGAACCCGTCGGCTGCACGCTGGGCGGGCCGGGTGGCGCAGCTCCCCGGCGCTGGCGCGGCCGGCGGCACGTAGCCGGCCTGCCGGGCGTAGGAGCCGTCGAAGTTGATGAAGAAGCTGGCGCCCCCGTCCACGCTGAACTCCCACAGCTGGCGCACGGTGCCGTCCCCGTTGGGCGTCCAGGCAAAGCGGCTGGCGAGGGCGGGGCCATTGGGGATGGCGCGCACCGAGTCCTGCATGACCATCGCGCCGCCGGTCACGCCGCCGAAGAGCCGCAGGGTGAACCCGGTGGCGTCGACGTAGTCCTGGTGCCAGGTGGCGCCGGCGCGATCGTAGCGGCTCAGGCTCCGGCCCGATCCCCCCTGATACAGCTCGAGCACCACGCACCCTCCCGCCTCGCGGGTGATGCGGCTGCCTCCCGCGGGACTGCCACTCGGGGTGGTGATCGACCAGTCGCCGAGCCAGAAGTCGAAGCCGTCGTAGGCCTCCCCGCGGCAAGAGCTCCCGGCAAGCGGGGCCAGTCCGTAGACCAGTTCCAGGCCAGCACCGTCCTGCGCCGCCACCAGCCCGGGCGCGGTCGGGTCGGTCGCGCCACCCTCCCGCCCCGCGCAGCCCAGCGCCGCGACCGCCGCCGCCAGCACCACCATGCCCATGCCCCGCATGCGTTCCCCCGTGCCGTGTGGGGGGCCCCCGTGGTCCGGCCCGCATGGCCGCCACATCGCCCCCGCCTGTCAGGTGGAGCCACGCTAGGCGGCGGCGGGCGCGGGCGCCCGCGGTTGGGGACGAGCCGTCCACTGCGGGGACCAGCCGTGCCGCAGAGGGCCGCGACGGCTTGTCCCGGGAGGATACGGCTCGCCCCGGATCGCTGGCGCGGGGAGGGAGGCCGGCCATGGTTGGGCACCCCAGACCGGAGCCCGCACCGTGCCGTCCCGCCGCTCGTTCCTCGCCGTCACCGCCGCCGCGCTGGCCGCGCGCCGCCTGCCGCGCCTCCATGCCACGGATCCCGGGTGGCGTGCCCGCAAGCGGACCGTCCAGGTGCGTGGGCTGCCGCTGGCGTACGTCGCGAGCGCCCGGCCATCCAACCCGGCCGCCCCGACCATCGTCTTCCTGCACGGCAATCCCACCAGCTCCTACCTCTGGCGGCGGATCCTCCCGGGCCTCGAGACCTTCGGCTGGTGCGTGGCGCCCGACCTCCTTGGCATGGGCGACTCCGCCCGGCTGCCCGACAGCGGACCGGGGCGCTACCGCTTCGTGGAGCACCGGGACTACCTCGAGGGCCTGCTCGACGCCCTGGCGCCCACCGGCCCGGTGTGCCTAGTGCTGCACGACTGGGGCGGGATGCTGGGCTTTGACTGGGCGCGCCGGCACCCCGATCGCGTGGCCGGCATCGCGCACATGGAAACGGTGATGGACGGGCTGGACCGCCGGACCGCGCCGCCCGAGGCGGTGCGCTTCTTCGAGCGGTACCGGACCCCGGAGGGCGCGGCGCTGGTGCTGGAGCAGAACCAGTTCGTGGAGCAGGTGCTGATCGGTTCGCTCGGCGACCGGCTGACCGAGGCCGACCGGGCGGAGTATCGTCGGCCGTTCCTGGCGCCGGGCGAGGCGCGCCGCCCGACGCTCACCTGGCCCACCGAGGTTCCCCTCGATGGCGCGCCGGCCGACGTGGCGGCCATCATGGCCGCGTGCCACGCCTGGCTGGCGGAGAGCATGGTGCCCAAGCTCTTCGTGAACGTGGAGCCCGGCGCGCTGGTGGCCGCGCCGGGGCGGAAGGCGCGCTGCCGCGGGTGGCCCGCCACCACCGAGGTGGTGCTGCCCGGCCGCCACTTCATCCAGGAGGAGGCGCCGGTGGAACTCCAGGCCGCCCTGGCCGTCTGGCTGGAGACCCTGACACAAGGACGCCGCTGATGCGATGGGGAGCGCGACAGGCGCGGTGGGTCGCGGCCTGGCTCGCGGGCGCCTGGCTGGCCCGCATGTTCGTCGAGATGGGGTGGGTGAAGTTCTTCGCCGACGGCTTCTGGACCGAGGCCTTTGCGCGCTGGGGGTATCCCCCCTGGCTGCGCATCCTCGTGGGCCTGGGCGAGGTCGTGGGCGGGCTCGCCCTCCTCGTGCCCTGGATCGCGAGCTACGGCGCGCTCACGCTGATCGTGGTGATGCTCGGCGCCTGGGGCACCCGCGCCCTCGATGGCCGATGGACCGACGTGGGGTGGATCACCGTCTATGTCGCGGTGCTGGCGTGGATCGCGGCGGAGTGGTGGTCGTGGCGCGTGGGCCCCCGCGCCCGCCGGTGACCCAGCGGCTCAGCTCCCGGTCCCGGCCCGGCGGCGCAGCACGGCGAGCCCGCCGAGTACCAGCGCCACCGGCGGGACGAGCAGCAGCGCAGCGAACTTGAGCCTGGTGGCCCATGGCAGCACCTCCGCGAGTGGCCCCGCCTCGGGGTACCGCGCGATGGCGCCGAGGAGCAACAGGTTTTCGGTGACGTCGGCCAGGGCCAGGGCGGCGGGGAACAGCAGCATCGCCCGGCCGGCCGCGGCCGGGAGCCGCGCGCGGGCCGAGAGCCACAGGAGGAGCGCGGCGGCCGCCAGGGAGAGCAGCAGGGGATTGAGGAAGTCCAGGTACTGGAAGGCGGCGTACCGTGCCCGCCCGCCGGCGTCCAGCGCCGCCAGGAAGGCCGCGACCGCGGCCGGCGCGGTCGAGAGTTCCTCGGGGAGTGGCCGGCCGGCGGCGGTACGCAGGCCCTGATAGGGCCCGGCGAGCACGACGAGCGCGCCCCCGGCCAACGCGAGGCCGGACGCGAGCAGGACCCGCGCCCCGGTCACGGTCGGCCACCGCCCCGCGCGCGGGGCATCCTTGGGTCCTGACATCAGCCTCCCGTCGTCAGGGGCGGAGCGACGCCCCGGTGGTGTTTGAACCGGCGGTGGCCCCCGCCTCCGGGCTCCATACCCGCCGGTGCAGGATGGTGGCCGTGCGGCGCTCGAAGTCGCCGGGCGCCTCTCCCATCAGCTTCCGGAACTCCCGGGCCAGGTGACTCTGGTCGGCGAAGCCGTGGTCGGCGGCCCGCGCCGCCCAGTTCTCCCCAGCCTCCCGTGCCGCCGCCTCGGCGCAGCGCCGGAAGCGCCAGATCCGGATGAGCTCCTTGGGCGAGAGGTCCGTGGCGCGCTGGAAGCGGCGCCGGAAGTGGCGCTCCGAGAGCCCCACCCCCTCCGCCAGTTCCCGCACGCTCGGCCCATGCCCGGTGGCGAGGAGGATCCGCTGCACCGCGACCCGGAGGGCCACGTCCGGGCGGCCCGCCCCCGCGGCGAGCGACCGGAGCACGGCATCGGCCGCGGCCACGTCCGCGGCGTCGGTCCCGCCGAGGCGCGCGACGAGCGCCGGGACCCAGTCGAGCCCGGGCACCAGGGCGGCCGGGAGCGCGCGGTCGCGCAGCGGTTGCGTGGCGGGCAGCCGCAGGAAGGGACGCGCCGCGCCGGGCCAGAACCGCACCCCGAACCAGCGGAGCCCCGGCGACGCCGGCACCCGGAACGGCGTGACCTGCGGCCCCACGAGCACCCGGTCGCTACCGCCGAAGGCAAGGTGCGTGCAGCCGTCGGGCGGGACCGCCAGGTCCTCACCCGGGGGCACGCCGGCCATCGCCACGCTCCAGTAGCTCGCCACCCACGGCGCGAGCGCCGGGGCGGGAGCGTGATCGGCGTAGACCAGGGCCGGATGGCCGGGTATCGTGGTGGAGGTCGTCATCGTGCGCCGCTCCCTACGTGGCGCCACAGCCGGGGTGTCAGCGGGCCGGTGGCCGATTCGTCCAAGACCGCCCGCCGCGGCGGGAGAAGATTGCGGCGGCGGCACTCCTTCGCCACCCCCGCACCCGGAGCTGCAATGGCGTCGTACCGCGTACCGGAGGTCGTTCGCATGGCCCTGCCCCTGATCCTGGGCACCCCGCTGGCCGGGCAGCAGCCGGCGCCACCACCCCCGGTGGAGATGCGCGCCCTCGCGTTCCTCGAGGGGCGCTGGGAGGGGACCGGCCGCATGGGCACCGGGGAGCGAGCCGCCGAGGCGCGCGCCACGGAGCTGGTCCGCTTCCGCGCCGACACCGGCGTGCTGGTCATCGAGGGAAAGGGCGTCGCGCGCGGACCGGACGGCCAGGACATCGTGGTGCACCAGGCGTTCGGGGTGCTCTGGTACGACCGCGCGGCCGCCCGCTACCGGCTGCGCACCTTCCGCCGCGGCGGCGAGAGCATGGAACCCGACGTCACCGTCGGCGAGCAGCAGCTCACCTGGGAGTTCACCGACCCACGCGCGGGGCGGATCCGCTTCGAGATCGCCGTGAGCGCCGCGCAGGGCTGGCAGGAGCGCGGGGCCTGGTCCCGCGACGGCACCACCTGGACGCCGTTCTTCGAGATGCAGCTCACCCGCGTGGGGCCGGCGGAGTAGCGGGCCTCTACGACCCGACCTTCCAGAACTCCACCCGGTTCTCCAGGAAGAGCGGAATCGCCACCAGCCCCCGCACCTGGTCCACGCCGATGTCGGCCGGGCTGTTGACGCCGGTGATGAGCTTCTTCGCCCCCGCCGCGTCCATCACGAAGACCGTCGAGTCGGTCCAGCTGGTGACCAGGGTCTGGCCGTTGAGGATCTCGACGCCGTCCTGCATGCCGGGACCGGCGGCGAGGGAATCGCCCGTGGCGGCGCCCGGCACCCAGCCGAGCAGCGCGTTGCCGCCGAAGGGAACCACCAGGTAGCGGTTGTTGGCCCCGTCCCACGCGATGCCGTTGGGACGCTCAAGCCAGTCGCCCTCCGCCGCCACCGTGGCCGCCCGCCCCTTGAGCGCAAAGATCCGGTCGGGCCCGGGATGGAGGAAGTTGCCCTTCTCGTCCATCCCCATGCCGGTGTCGGTGATGTAGACGGTGCCGTCGGGCCCGGTCACGGCGTCGTTGAGGAACTTCGCCTGCGACCCCAGCTCCACCGCGGCCACCAGCGCGCCGGTCCGCCGATTGAACCCGCGGATGGCGTCGATGTCGGTCACCCACAGCGTGTCGCCCACCAGCGCCATGCCCTTCGGCGCGTTCAGCGTCACCCCGCCGCGGCCCCCCAGCACAAAGTTGAGGCTGTCCACCACGCCGTCCGCCGTGAGCCGGCTGATGAAGCCGTTGCCATCCTTGGCCAGCGGGCTGCCGTTGATGTTGGACACGAACCAGACCTGCTGCTCGGCGTCCCACAGCACCGACTCCGGCGTCAGGAACCCCGTGGCCTCGGAGACCTTGGCGGGGGCGGCGGGCGCGGCGACATCCGGCGCCGGCGCCTCCTTCTTCGCGCAGCCGGCAACCACGAGCAGGGCAACGGACAGCAGGGCGGCGTGCTTCACGGCAGGGGTCCTTGGGTTGGGGGTGGGAGAGAATCTAGCTGGTTCGGCCAGTGCCACGGGCAGAGGGAAACGGGAAGAGGGAAACGGGAACGGAAGCCGCGAGCGGCGAGGGAGGCGTGAGGGAAGTCGGCACGAAGGCAGCGAGCGGCGACGACGACGCACAGCGGGGGGGACGCGGGCCGCTCAGCGGGCCCACCCGGGCAATGCGGCCCCGATCCCCCCGCGAGCAGTCGGAGGAGCCGATCGCGGCGGGTCGGGCATCGGTCGGCGCGAGGGCGTGCTCGCAGTCGGCGCGTGGCCGCACAGGAACCAGGAGCCCGCCGCGCGGCGCACGCGCCTCTGCTGTGCCGCCCTCACGCCTCCCTCGCCCTTACGGCCTCTGCCGTCAGAAGCGCCACTTCGCCACGTACTCCCGGGCAAGCGGCTGGTTCGTCAGCAGCGCCCGGAGCAGCTCGATCGGCATCTGGTGCGCGGCGAGCACGGCGTCGTGGAACTGGAGCTCGGTCATCTTCCCGGCCCCCACCACCTCCTGGTGCAGCGCGCGCAGCTGCAGCGCGCCCAGCATGTATCCCGCCTGGTAGAGCGGCGGGTAGTCGCCGCGGAAGGAGCGGCGCACCTCCGCCGTGGCGTTGGCGCGCTCGTGACCCACCCGGTCCACCAGGAAGGTGATGGCCTCGTCGGGGGTCATCTGCCCCAGGTGCACCTTGAGCGAGAAGATGATCCGCGCCGCGCGGTGCATCCGCCAGAACAGCATCCCCACCCGGTCCTCCGGCGAGCGGGGGAAGCCCCGCTCGTACATCAGCATCTCCCAGTACACCGCCCACCCCTCGGTGTAGAACGGCGTGCTGAAGGCGCCGCGCTGCGGGTTGCTCCGCTCCCCCACGAAGCCCTGCAGGTGGTGCCCGGGGATCAGCTCGTGGTGCACCGTGGCGCGGGCAAAGTGGACGTTGTTGCCACGCATGGTCATGCGCTTGTCGGCGTCGTCCATGGCGTCGGTGGGGTAGGCCACCTGGATCACCTCGCCACCCAGGAAGAACGGATTGGCCTTCTGCGCCTCCGGGGAGAGCATCGTCAGCCGCCACAGGTCGCGGGCCAGCGGCGGCACGGTGACCAGCTTCCGGCTGCTCACCCAGTCGGCGGCCTCGTCGGCCAGGCGCTTGACCAGCAGCGGCTGCGCCCCGGGCGCCACGTGCGCCAGCTTCACCCGCTCGAGCGCGGCGTGCCAGTCGTCGCCCAGCCCCATGGCGCGGGCGGCGGCGATCATTTCCCGGGTGCACCACGCCAGCTCCCGCTCGCCGATGGCGATCAGCTCCTCGGCGGTATACGGAATGAGCTCGAAGGCGATGTCGCGCTCCAGCGCGGCGCGGCCCAGCGGGTCGCCGACGATCGGCTCGTCGGCGCCGGGGGCCTGGCCCAGGATGGTCTCGCGGAGGTATGTGGCGTACCGGGTGAGCGCGGTGTCGGCGCGGGCGGCGGGGGCGCGGGTCCACCAGCCGAGCCCGGGATCGTAGCCGCCGTAGTGGCCGGTCCAGGTGCGCAGCAGGGCGCGGTGGCTCTCCACCGCCCGCGCGGCGCGGAAGGCCACCACGCGGCTGGGCCGCGCGGCGCTGTCGAGGGCCCCGAGCGCGGCGCGTGCCGAGTCGGCCTGCCGGGCAACTGCCGTGAAGGTGGCCGCCGCGGCGGCGCCGTCCACCGAGTCCACCCGTTCCCGCGCCTCGTCGAGCGCGCGGATGGCGGCGCCGAAGGGGATGAGCGGAGCGATCTCCGCCAGCCGCGCCTCCTCGAGCGCCAGCAGCTCCAGCCGGTGGGTGAGCGCCTGCCGCAGCAGCAGGTAGTCCACCTTCCCCTCCTGCGACAGCCGCGCAAAGTCGAGCGCCGCCAGCCGCCCCTGCCAGCCGTGATAGAACCCCGCCAGCGCCGCGCGCCGCGCCGCCGACCACTCGGCGGGGTAGCGGCGGCCCAGGGCGCTCTCGTCGGCGGTGAAGCGCTCCAGCGTCTCGCGCAACTCGCTGGTGGTGGCGCGCACCGGGCCGGCGCCGGCGGGGACGTATCCCGCGGCATCGCGCACCGGCCCCCGCTCCTGGGCGGCGAGGGGGAGGGAGAGGAGCAGCAGGGCGGCGTAGGGGCGCATGGGGGGTCGGCGGTAAAGGCGGTAAGGGCGGTAAAGGCGGTAAGGGCGGTAAGGCGGTAAGGCGGTAGAACAGCGAGCGGCGACGACGACGCGCAGCGGGGAGGCGCGGCGGCCTGGTCAGCGCGAGGGCGTGCTCGCCGCCCCATCAGCGACCATCGTACCGCCGTACCGCCCTACCGCCTCACCGCCCCATCGCCCGCGCCACCCACGCCACCAGCTCCTGCGCGTCCCAGGGCTTGGGCAGGAGCGGCACGTCGGGGGGCAGCGGGATCCCGTCGGGCATCTCGCGGCCGGTGTAGCCGCTGGTGAAGAGAAAAGGCAGCACGATGCCCTCGCGCGCAAGGGCGGCGTGCAGGGCGGGGCCGCCCATGCGGGGCATGACCACGTCGGAGAGCACCAGGTCGAGCGCGTCGCGGTGCACCCGCGCCAGCTCGAGGCCCTCCTGGCCGTCGGCGGCGGAGAGCACCCGGAAGCCGCTGCGCTCGAGCAGCCGCTGGGCGGCGCGGCGCAGGGCGGGCTCGTCCTCCACCAGCAGGATGGTGCCGCCGCCGGCGATGGTCACCGGCGCCACCGGCGGCGGGTGGATGGCGGGCTCCTCCGCCACCGGGAAGAACAGCGTCACCGTGGTGCCCTGCTCCGGGGTCGAGGCCACGTCGACGAAGCCGCCGTGCTGCTTCATCAGGCCGTACACCATGGCCAGGCCGAGCCCGGAGCCCTGCCCCGGCGGCTTGGTGGTGAAGAAGGGCTCGAAGGCGCGGTCCAGCACGGCCGGCGGCATCCCGGCGCCGGTGTCGCTCACCGAGAGGGCCACGTAGCTGCCCTCGCGGCCCCAGCCGCGGCGCACGATGAAGTCGCGGCCGATGCTGGCGCGGCCCAGCCGGAGCCGCAGGGTGCCGCCGCCGGGCATGGCGTCGCGGGCGTTGGTGGCCAGGTTGAGCACCATCTGCTGCACCGCGCTCGGGTCGGTGCGCACCGCGGGGACCGCGGCGTCGAGCTCGGCGTCGATGGCCACGGTGGCGGGGAGCACCCGCCGCAGCATCTGCACCGCCTCCGGCAGCACCTCGGCCAGGGTGCGGGTCTCGAAGCTCACCTGCCCCGCGCGGCTGAAGGCGAGCAGCTTGCGGATCATGTCGGCGCCGCGCTGCGCGGCGACCTTGAGCTCGTCGAGGTCGTCCTTCAGGTCGGGATAGCCGGCGGGGAGCCCGTCCTCCAGCAGCCGCACGTTGGAGAGGATGACGGTGAGCAGGTTGTTGAAGTCGTGCGCGATGCCGCCGGTGAGCTGGCCCACCGCCTCCATCTTCTGCGCCTGGCGCAGCTGCGCCTCGATGGCGCGGCGGGCCGCCTCGGCGAGGAGGATCCGGCGCCACGCCGCGGTGAAGGTCACCCCGCCGATGGCCAGCAGGATCACCGCCACGCCGGCCAGCGCCACCAGCAGCCAGCGTGCCGCCCACCGCGCGCCGGCCCCCATGGTGTCGCTGAAGGCGTTCTCCAGCAGGGCCAGCTCGCGCGCCAGCGCGTCGAGCTCCATCAGGAAGGCGTCGCGGCTGGCGGGTGGCAAGGGGGCGCCGGCCCGCTCCGCGCCGAGCCGGGCGCCGAGCGCCTCGAGCTGGACCATCAATGAATCGCCGGCCGACCAGGAGCGGACGGCCTCCGCCACGAACGGCACCCGGCCGTAGCGCCGCAGGAAGACGCCCATGCGGTGCACGTCGTCGGGGTGATTGCGGCCGCGCAGGAAGCCGGCGTGCACCACCTCCCAGTCGGGGGCAGGGCGCAGCAGCTCCACCCGGGCCACGTGGTCGCCCCGGTACACCTCGAGCTCCCGCTGGTACGCGGCGTAGTGGAGGGAATCGCCGTCCCAGGCGTAGCGCATCAGGTGCCGGACGGCGTCCTTCTGCGCCTTGGACCACTGCCCCTCGCCCCCCACGTAGGCGCGGGCGGCGGAGAGGGTCTCGAAGCCGATGGCGGCGACGACCAGCAGGATGGCCACGATCCCGACGCTGAGCGCGCCCGCCAGCATCACCTGGCGGCGGGGAGCGGCATCGGCGCGACGCACGGCGAGCGCGGCCGCGCCAGGCCTCGACGGGCTCGAGGGCATCGGCGGTCTCCCACGGCAATGACGGGGGTGCCCGCAAGGTGGCCGCCGGTGGGGCCAAACGGAAGACGGTGTAGCGGAGTGAGGCGGTGGGGCGGCGACCGAGCCCCCTTCGGGAGCGGCGAAGCCGCGACCCGGGGGCGAGGGAGTGGCGGTAGGGCGGTAGCGCGGTAGGGCGGTAAGGCGGTAGGGCGGTAAGGCGGTAGGGCGGTAAGGCGGTAAGGCGGTAAGGCGGTAGAAGAGCGAGCGGCGACGACGACGCACAGCGGGGGGGCGCGGGCCGCTCAGCGGGCCCACCCGGGCAATGCGGCCCCGACCCCCCCGCGAGCAGTCGGAGGAGCCGATCGCGGCGGGCCGGGCATCGGTCGGCGCTGTCCCCTTCCCGTTTCCCGCTTCCCGCTTCCCTACCTCCCTACGTACACCTCCCCACCGCTCGCCCGGAACTCCGCGGCCTTCTCCGCCATCCCCTGCGCGGCGGCGCGGATGTCCTGGGTGATCTGCATCGAGCAGAACTTCGGGCCGCACATCGAGCAGAAGTGCGCCACCTTGGCGCCGGCGGCGGGCAGCGTCTCGTCGTGGTAGGCGCGCGCGGTGACCGGGTCGAGGGCCAGGTGGAACTGGTCCTCCCAGCGGAACTCGAAGCGCGCCTTGGAGAGCGCGTGGTCCCAGGCCAGGGCGCCGGGGTGCCCCTTGGCCAGGTCGGCGGCGTGCGCCGCGATCTTGTAGGCGATGACGCCGGCCTTCACGTCCTCGCGGTTGGGCAGCCCCAGGTGCTCCTTGGGCGTCACGTAGCAGAGCATGGCGGTGCCGTACCAGCCGATCATCGCGGCGCCGATGGCGCTGGTGATGTGGTCGTACCCCGGCGCGATGTCGGTGGTGAGCGGGCCGAGGGTGTAGAACGGCGCCTCGCCGCACCACTCCAGCTGCTTCTCCATGTTCTCCTTGATCAGGTGCATGGGCACGTGGCCCGGCCCCTCGTTCATCACCTGCACGTCGTACTCCCAGGCGATCTTCGTGAGCTCCCCCTGGGTCTTGAGCTCGGCGAACTGCGCCTGGTCGTTGGCGTCGGCGATCGACCCGGGGCGGAGCCCGTCGCCCAGCGAGAACGAGACGTCGTAGGCCTGCATGATCTCGCAGATCTCGCGGAACCGGGTATAGAGGAAGTTCTCGCGGTGGTGGGCCAGGCACCACTTGGCGATGATCGACCCGCCGCGGCTCACGATGCCGGTGAGGCGGCCGGCGGTGAGGGGGATGTAGGGCAGCAGCACCCCGGCGTGCACCGTGAAGTAGTCCACCCCCTGCTCCGCCTGCTCGATCAGCGTGTCGCGGTACACCTCCCAGGTCAGGTCTTCCGCCACGCCGCCCACCTGCTCCAGCGCCTGGTAGATCGGCACCGTGCCGATGGGCACCGCGCTGTTGCGGAGGATCCACTGCCGGGTGGCGTGGATATTGGGGCCGGTGGAGAGGTCCATCACCGTGTCGGCGCCCCACAGCGTGGCCCAGTGCAGCTTGGCCACCTCCTCCTCGATGCTGCTGGCCACGGCCGAGTTGCCGATGTTGGCGTTGATCTTCACGTGGAACTGGCGGCCGATGATCATCGGCTCGAGCTCGGGGTGATTGATGTTCGCCGGCAGGATCGCGCGCCCCCGCGCGATCTCGCTCCGCACCCGCTCCGCCGGCACCCCCTCGCGCAGCGCCACGAACTCCATCTCGGGCGTGATCTCGCCCCGCCGGGCGTAATGCAGCTGCGTCACCGGCCCGCGGCCGCGGAGGGGGGTGCGGAGGAGGGAGTCAGGGATGAGGGCGGACGGCCGGACGGCCTGACGGTCGGACAAGACGACGCTTGCGGGAGAGCCACCGACCGCCTGACTGCCCGACCGCCCGACCGGCTCGACCTCCCGTGCCCGAATCCACGCCCCCCGCACCTCCGGCAATCCCTGCCGCACATCGTGCCCCTGGGGGCCGCTGCTGTCGTACACCTGCAGCGGTGGTTCGCCGCCGGAGAGGCGGATTTCGCGCACCGGCACGCGGAGGCCGCGGGGGCCGGTGCGGTACGCCTTGGTGCTCGCGGGGAAGGCGTCGCCGTAGCCGGCGGGATCGGGGGCTGGCGTGTCAGGCAGGACGGGGAGGGGGGTGGCCATGGCGCGGCTCCTTCCGAGGGGACGGAACGCGGCGGCGGCGCCGCGCTCCCTTCGCCGGTATCAACCGGATCAGGTTCCAAGGGTCTCTCTCAATCCGGCGCCGGCGCGGCGTGCCGCGACCGCGGGCCGGATACCCCTGGCGGACCCGCGAATCGTAACCCGGGGACCGGCGCGGTCAATGGCACGCGGTATGCCCCTGTAGCAGGCGCGGATGCGGCGGGAACCGGCGGGGCGTGCAGGAAGTTGACAGTGCGGGTGCCGGCCCGGGGGCTCAAGCTCCCCGGTACCGGGTCCGATATGAGAACACAGGAGCCGCCCTCACGTTGCTCCAAGGGGATGACCAGGAACTCGATGCGGCAGCGGAATCAGGCAGTGCTCAACCCGACCCTCGTCAACCGGCGCCTGCGCCGGGGGGTCGGCTGCAACCCGGAACTGACGCGGCACGGCTGAGCGCGGGCGACATGCCCGGCCACGGCCCCCGCGTCCCGGAACGGACGCGGGGGCCTTGGATTTCAGGGAGGCGGGGAGGCAGGGATGCCACGGACATGGACGATTGCGATGACCGGCCTCGCGGCGCTGGTGGGCGCGGGGCAGCCCCTGCGGGGGCCGGCGGCGGCGCCGGCGCCGGTGGCGCGCGAGGTGGCGGAGCGCTCGCTGCGCGACGTGGCGGTGGCGGTCTACGACCCCGCCGACCCGGTGATCTACTACAACCCTGACCTGATGCAGCGGTTCAGCCCGGAGCTGCGGGCCTTCTTCATGGCGCACGAGCGGGCGCACATCGCGCTGCGGCACACCCGGTCGGCGGCGCTGGGGCTCGAGCCCGGGGCGCGGGAGCAGGTGCTGCAGGGCAAGGAACTCGAGGCGGATTGCCTGGCGGCGCGCACGCTGGGGGAAGCGGGGCAGGCGGCGTCGCTGGCGGCGGTGGCGTTCTTCGCGCGGCTGGGCGCCAATCACTTCGACGCGGAGCATCCCTCAGGCAGCGCGCGGGCGGCGAAGATCCTCGCCTGCACCCCGATTCAGGCCGGCCTGTCGGCCGCGGCGAGCGTCTCCCGCAGCCGCTGAAGCAGCTGGGTGGTGGTGAAGGGCTTCTGCAGGAACCGGGTCTCCCCCTGGAGCAGGGGGCTCGAGCCCACCGCGCTCGCCGCGTATCCCGACATGAACAGGCAACAGAGCCCCTGGCGCTCGGCGAGGAGGATCTCGGCGAGCCGCGGGCCCGAGATCCCGGGCATCACCACGTCGGTGAGCAGCACGTGGATGGCTCCGGCGTGCGCCCGCGCCAGCTCGAGCGCGCTCTCGCCGCTCGGCGCCGAGAGCACCACGTAGCCGTGCTGCTCGAGGACGCGGCGGGTGAGGTTCCGCACCGCCTCCTCGTCCTCCACCACCAGCACCGTCTCGGAGCCGCTGGGCAGCGCGGTGCTCGCCGGGAGCATGGGGGGGGGATCCTCGGCGCCCACCTGCGGCAGGTCGATCTGGAAGGTGGCGCCCTCGCCCAGCGCGCTGCTGACGGTGATGGTGCCGCCGCTCTGCTCCACGATCCCGTACGCCGTGGCCAGGCCCAGGCCGGTGCCCTTGCCCACGTCCTTGGTGGTGAAGAACGGCTCGAAGACGTGGCGCCGCACCTCCTCGCTCATCCCCACGCCGTCGTCCTGCACCCGGATGCGCACCCCGGGGCCGACGGGCAGCCGCACGTTGGTGGTCTCGATGAGCAGGCGGCCGCCGTCGGGCATGGCGTCCCGGGCGTTGACGGCCAGGTTGATGAGCACCTGCTCCATCTGCACCGGGTCGGCGCGGACGTGGCCCAGGTCGGGGGCCAGCCGGGTGACCAGGGTGACGTCCTCGCCGATGGTGCGGCGCAGCATCTTGATGGTGCCGCTCACCACGGCGTTGAGGTCGAGGACGCGGGGCTCGAGCAGCTGCTTGCGGCTGAAGGCGAGCAGCTGCTGGGTGAGCGCGGCGGCGCGGGTGCCGGCGGCCTTGATCTCCTGCAGGTCGTCCCGCACCGGGTGGCCGGTGTCGAGGGTGCCGAGGGCCAGGTCGGCGTGGCCCAGCACGGAGGTGAGCAGGTTGTTGAAGTCGTGGGCCACGCCGCCGGCCAGGCGGCCGACGGCCTCCATCTTGGCGGCCTGCCGCAGCTGGTCCTCGCTGCGGCGCAGCGCCTCGCGGGCCTCGCGCAGGCTGGTGATGTCGAGCATGGCGCCGATCACCCGGGTCACGCGGCCGGCGGCGTCGCGCTCCAGCCGGGCGCGGTCGAGCACCCAGGCGTAGCTGCCGTCGCGGCGGCGGATGCGGTACTCCTCGCGCCAGCTGGTGGCGGTGCCGGTGGCGGCGGCGGCGTAGGTGCCGCTGGCCCGCGCGCGGTCCTCCTCGTGCAGCAGCTGCTCCCAGCCGTCGTCGCTGAAGCGGATCTCGCCGGGCTGGTAGCCGAGGATGGCGGTGATGTTCTCGCTCCACCACTCCCGCCGCGTCACCGGGTCCCACTCGTAGATCACGTCGCTGGTGGTGGCGGCGAGCGCCCGGAAGCGCTCCTCGCTGCGCCGCACCAGCTCGGCGGCGCGGGTGCGCTCGATCAGGAACGCCACCTGGCTGGCCACGATCTCGAGCAGCTGCTGCTCCCGCGCCGAGTAGACGTGGGCGCCCTCATAGGTCTGCACCGCCACCACGCCGACGGTGCGGTCGCCCACCGTGAGCGGCGCGGCCATCCAGTCGGCCGGCTCCGGCCCCACGAACGTCGCCTCGGCGGCGGGGGGCTCGCCGGTGGCCAGGCTCTGGCGGTAGCGCAGCGGCCGGCCGTGGAAGAGCACCCAGTCGGAGTAGCTCTGGCCGCGGGGGCGGTAGCGCGGGTTGGGCAGCCGCTCGTCCGACCAGTAGGGGAAGATCAGCCGCTCCTCCCCCGCGTCGACCAGCGCCACATAGCAGCTCCGGGCCGGCATCAGCGCCGCGATGGTGCGGTGCAGCTCGGCCAGGGTGTCGTGCAGGTCGGTGCGCTCCACCGCCGCGCGCGCCACCGCGCCCACCACCCGCTCCAGCAGCTGCGATTCCTTGACCGGCGTGATGTTCCGCGCCACCCAGACCGCCCGGTCGGGCCCCATGGGCGAGGCGGTGCCGGAGAACCAGTGCGGCACCCCGCGGATGGGCAGCTCGTACTCGATGGTCACTGCCTCGCGCCGCTCCAGCGCGGTGCGGACGGCCAGCGTGGCCTCCGCCGCGAGCGCGGGGGGCAGCACCTCCGCCATCCGCTTGCCGATCACCTCCTCGGGGGAGCTGAAGCGGTACTCCTGCCGGGTGGGGGCCACCTTGAGGAAGGTGCCGTCGCGGTCGAAGACCACGATCACGTCGGGCATGGCGGCGAACAGCGCCTCGAGCTCCACGGCGGTGGCCTGCTGGTCGGCCGCGGCGCGGCGCCGGTCGATGGCCATCGCCACCTGGTTGGACACGAACTCCAGGATGTCCTGGTCGCGGTCGGTGTACTGCACCCCCTGGTCGTAGCTCTGCACCACCAGCACGCCCATGACCGTGCCCGAGACCTGCAGCGGCACGCCGAGCCAGTCGGCGGCGGGGGTCCCGACGACCTCCACGTCGCCGCGCGCCTCGAGCGAGCCGATGGTGGTGTGGCGGTCGCGCAGCGGGCGCCCGCTGCGCAGCACGTACTCCGTGAGCCCGTTCCGGGCCCGCCGCGGGGCGGGGCGGGGGTCGTGCTGGTCCACCCAGTAGGGAAAGCTCAGGGTGTCGGTGGCGCGGTCGTAGAGGGCGATGAAGAGGTTCCGCGCCGGCATGAGCCCGCTCACGATGCCGTGGATCGCGGCGTAGAGGCTGTCGAGGTCCTCCGCCAGCAGCGCCGCCTGCGAGATCCGGAACAGCGCCGCCTGCAGCTGCTCGGCGCGCTTGCGCTCGGTGATGTCCTGCAGCGCGGCCACCGAGCCGGCGAAGCTGCCGTCGGCGTCGCGCAGCGGCCAGGTGTGCAGCACCACGTCGATGCGGGTGCCGTCGCGCCGCCAGCGCAGGGTCTCGAGGCCGAGCAGCGGCTCGGTGCGCCCCGCGAGGATGGCCGCGAACTCCTCCGCCCGCTCCGGCGGGATGGTGGGGGGCGGCCCCCCGATCACCTCGGCCGCCTGCCAGCCGAAGAGCTGCTCCGCCGCGGCGCTCCACAGGCTCACCCGGCCGGCGCGGTCGAGCCCCACGATGGCCAGCGGCGAGGCGGCCAGCAGCGCGCGGTACTGGTCGTCGGCGCGGTACTCCAGGGCCTGGGCCCGCTGCCGCTCCGCCGCGCTGGCGGCGAGCAGCAGCCCGGTGCCGCCGATGGCGAAGTGCAGCAGGGTGAAGAACACCTGGAGCTCGAGCACGCCCGGCTCGAGCAGCGACAGCTCCTGCCCCATGCCGAAGACGCTGAGGACGTAGGAGGCCACGGTGAGCGTGGTGGCGCCGCGGGACCCGAAGCGGAGCGACGCCCAGGTCATGAGCGGGAAGGCGAGCAGGGCGTAGAGCGGGGTGCTGGCGTGGATGAGCAGCAGCGCGCCGCCGATGCCCCCGGCGAGCACCAGCAGCTCCCAGCCCCGGCCGGTGGGGCGCTCGGCCGGCCGCGGCCCGAGCCAGGCCACCAGCGGCGCGGTCACCACCAAGCTGGCCACGCCGGTGGCGAGGGCCACCGAGGCCAGGTAGGTGAGCGGGTAGTCGTGGTTGGCGTCGGCCCACAGCGTCAGGCCGCCCAGCGACGCGACTCCCGCGACCACGGGCCCGAGCACGCCGGCGACGAGCAGGAAGCGGCCCACGCCGCCGACGGTCTCGAGGCAGCAGCCGGCGCGGCGGAGCAGCCAGGCGGGGAGCGCCGCGCTCACCGTGCTGCCCAAGGCCAGCGCCAGGGTGGAGGCGGGGGGGATCCCCAGGAAGGTGTTGAGGGCGAGCTCGGCGAGCAGCACCCCCGGCCAGGCCCGGAGGCCGAGGAGCAGCAGGCCGGCGAGCGCCACGCCGGCGGGCGGCGAGAGCGGCGGCGCCCCGCCGTGCAGCCCGCGCAGCGCCCAGCCGGCCGCCCCGCTCACCACGACCGCGAGCGCGAACAGGGCGACCTGGATCGAATAGCCTATGCGGGTCCGCGCGGGGGCGACGAGGGCCGCGGCAGGGGTCATCGGCGGCCGGTCAGCGCGGGGGGGGCGGAAGGGGCGGCGGGGTCACGGCGGGGGGCGGCGGCGGGGCGGCGACCGTGGGCATGACGACGCGCTGGTAGCTCCACAGCCGCATCATCCCGGTGAACGCCTCGCCCAGCTGGGGGTCGAAGTCCACCCCGGTACGCTCTTCCATGTAGGCCAGGGCCACCTCGGTGGGCCAGGCGTCGCGGTAGGGCCGCGCGGTGCACAGCGCGTCGAAGACGTCGCAGACGTGCACCAGCTTGCTGGCGAAGTGGGTGTCGCGGGTGTAGCGGAAGCGCGGGTAGCCGTGCCCGTTGATCATGATGTGGTGCTCGTAGGCCACCGTCGCGGCGAGGTCGAGCGCCTTCTCGCGGGCCAGGATCAGCCGGGCGCCGTCCACCGGGTGGCGGCGCAGCACCCCAGCTCCTGGTCGGTGAGGGCGCCGCGCTTGGTGAGGATCTCCTTGGGCACCCGCACCTTGCCCAGGTCGTGCAGCAGCCCCGCGATGCCGAACTCGCGCACGTCCTTGGCGGAGAGGCCGATATACTCGGCCAGCGCCATCGAGAGCACCGAGACGTTGGTGGCGTGGGTGGTGGTGTACTGGTCGTAGTTCTTGAGCTGCAGCAGCGGCAGCAGCATGCGGCTCTGGCTGTGCATGGCCAGCGACAGCGAGCGCACCACCGCGTTGGCCTCAGCCAGCGGCAGGTCCTCGGTCTGCTCCACCTCGTGGTGGATCCACCCCACCGCCTCGATCTCGTCGTCGAGGGTGTAGGGCACGGCGGCGTCCTCCGCCACCTCCACCGCGATGTCGGCGGTGGCGCCCCGGAGGCTCAGGTTGCCGAACCGGATGCTGGGCCGCCGGAGCTGGCGCGCCTCGCTGCTGTCGTCCTCGCCGGTGGCCACCTTCTTGTGCACCTCGGCCAGGAAGGTGGCGAGGTCCTCCCGGGTGGCGTCGCGGTCGAACTCCACCCGCTGCACCCCCGCCTTGGTCAGGCGGCGGGCCCAGTCCCAGGCCTTGAAGTCGCGCAGCGCCTGCTGCCGGTAGAGGACCTCGTCCTCGAGGAAGGAGAAGTGCGGCGAGGGGTCGAACCGCTGCAGCTCCTCCAGCTGGCGCCAGGCCTGGTCGAGCGCCCGCTCCCGCGCCGGGTGCCCGTCGCGGTAGAGCGAGGTGGCCGACAGCGCCTGGCCCAGGGACGTCAGGAACTTGACCGGGTCACTCACTGGGAGCCTCCTCCACCACCACGCCGGAGGCGGCGCGCCGGATCGAGGGATCGGTGCTCTCGCCGGCGAGCTTGAGCACCTGCTGGGCCTGCGCGTCCTGGCGGAAGCCGCGGGCCAGCGCGCCGATGATGGCGATGAGCTCGGGGCTCCGCGGCAGCAGCCGGCTGCGGCGGAACCACCCCGGCTTGCTCTGGGCGTGGGCCACCAGCCAGTCGCGGGTGGCCGGCGTCCGGATGGTGCCGAGCACCCGGATGGCCAGGGCGCGGATCTCGACCGGCACCTTGCGGTCGTTCACCAGCGCCATCAGGCGGCCCACCGCGCCGGTGGGGCACCCCTCCAGCGCGGCGCCCAGCCCCAGCCGCACGTTGGGGATGTCGTCGTCGCCGAGGGAGATGATGATCGCCTCGTCGCGCTGGCCCGGGATGCGCAGCATCAGCTTGAGCGCCTCGCGCCGCACCCGGGAGTCGTCGTTGCCGGTGTAGGGCGACGGCGTGAAGCCGGCGGGGATCTCCGGCAGGCTCCCCAGCAGCGCCAGCAGGTTGCGCTGCACGTACCAGGGCGCCGGCGGCAGCCGCTCGATGAGCATGGGCCCAATCAGCGGCCCCAGCCGCCCCAGCCGGGTGAGCAGGCGCCGCCGCATGGCGCGGTTGTCCGCCACCTCGAGGCTCTCCAGCATCGGCTCCGCCGCCGTCATCCCCATCCGCTCCAGCAGCAGCTCCACCACCTCGGTGTCACGCGGCTCGTTGCCGAGCAGGATGCGCATGTTCTCCGGCGTGGCCAGGTGCGCCCAGAAGTGCTCCTGGATGTCCTCGGCCACGTTCGGGTCCTCCACCATCTTCACCACGTCGGTGGCCTGTCCCTCCCGCACCACCTCCTCCAGCGCCGACCACACCGCGTCGCCCACGGTGTCGGTCTCCAGCGCCATCTGCACCATCCGGATGGCGTGGGCGCTGTGGTCCTCGGCCGGCGGCGCCACCCCCGAGGGGTGCCGCGACAGCCGCTCCAGCACCCGGGCGTAGGGCGCCGGGCTGGGGTCGTCGAGCGTCCACTTGTCCACCATCTGCCGCACCGCCTCGCGCAGCGCCAGGTCGGCCTCCTCCCGCACCGACTGCGACCCCTTCTCCGCCTGGAAGGCCAGCTTGGTGAGCAGCCGCATCATCGCCTGCGGCATCACCTGCGAGCTGGCGTCGGACACCGCGCGCATCAGGGTGAGCACCGCGCCGGCGGGGAGCACCATCGCGGCGTCCATCACCAGCCGGCGCCGCTGCGCCAGGTCGGCGCCCAGCGTGGCCAGCTCGCGCAGCGCCTCGGGGGTGATGTGGTTGAGCAGCATCCCCAGCCGCTCCTTGAGCACGTCCGCTTCCTGCCCATGGGAGCGGCGCAGCTCGCGGGAGAGGCCGAGCAGGTAGTCGATGATCTTCTTGGCCTCGGCCGGGTCGCGCACCCGCCGGTTGAGCGCCTGCGCGATGGCCCGCGGGTCGGTGTGCAGCTCCGGCGCGCCCTCGCGCGCCACCGCCACCGCCGCCAGCCCCACCCAGAGGCGGCTGGCCGCGCTCTCGGTGGGGGCGGTGTCCCCCAGCTTCTGGTCGCTGTCGGAGAGCTCCAGCCGGTCGTAGGCCGGCGGGATCAGGCGGATGTGTTCCCAGCGGGTGTCGTACTCGGTGAGGTCGCGGCCGATGGTCTTCTGCCGCGGGTCCTGGCTCAGCTCCTTGAGGAGCTCCTCGACCTGCTCCCGGTCCACGCCGTTGAAGACCTTGATGGCGCCCAGCTGGTGCTTGTGCAGCTTGGTGGCGAGGTCGCGCAGCACCGGGTTGCCGGGGTCGGTGGCCAGCCCCTCCACCAGCAGCTGGCCCCGCGCCACGCCGAGCAGCAGGAAGGGCCGGTTGACCAGCACGATCCGGAGGTGGCTGGCCACCGCGTCGAGCGCGGACTTGAGCAGCGGGTGCCCCGGCGGGTAGGCCGTGCACTTGTGAAGGCCGATGCCGAGCAGCGGCAGGAAGACCGCAATGTCGCGCGGCAGGACCGCGCGTTCCTGGGTGGCGGAGGCGCCGGGGTGATCGGCCACAGCTCTCGACGGGGGGAGGACGTTCTAAGGTAAGGAGCGGAGGAGGAGGCGGGAAGGGTCAGGCGGGGGGGAACGACGCGGGGCCCGGCGGATGCCGGGCCCCGTGGGGGCGGCGCGGGGCGGGCGCCCCGGCGGCGCGCTTACTTGGCCCGGTCGATGTACTCGCCGGTGGTGGGGTTCACCCGGACCTTCTCGCCGGTCTGGATGAACTCGGGGACGTTGATCATCGCCCCGTTGTCCAGCTTGGCCGGCTTGAACGACGCGCTCTTGGTGGCCGTCTTCATCACCGGGTTGGTCTCCACCACCTCGAAGACCATGGCGTTGGGGAGCTGGATGCCGATGGGTCGCCCGTTGAAGAACTCGGCGATGATCTTCATCCCCGGCGCCACCCACTGCGCCGAGTCGCCGAGGTCCTCGTCGCTCATCTCGAGCTGATCGAAGTTCTCGGTGTTCATGAAGTGGTAGCTGTCGCCGCCGGCGTACAGGAACTCGAGCGTGTGGGTCTCGAGGTCGGCGACCTCCACCGTGTCGGTGGACCGGAAGCGGTGCTCGAACTGGGTGCCGGTGCGGAGCTTCCGGAGCTTGGCCTGCACCATCGCGCGGAGGTTGCCCGGGGTATGATGGTGGAAGTCGAGCACGCGGCAGGGCTCTCCCTCATACAGGAGGCACATGCCCTTCCGCATTTCGCTGGCGATGATTCCCATGGTCCTGCCCCTGCGCTGATGTACGGGAGATGGGGGGAGACGGGAGGGGGGCCAAGGCATGCCTTGGCCCCCTCCTGCCGCCCTGAAGCCGGGCACAAGGATAGAGGAAGGCCCGGTCTGGCGGTAGGGGGCCCAGCCAGTAGATTGGAACTGCTTCTCCCACCGAGGCTTACATGGCCAGTCGCCGCAGTTTCCTCGCCGGCGCCCTGAGCGCCGCCGCCGTCCCCGCCTTCCGCCCCGACGCCCTGCGCCGGGTGCTCGACGTCGGCCCCACCGCCGGGCGCCCCGATGACGAGGACTTCTGGGGCGAGATCCAGCGGGCCTTCGACTGCGACCGGTCGATCGTCAACCTCAACAACGGCGGGGTGAGCCCCTCCCCCACCCACGTCCTGGACCAGATGATCCGGGACCTCCGGTTCTCCAACGAACTGCCCGTGATCCACATGTGGCAGACCCTGGAGCCCCGGATCGAGAGCGTGCGCCGCGAGCTGGCCCGGGAGTTCGGCTGCGACCCCGAGGAGATGGCCATCACCCGCAACGCCTCCGAGGCCAACGAGACCATGATCCTCGGCCTCGACCTCAAGGCCGGCGACGAGGTGATCGTCACCAACCAGAACTACGGCCGGATGATCACCGCCTGGGAGCAGCGGGTGCGGCGCGACGGCATCGTGCTCAAGCAGGTGTCGGTCAAGCTGCCGCCCCCCTCGGCCGAGTACATCGTCGAGCAGTTCAAGGCGGCGGTCACCCCCCGCACCCGGGTCATCGAGGTCACCCACATCACCAACCTCTCCGGCCAGATCATGCCGGTCCGCGCCCTGGTGGAGTGGTGCCGCCCCCGCGGCATCGAGGTGTTCGTGGACGGGGCCCACGCCTTTGCCCACTTCCCCTTCACCCGCGACGAGCTGGGCTGCGACTACTACGGCACCAGCCTGCACAAGTGGCTGCTGGCCCCGATCGGCACCGGCTTCCTCTACGTGCGCAAGGCGCGGCAGAAGCAGCTCTGGCCGCTCATGGCCGCGCCCGAGAGCATGGACGAGAACATCCGGAAGTACGAGGAGATCGGGACCCACCCCGCCGCCAACCACAACGCCATCAGCGTGGCGCTCGCCTTCCACCAGGCCATCGGCGGGGAGCGCAAGGTGGCGCGGCTCCGCTACCTCCGCGACCGGTGGGCCAAGCGAGTGACCCGGGAGAGCGACCGCTGCCGCGTGCTCACCCCGCTCGACAGCCCGCTCGGCGCCGGCATCGGCCTGGTGCACGTGGAGGGGCTCGACCCCAACCGGCTGGTGGGGTGGATGATGGAGAAGCACAAGATCGTGGTGACGCCGATCGTGCACGCCGAGTTCAACGGGCTCCGGGTGACGCCCAACGTGTACACCACCACCCGCGAGGTGGACCTCTTCGCCGAGAAGCTGCTGGCGGCGGTGCGCGAGGGGATCAGTTGATCCGTCCGCCGATCTTCGTGGACGCGCGGGGCAGCCTGCTGGCCTTCTCGAGCCCCGCCGAACTGCTGCGCCACGCCACCGCCGAGGCCATCCGCGCCGGCGCCTACCCGGTGCTGTACGACGCCGATGGCCGGCTGCTCCGGCTGGTGGTGAAGGTCGAGGAGTACAAGCTGTTCGGCCTGGTGCGCCGGGTGCGGGAGCGGATCGAGCTCGAGGCCACCGAGCACCTCCCCACCCACGAGGTGGCGCTCCGGGCGCTGCTGCTGCGCTTTGTGCGGCCGGGCGCGCCGGAAGAACCGCTCCCCGCCACCGGCGCCCACCATCCGCTCGCGGGGCTGGTCCGGACGTGACCGGCGGCCGCGCCGCCGCCCCCGTGCTGCTCCTGCTGCTCGCGGCCGCCCCGCTCCGCGCGCAGGAGCCCCCCTCCCACTTCCCCACCTGCAGCAGCGACTCGCTGGCCGGCGCCTTCCTGGAGCGGATGCGCTTCCTGCTCGCCAGCAATGACGCCGCGCGCCGCGCCACCCTGGGCCTCCGCGCGGCGGCGCCGGAGGCGGCGCGGCTGGTGCTGCTCGAGCCGGTCTGCCTCGCGGCCTCGTACGCCTACGCGCGGGTGGCCCACGGTGGCACCGGCCTCACCCCCCCGGTGCCGATGGCGGTGGTGCAGGCCGGCGAGCAGTACCTGGTGCAGCTGGGCGGGCTGGCCGGCGCCGAGGTGGACCGGTGGGAGGTGGCGGTGTTCGACCCGGCGTTCCGGCTGGTGGGGATCGACCCCGCGCCGTGAGGGCCGCCCGGCGGGGGCGCGGGGGCTTGGAGTCCGTTCCCGGTCTCGCCAAACTTCTCCCCATTCCCTGCGCCACCGTTCCCCGTTTCCCTCGCCGAGGAGCGCCCGTGTCCGTCCCCCCGTCCCCGTGCCCCGCATGACCTGGCTCCGCGGGGGCCGCGCTGGTGGCGCTGCTGGTGGTGGCGGCCGGCGTGGTGCTCGCCTTCCGGCGGCCCTCCGCGGAGCGGCGCTGGGCGGAGGACCAGTCGGTGCTCCCGGAGGCGGTGTTCGAGGGGAGCCGGGTGACCATCCGCGGGGTGCGCGACTTCCGCTGGACCAGCGCCACGGCGTACACCGCGGCGTGGGAGGACCGGAGTTACGACCTGGACCAGGTGGCCACCGCCTGGTACGTGCTGGTGCCGTTCTCGGAGAAGTGGCGCGGGCCGGCGCACGCCTTCGTGTCGTTCGGGTTCGACGACGGGCGGTACCTGGCCATTTCCGTGGAGGCGCGGCGGGAGGCGGGGGAGTCGTACGGCGTGCTCGCCGGGATGCTGCGGCGGTTCGAGCTGCTGTACGTGGTGGGCGACGAGCGGGACCTGATCGGCCGCCGCGCGGTGTACGACGGCAACGACGTCTTCCTCTACCCGGTGCGGGCCGACCGCGCGGTGGTGCGCGCGGTGCTGGTGGCCATGCTCGAGCGGGCCAACGCGCTGCGGCAGCGGCCGGAGTTCTACAACACCTTCACCAACAACTGCACCCTCAACCTGGTGCGTCACGTCAATGCCCTCTCGCCGGGGCGGATCCCGGGGAGCTGGCGCATCGTGCTGCCGGGCTACAGCGACGAGGTGGCGCTGGGCCTCGGGCTGATCGATTCCACCGGCCCCGTGGCCGCCGCGCGCGAGCGCTTCCGCATCAACGCCCGGGCCCGGGCCGCGCTCGACGCCCCCGACTTCTCCCGCCGGATCCGCGAGTAACATGGCCTCGATCTACGACCTCAAGCCGAAGTTCCAGGCGCTGCTGCGGCCCCTCACCCGGGCGCTGTTCGGGATGGGCGTCACCGCCAACCAGGTGACGGTGTTCGCCGCGCTGCTCTCGGCGCTCACCGGGCTCGCCCTGCTGCTGCATCCGGCGGCGCGGTGGCCGCTGCTGCTGGTGCCGGCGGTGCTGTTCGCGCGGATGGCGCTCAACGCCATCGACGGCATGCTGGCCCGCGAGCACGGCCAGAAGTCGCGGCTCGGCGCGGTGCTCAACGAGCTCTCCGACGTGCTGGCCGACGCCGCGCTGTACCTGCCCTTCGGCGCGGTGCCGTGGGTCTCGCCCCGGCTGGTGGTGGGGATCGTGGTGCTGGCCATCGTGAGCGAGATGGCGGGGGTGGTGGGGGTGCAGATCGGGGCCAGCCGCCGCTACGACGGCCCCATGGGCAAGTCGGACCGCGCCTTCGCCTTCGGGCTGCTGGCGCTGCTGCTCGGCCTGGGGGTGCCGGCGGGGCGGTGGATCAACGTGGGCCTCGCCGTGGTGGCGCTGCTCGCCGCCGTCACCATCGTCAATCGCTGCCGGCGCGCGCTGGCGGAGGGCACGGCATGAACTTCCCCCAGCTCACCCCCCAGGTCCGCGCGGTGATGGGCGGCATCCTCGCGCTGCTGGTGGTGGCCACCGCGGTGACCGCCTGGCTGCAGCGGCGGGGACCGGCGGAGAAGTACACCGAGCTGCGGCAGCGGGTGAACTCCTGGTGGGTGATGGTGGCGGTGTTCGCCATCGCCATCATGATCGACCGCACCCTGTCGGTGGCGTTCTTCGGGCTGGTCTCGTTCCTGGCGCTCAAGGAGTACCTGAGCCTCATCCCCACCCGCCGGGCCGACCGGCGGGTGCTGTTCTGGGCCTACCTGAGCATCCCGCTGCAGTACTACTGGGTGGCGCGCGGCTGGTACGGGATGTTCATCGTGTTCATCCCGGTGTGGGTGATGCTGCTGGTGAGCGCCCGCATGGTGCTGATTGGGGAGACGAAGGACTTCCTGCGCGCGGTGGGAACCATCCAGTGGGGGCTGATGCTGATGGTGTTCGCCATCAGCCACGTCCCCTACTTGCTGATGCTGTGGCCGGCGGGGGGCGCCGCGCTGGTGCTCTACCTGGTGATGCTCACCCAGCTCAACGACGTGGCGCAGTACATCTGGGGCAAGAGCTTCGGCCGGCGGAAGGTGGTGCCCACCGTGAGCCCCAACAAGACCGTGGCGGGGCTGGTCGGCGGCATCTGCACCACCACCGTGCTCGCGGTGCTGCTGGCGCCGCTGCTCACCCCGCTCGACCGCTTCGACAGCATCGCCGCCGGCCTCCTGATCGGCGCCGGCGGCTTCCTCGGCGACACCACCATCGGCGCCCTCAAGCGCGACCTGGGCGTCAAGGACGCCGGCACCATGATCGCCGGCCACGGCGGCGTGCTCGACCGGATCAACAGCCTCACCTACACGGCGCCGTTGTTCTTTCATTTCCTCAGGTTCTACTACTTCTAAGCGGTACGGCGGTACGGCGGTAGGGCGGTAAACGTACCGCCCTACCGCCGTACCGCCTTCCCGCCCCTACCGCCCATGACCCGCCTCCTCCGCCTCCTCTTCTTCGGCGTCATCGTCCGCGTGGTGACGCTGCTGGTGCTCGGGCTCAACGTGCGGCACCGGGAGCGGCTGCCGCGGAAGGGGCCGGCGATCCTCGCCGCCAACCACAACAGCCACCTCGACACGATGGTGCTGATGACGCTGATGCCGCTGGCGCTGCTCGACCGGGTGCGGCCGGTGGCGGCGGCGGACTACTTCCTGCGCAACCGGTTCCTGGCCTGGTTCGCCACCGGGATCATCGGCATCCTGCCCATCGCGCGGGCGCGCACCCGGCCCGACGAGGACCTGCTGGCCCCGCTGGTGGACGCCCTCGACCGGGGCGACATCCTCATCTTCTTCCCCGAGGGCACCCGCGGCGAGCCGGAGCAGCTCAAGGAGCTCAAGAGCGGCATCGCGCGGCTGCAGGAGCGGCGGCCCGACGTGCCGGTGGTGCCGATCTTCCTGCACGGCCTCGGCAAGGCGCTCCCCAAGGGCGAGGCGATCCTGGTGCCGTTCTTCGTGGACGTCTTCGTGGGCGCGCCGGTCACCTGGACCGGCGACCGCGACAGCTACCTCGGCCAGTACCGGCACTCGATCGAGACGCTGGCGGAGGAGGGAGAGTTTCCGGAGTGGCGGTGAACGGGAGGGCGGTAGGGCGGTAGGGCGGTAAACTCAACGTGAGGCGGACAGTCGGGGCCACATCGAGGCTCGCCTCTCGCTACCGCCTTACCGCCTTACCGCCCTACCGCCCTACCGCCCTACCGCCCTACCGCCCTACCGCCCTACCGCCCTACCGCCCTACCGCCCTACCGCCCCGCGCAGTAAGCTCTCCCCATGGAACCCGTCAACCAGACCGCCTTCTACTGCGCCGGGGTGCGCGCGCTCGACGCCGAGCGGTCGCATCCGATCGTGGGCGACCGGTACGCGCACCTGTTCCTGGGCGAGGACGGGAAGTTGGTGTTCGAGCGGTTCCGGCACCTCACCCGGCCCAACGGCAGCAACATCGCGCGGGCGCGGATCGTCGACGACCTGCTGCGCCGGCGGCTGCTGGAGGACGCGGCGCGGCCGATCGTGCTGCTGGGGGCGGGGTTCGACAGCCGCGCCTTCCGGCTCACGGGGGGGCACTGGCTGGAGCTCGACGCGGCGCCGCTCATCGCCCGCAAGGACGCCACGCTTCCGGTGACCCGCTGCCCCAACCCGCTGGAGCGGGTGGCGGTGGACTTCAGCCCCGCCTCGCTGCGCGAGGCGCTGGCGCGCTTCCGCGGCGCGGCCCAGGTGACGGTGGTGATCGAGGGGGTGCTGATGTACCTCACCGCGGCGCAGAAGGACCAGCTGCTCGAGGTGCTGCGCAAGGCGCTGCCGCGGCACGAGGTGCTCTGCGACCTCATGCAGGAGCGGTTCCTGCGGAAGTACAGCGCGGAGATCCACCGGGTGCTGGAGGAGCTGGGGGCGCGCTTCGAGGGCGTGGAGCCCGACCCGGCGGCGCGGTTCCTCGAGGCGGGGTACACGCTCCGCGGCAAGACCTCGATCGCGCTGCGCGCCGCGGAGCTCGGCGCGGTGGAGGTGAGCCCCTTCATGATCCGGTGGCTGGTGCCCTCGCTGCGCGACGGCTACGCCATCCACGAGTTCGCGCGGGGCGGCTGAGCGGCGCCGGGCTCAGCCCCCGACCCGGATGAGGTAGCTCCCCTTGAGGAAGAAGCCGTCGCTCCGGCGCCGGAAGTGGTCGAACTTGAACGACTCCTGCTCGGTGAGCGTGCTGCCGTAGCCGGCGAAGAACACCGTGCCGGGCGTCGGCGTGAACGACACCAGCACGTCCCCCCGGAAGGCGTTGTCGCTGCGCGGCGTGGTGCGGACGTAGTCGCCCACCCCCGGATCGAAGATCAGGATCGGGTATTCGGTGCGCTGGTTGTCACGCAGCGCGTCGACTTCCTCCGAGTTGTACTCCCCCACCAGCCGGATGAACAGCGGCCGGGCCAGCTGGTACTCCACCTTGATCCGCGGGATGCGCTGCCGGCCCGCCAGGGTGCGGTCGCTGCGCCGGCGGTACTGGTTCCAGCGGTAACGCCCCTCCACCCGGAGCTTGTCGGTGGGCCGCCACTGCAGGCCGAAGTCGGAGAACAGGATCTCGGACGAGGCCCACTCGAAGAAGTTCTCGTCCAGCCCCATCAGGAAGAAAGCGTTGGCGGAGAAGCCGCTCCACGACGGGGTGCTGAACGACACCGCGTAGTCGCGGTTGGGGATCCTGTCGTTGCCGCCGGTGAACGGAATGGTGTCGAGCCCCACGCCGCCCGGGCCGGGCGCCTCGAGCGCGTAGTTGCGGTAGATCCGCGGGTCGTAGCTGAAGTACTCGAGCAGGAGGGAGGCCCCCACCTGCCAGCCGCCCCGGAGCGTGGCGTTGAGGTTGAAGTGGGCCTTGGGGTCGCGGACGCCGCGGCCATCCTTGAAGCGGTCGTAGGTCCACACGCCGTTGAGCGTGATGTCGGGGGTGAAGCTCTCGACGAACCCGCCCGGCTTCCCCTGCACGATGAGGATGTTGGTGAGCGAGAGGTTCACGTCGCCGGTGCGGTTGACGAAGCCGCTGCGGGTGCGGAAGGCCGGGTCGATCCCCGAGAAGGAGTAGCGGAGCGCCACCCGCTGGCCGCTGTGGGTCATCCGCGCGAACCAGATCGGGCCCCCGGTGGTGCGGCCGGATTCCCGGCTGCGGGAGGCCCCGCCCTGGAAGGTGAAGTTGGTCTTGCCGAACCCGAGGCGGCCGTCGAGCGCCGCCACCCGGTTCCACTCGTCGCCGTCGCGCCGGTCGGTGTAGGTGACGCCGATGCGGGAGCGTGACCCGACGTCCTTCTGCAGCCGGAGCACGTTGTTGACCGGGTGGTCGTCGCCGGTGCGGGAGGCCACCTGGTCGTCGACGGCGGAGATCAACCCGACGTCGGTGCCGAGGGCCTTGCCCGCCAGCTTCACGGCGCCCACCGGCTGCACCACCCGCCGGGTGTAGACCAGGTTGAACGGGGTGGCGAACAGCTCCAGGCCGTCCAGGAAGAAGGGCCGCTTCTCGGGGAAGAACAGGGCGTCGCGCGGGTCGAACTGGATCTGCGACACGTCGGACTCGACCTGCGAGAAGTCGGGGTTGGCGGTGCCGTTGAGCACCAGGTTGTTGCTGATCCCCCAGCGCACCGTGCCGCCGACCTCGGGGCCCTGGCGGTCGTAGTCCCAGCCGCCGCCCTGCCGGGCGCCGTCCAGCCGGCCGGTGATCTCGGGGGTGAAGTCGAGGGTGAGGCCGCGGGAGAGCCCGCGCAGCCCCGCCAGCGAGCCCGACTGCCCCAGGAAGCTGGCGCTGGCCCGCGCCGCCGGCACCCACGAATCCTCGAAGCCCGAGTGCTGGATCTGCCGCAGCACGTGCACCTGCCAGTCCTGCTCGGCCCGGGCCTGGTAGCGCAGGCTCTTGAAGGGGATCCGCACCTCGATCTCGTAGCCCCCCTCGACCAGCCGCCCCTTGGACTGGAACACGTAGTCCGGCGAGAGGTCGGTCGACTCGCGCGCCTGGGCGCTGCCGCCGTTGAACCCGCCGCCCACCAGGTTGCCCCGCTCCACCAGGACGCCGTCGCCTTGGACGCCCAGCGGGTTCACCGCGAAGACGAAGGCCTGGCGGCTGTCGTTGTAGGTGCCGAGGAAGAGCAGGATGTGGTCGTCGCTGAAGATGCGGTCGCGGTCGGCGAGGGTGGCGTGCACCTCGCCGTGCGGCTCGCGGGCCCGGATGCCGAAGTGGATGGCGGTGGAGGAGTACCAGACCCGCACCTCGGTGCTGTCCTCCGCCGGGATGCCGTCGACCGGCTGGAAGCGCGAGAAGCCGGTGAGCCGCGCGGCGCCCTCCCAGGCCGGCTCGTCGAGCACGCCATCCACCGTGATGGTGGTGTCCCGCTTGGGGGCTCGATGCGCAGCTGCCGGGCGCGGCCGTCGTAGACCAGCGGGTCGGTGGCCGCCACCGGCACGGTGGCCTGGGCGGGCGCGGGCGCGGGCGGGGCCACCGGCCCCTGCAGGGCGGCGAGGAGGACGAGCAGCATCAGCGGGACCTTGGCGTGAGGGAACGGCAGCGGTACGGCGGCGCGGGGTTCAAGGTTTCCGCCGCGCCCCCGGCGCCCGCTGTCGGGCCGCCGCGCGCGCGTGTAGCTTCACCGGGAACCTCCACCCTCCGTCGCAGGACGAAACATGACGACTCGTACGCTCCGCGTCACCCTCCTCGCGCTGGCGCTCGGCGCCACCGGACTCTCGGCCCAGGCCGGCCGCGCGCCCAAGGAGCCCACCTTCCAGGACCGCCCGCTCAGCGCCTGGGTGGACGACCTCAAGGGCATGGCGCCCTACACCCGCAACCAGGCGGCGTACGCCATCGGGGGCATGGGCCCCGCGGCCAGGTCGGCGGTACCGGCGCTGATCGAGGCGCTCAAGGACCCCGAGGCCACGGTGCGCTTCCCGGTGTGCATCGCGCTCCGGGAGATCGGGCCCGACGCCATCGCGGCGGTGCCGGCGCTGCGTGAGGCGCTCGACGACCGCAACGACGACGTGGCCGCGATGGCGCGGAAGGCGCTCATCACGATCACCGGGGAGGATCCGCGGCCGTTCGGGGAGAACGATTGAGGCTCCTGCTCGTCCTGGCCCTGCTCGCCGCGCCGCTCGCGGGGCAGGGCCGGGAGCGGCCCGACCCGCGGCTTGAGCGCCGGCTCGACTCGCTGGTGCAGGGCTTCCGCGGCCAGGTGGGGATCTACGTGCGGCACCTCCCCACCGGCCGCAGCGCGGCGATCCACGCCGACAGCGTCTTTCCCACCGCCAGCATGATCAAGGTGCCGATCCTCGTCGCCACCTTCGACGCCATCCAGAAGGGCTACCTCGACGTCCACCAGCCGCTGGTCTACACCGACTCCCTGCGCTACCCTGGCGAGGACCTGATCGGCGGGCTCAAGGACTCGACCGTCGTTCCCCTCTCCAAGCTCACCCTGATGATGATCACCACCAGCGACAACACCGCGTCGCTGTGGCTGCAGTGGCTGGCCGGCACCGGCAGCACCATCAACGGGTGGCTGTACGACCACGGCTTCGAGGCCACCCGGGTGAACAGCCGCACCCCGGGGCGGGAGGAGCACCGCACCGCCTACGGCTGGGGCCAGACTACCCCGCGCGAGATGGCGCGGCTGCTGGTGATGATCCGCCAGGGCCAGGCGGTGAGCCCCGCGGCGAGCCAGGAGATGTACCGCCACCTCACCCGCAGCTACTACACCGGCGAGGCGCTCTCCGCGCTGCCACCGTGGGTGCAGGCGGCGAGCAAGGTGGGGGCGGTGGACCGCTCCCGCTCCGAGGTGGTGCTGGTCAACGCCCCCTCGGGGGACTACGTCTTCTGCGTCATCACGAAGAACCAGGAGGACACCTCCTGGGACCCGCCCAACGAGGGCTGGGTGCTCATCCGGAAGGTGAGCGCGCTCCTGTGGCGGTACTTCGAGCCGCGGCATCCGTGGCGGCCGGCGGAGGAGGCGGGGCGGTTCAAGCCGTAGGAACGGCGGGGAAAAGGGAAGAGGGAAGAGGGAAGATGAGCCACGGGCTCGAACGGTATCGCCGGCTGGCCGGGCAGCTCGACAGCCGCTTCCGCATCCCCGGCACCTCCATCCGCTTCGGGTGGGACGCCCTCCTCGGCCTCGTCCCCGGCCTGGGCGACGCCGCCGGCGGCCTCATGGGCGGGTTCGGCGTGTACACCGCGTGGCGCCTCGGCGCGCCGGTGAGCGTCCTCTTCCGGCTCCTCCTCAACGTGGCCCTCGACCTCGCCATCGGCACCATCCCCCTGCTCGGCGACCTCTTCGACCTGGGCTGGAAGAGCAACCAGCGCAACCTGGCCCTGATCGAGCGGTGGCAGGCGGCGCCGCACCAGACCCACCGGCGGAGCACGCTGCTGCTCGCCGGGCTCGGCCTGCTGCTGCTCCTGCTCGCGATCGCGGCGGCGTGGGGCGTGGTGCGCGTGGCGGGGTGGGTGCTGGCGGGTGGGGGGTGAGATGTGCGGGGGCGGCGGCGAAGCCGGCCCCGCGGGGATCACGCTGGCGCCCGACGGGCGCGCACCTCAGTTCGCCATGACCCGCCTGCTGGGCGCCCCGGTGCGCACCCGAGTCGAAGCCGCCGGCGCTCCCCGCGCCGCGAGGGCCGCGGGCGGGCCCGCCAAGTTGGGGAAGACCCTCGCGATGGTATCACACCCGCCGAGAGTCGAGCCGAGTGCCAGCGCGTGCGCGCCACGCACCGTCGTGACGCAGCTCCCGCCGGTGATCTCCGTGCTGCGGACACCGGCCCCGCCCTCGATGAATGTCATAGAGCCGAATGTCGCGCCGCCCGGAGGCACGGCGATAGCGCGTGGTGTCCAGGCGGTGCCGTATTCGAAGTTGAGCACCGTGCCTGCCGCCGGAATGAACGGCGAGGTGCTCAGGACTTGCAGGAAGCGGCGGCCGTCAGGGGTCCAGGCCGCCGGGCCGCTCACCCCGAAGTTCCCGTCCCAGGGGTACTCCTGCATGCGGGTTGGGGCATCACTCCCCACCGGCGCCAGGCTGAAGCGCTGGAGCGACGGGGTGGACAATGACGTCTGCCACATCACCGCGGTGGCGAAGAAATCGGCCGCGGGGGAGATGGCCCAGGAGCATTCGACGAGGTACTGCCAGGTGGAGGGCGGGTCGGCCTCGCACATGTTGATCGGCCCGGTGGTGCTCCCGTCGGGGTGCTTGAGCCGGAGGACGAACCGGTCGGTGAAGAAGGTATTGGGTGGCCCCGGCACCAGCTGGACCAGCGCGGTGTCTTCCTCGAGGTACCAGCGCTCGAAGGTTGCCCCGTCCCAGGGCGTGCGGGCGCGCTCGCCCCAGGCCCCGTTCTGCAGCGTGGCCGTGATCCGATCCACGCCGGTGGTGCCGTACTTGTCGCCGTCGGTGACGGAGATGACCCGCCCGCCCTGGGCCACGGAGGGGTTCTGGGCGCCAGACAGTGCGGCCACGGGGAAGGACTCGATGGCCGTCGGCGTCCGCTCCAGCCGGATGTAGCTGGGGTTCTGCTGGGTCACGGAGACCGGGATGCCGCAGACCGGGGTGCCCATCCGCTCCTTGGAGAGGAGCGATAGCGAGCCGTAGGCGTCGAGCTGGTAGATGGTGCCCGGCGCTCCGGCCACCTGGAGCGGTTGACGCGGCAGCCGTTGCCCGGTGAGGCTGTCGAGCAGCGAATCCTGGGCCCCGCGCAGCAAGTAGTCCTTCGCCATTGCCCCAGTGAGGGTCGGATCCATCGCGAATAACGCAGCGAGAGTGCCGGCGATGAACGGAGCCGAGAAGGAGGTCCCGGAATACGCCCTCGTGCCCGCGGGAAAACCAGGCTGTGGCTCTGTGGTTCTTCCCAGCGAGAGGATCTCCTCAGCGGGAGCGGCCACGGAGGTTGCGCCAATCCACACGTTGCTGGCGTACCACACTGCAGTTCCACCATCGCTACCGGCGGCAAAAACGATTTGGCTGCCACGCGTCGCATACAACTCTGCCGCCGCCCGATCAACTGCAGTCACCTGAGGGTCCACGCCCGTGGCGACCTGTGCAATGGGGACGCGCAGGGTGTCGTTTCCGTTGGCGATGACGAAGACCGCATTGGGGTCCTGGAGAAAGAATTCAAGCGCGTCCCGGAGGCGGGCCACCAGGTTCAGATCATGCGGATCGCCAAATGCGACCGAGGTTGTAACGACGCGAGTGCCCGCCGACGCCGCAGCCCTGAGGGCATCCTCGAACCTCAGGTCTGGGGCGTTGGTCAAGAACGAATCTACCCCGTAGTGGTAGAGGTTCAGATCTGCGCTCCATACCACCCCGGCCACGCCACTTCCATTGTCCCCGACTGCCGCCAACACACCGGCTACCCCGGTTCCATGAGCTCGGGTGACCACTCCTCCAGCACCTGAGAGTATGGGGGCTGGCGACAATACTGCACCAGGCGGCAGGGGGAAGAGCTCCACGTTGGCGGTATCAAGGTCGCCGTGTCCTTGCTCAAACGAAACGTCCACCACCCCCACCCGAACCCGCTGTGTTCCGTACGTACCGGTCTCACAACCCCAAGCGAGCGGTGCCCTGATACTAAGACGAGAAGCGGTGCCTACCGGCGCCGGCCGCTGGAACCAATCCGCTCGAGCAGCGAACGTGCCGTCATTGGGATACCGCCCCCGCACATTCAGTCGAAGCCTGATGGCTATCCGACTCGCGCGACGCACCCCATTCTCCGCATTGAGCAACCCGATCACGGAATCGAGCGCGACGAGTCCTGGGCCCGGATCAGGGACCTGGACATAGTACTCCCCGGTTCCACTCGGCAGCGCAGATCCACCGATGACGGTTCCGTGGTACTTGCCGAGAACCGCAGAGACGGTTTGCGCGCTCGTGGAGTCGTCAAACAGGACGCCGACGACATCACGATAGTAGACATTCGCAGTGTCCTGCGGACTGGGAGCCTGCAGGGGACTCGATGGCCAGATTGTCGTTGGAATAGTTGGGCGGCCAGGGAGTTGGGCCGTCGCCTGAAACTGCCACCGGGCCTTGGTCACCGGCGACTGCACCTGGAAGGTCAGCGTGTCCTCCGCGGTCGAGTCGCCCGCCGCCAGTACGCTGCTCCCCCCGACGAACCACACCCGCCCCCCGCCCGCCTCGCTGCTGTCCGGCTGGTACGCCACGACCTTGCTCGGCGGCGTCCCCGCCGGCAGCACCACCGTGGTCCCGGTCGCCGGCAGGTAGAGCCGCACCGGCAGCTGCACCGCCTGCCCGGTGAGGTTCCGCAACCGCACCAGCAGCCGCAGCCGCCGGTTGGGCGTCTGCACCCAGGTGGCCGGCTGGCTCCGGGTGAGCACCAGGCCGCTCGGGCACTCCGCGGCGGTGGGGAAGTTGGTGGTCACCGACGTGGGTCCGGTGAGCGTGAACTGCGCCCGCACGCAGAGGGTGTCGGCCACCACCAGCACCCGTGCGGGCGCCGGCGGCCGCGCCCGCGGCGCGGTGAGGTCCTCGCCCCGGCACCCGCCGCCACACACCCCCGCCAGCCCTGCCAGCATGAGCCACATGCGTGCGCCTCCGGTTGCCATGGAAGTTCCCCTGGGTGGACGCCCCGGCCAGCCGGCGGACCACAGGAGCCTACGCCCCCCCGCCGCGCAAGGCCGTCAGGCACAATTGGCGGTCGTGCGTGGGGGCGGGGAGGCCCGCGGGGAGTGGAGCTGAGGGAGGGAATAGAGCGCGGGGCCGGCGGCGATGCCGGCCCCGCGGGGATCACGCTGGCGCCCGACGGGCGCGCACCTCAGTTCGCCATGACTCGCCGGGGACCGGTGGGCTTCAGACCCTATGGGGCCTGACCGGGCCGCATGGGGCCCCGGAGAGGCGCGCTCGCCGGGGCGCCGGCTGACCACGCCAGTGGGACACCATACGCCTCAGCGATCGCCTCCCACCGGGCCAGCGCGCCTGCGGCCACGCTGCCGGAGCCGAGGTCGCACTCGGTCTGGTAGGGGCCTTCCAGGAGCTGCCCGGTCGCCATCGACCGGAATTCCGTGTAGCAGGGCCCGCTGAGCGGGATTTGGGGCGGGTTCGCGAACTGGGACACGGTGTTGTAAGAGACCGCGACTTCCGCCCCATCTTCCGAGACGGTCTTGAGGACATAGAACGCCTTGGGCAGCGTGAACAGCTTCCGCGAGGCACCCGTCCCGATCTTGACGGCATACACGTCGGCCGCCGAGTCCAGGACCGTCGGGTGCACCGCCACGAGCAGTTGATTCCCGATCCCGTCCCACCCGGCGTACGCCAGGCAGTTGCAGGTCGGGGCCGTCTGCCAGCTTGCCGGATATCCCTGAAAGACCGCCAATGGGGTGGGCTGGGTATATCGCACGGCTTCCGTGGTCGCGCCGTTACCATGTTCGTAGCCGGAACTGTCGGCATCATGGGAGAAGCCGAAGCGCGAGTTCTCGACCCCGCTGGCCGTGAAGGTCGGCGCCTGCGTGAAGACCCATTGCCCACCCTGGAACAGCCAGCCCTTCGCGTTCCGGGCCCCGAGGTACTTGCCGCCGTGAGGCGCGAGCAGGGCGATGACCGTGTCAGGGGCTGTCCAGCGGAAGGTGTCGGTTACCGTCGGGGTGCGCCGCACCACGACGTTGAGGCCGCGCCGCCACATGCGGTTGCCGCAGACCGGCGCCCCCGGGCGCTGGGCCGCCAGCCGGAGGGACTCGTAGGCGTTTGCAAGAGGCGCGCTATCCGAAGTCCCCGGGGTTCGAACGACATTGCGACCTCCAACTACCGCCCCGTTGATCACCAGGTCTCTCAGTTCTGCGGCCGTCAGGTTGGGGTTGAAGCTCTTCAGCAGCCCGGCGATACCCGCAACAATCGGTGCAGCCTCAGAGGTGCCGCTGCCTGGACCGTACCCTCCCGGCCCATAGGTGAACACCCCTTCTCCCGGGGCATAGATGTCGACACGGGGACCAACCGCAGAGGCCTGGCCTGTTCCAACGCTGATCCATCGCCCTCGCGGGGCCTTTGTGCTGGCGCCCACGACAAGAAAGTTTGAGGGAAAGCTATCCTTCAGCGCAGGGTACCCGATCAGCAACGCATCGACCGGGTAGTTCCCTGCGCTGACTACAACAAGTGGAAGTTTCCCAGATTGTTGGGACTTTCTGAGGTACCGCATCATCGGAGCCAATTGGCGCCAGACGAATGCTGTGTCCTGAGCCGCGCCAGTCGGCACGTAGGGCCCCCAAGGAATGTCCCACCCGTACGAGAGGTTTACGATGGACACCCCGGCCGCCCCAGCTCTCTCGATTTCCCTTCCGATTTGGCTCGGGGTTGGGTGCGACGTGCCGAAGTCCTGCAAGTGAAGACCGGCCCGCCACATGATCCCGGTCATACCGCTGCTGTCATTTCCCCGCGCCGCAAGGATGTTCGACACAATGGTCCCATGTAGCCGTGGGTCCGCAGGGTATCGCCCTAATACACTGGATCCGACGGAGACATTGCTTGCTACTTCGGTTGGCTGAAATGCATGATCGAGAACGGCAACGTGTGCCGAGGTGTCCCCCGTAGAGCAGCCCCAGGCGAACGGTGCGGCAACGTCCTCCAAGGCCCAATTGTCTCCCAGCGCGCTGTCAAGTGGGAGGCGCCAGTCCTGCCTCTGCCAGTTCACACCGTCGTCCGGGCGAAGGTAGGTAGGACCAGTACCGCGCCATTGTCTGGCCGCATGCTGCACTGCTGGCAACAGCATCAGCTGCACGACTGCTGAGTCTAGAAGGGCCCCACTTCCATCATCCGGCAACTGAACTAGGTAGTAACCATCTCCATCACTCATGGGTAAGCCACCGACTACCGTGCCCCCAACGGACTGGAGTGCCGATTGGCGTTCAGCCTGTGGTGCGCTCGCCAAGAAGAGCACCTCAAGTAGGCGCTTTGTGTACCCATTTCCGTCGATGCTCGAGTCCGCCAGCACCCACGATGGGATGGAGTCTGGGGGCAGGGCGGGCACCGGCCCACCTCCGGCCACTGCGCTCGCCGTCGCCTGAAACTGCCACCGGGCCTTGGTCACCGGCGACTGCACCTGGAAGGTCAGCGTGTCCTCCGCGGTCGAGTCGCCCGCCGCCAGTACGCTGCTCCCGCCGATGAACCACACCCGCCCCCGCCCGCCTCGCTGCTGTCCGGCTGGTACGCCACCACCTTGCTCGGCGGCGTCCCCGCCGGCAGCACCACCGTGGTCCCGGTCGCCGGCAGGTAGAGCCGCACCGGCAGCTGCACCGCCTGCCCGGTGAGGTTCCGCAACCGCACCAGCAGCCGCAGCCGCCGGTTGGGCGTCTGCACCCAGGTGGCCGGCTGGCTCCGGGTGAGCACCAGGCCGCTCGGGCACTCCGCGGCGGTGGGGAAGTTGGTGGTCACCGACGTGGGTCCGGTGAGCGTGAACTGCGCCCGCACGCAGAGGGTGTCGGCCACCACCAGCACCCGTGCGGGCGCCGGCGCCGCGCCCCGCGGCGCGGTGAGGTCCTCGCCCCGGCACCCGCCGCCACACACCCCCGCCAGCCCTGCCAGCATGAGCCACATGCGTGCGCCTCCGGTTGCCATGGAAGTTCCCCTGGGTGGACGCCCCCGGCCAGCCGGCGGACCACAGGAGCCTACGCCCCCCCCCCCCCCCGCCGCGCAAGGCCGTCAGGCACAATTGGCGGTCGTGCGTGGGGGCGGGGAGGCCCGCGGGGAGTGGAGCTGAGGGAGGGAATAGAGCGCGGGGCCGGCGGCGATGCCGGCCCCGCGGGGATCACGCTGGCGCCCGACGGGCGCGCACCTCAGTTCGCCACGACTCGCCAGGGACCGGTGGGCTTCAGACCCTACGGGGCCTGACCGGGCCGCATGGGGCCCCGGAGAGGCGCGCTCGCCGGGGCGCCGGCTGACCACGCCAGTGGGACACCATACGCCTCAGCGATCGCCTCCCACCGGGCCAGCGCGCCTGCGGCCACGCTGCCGGAGCCGAGGTCGCACTCGGTCTGGTAGGGGCCTTCCAGGAGCTGCCCGGTCGCCATCGACCGGAATTCCGTGTAGCAGGGCCCGCTGAGCGGGATTTGGGGCGGGTTCGCGAACTGGGACACGGTGTTGTAAGAGACCGCGACTTCCGCCCCATCTTCCGGAGACGGTCTTGAGGACATAGAACGCCTTGGGCAGCGTGAACAGCTTCCGCGAGGCACCCGTCCCGATCTTGACGGCATACACGTCGGCCGCCGAGTCCAGGACCGTCGGGTGCACCGCCACGAGCAGTTGATTCCCGATCCCGTCCCACCCGGCGTACGCCAGGCAGTTGCAGGTCGGGGCCGTCTGCCAGCTTGCCGGATATCCCTGAAAGACCGCCAATGGGGTGGGCTGGGTATATCGCACGGCTTCCGTGGTCGCGCCGTTACCATGTTCGTAGCCGGAACTGTCGGCATCATGGGAGAAGCCGAAGCGCGAGTTCTCGACCCCGCTGGCCGTGAAGGTCGGCGCCTGCGTGAAGACCCATTGCCCACCCTGGAACAGCCAGCCCTTCGCGTTCCGGGCCCCGAGGTACTTGCCGCCGTGAGGCCCGAGCAGGGCGATGACCGTGTCAGGGGCTGTCCAGCGGAAGGTGTCGGTCACCGTCGGGGTGCGCCGCACCACGACGTTGAGGCCGCGCCGCCACATGCGGTTGCCGCAGACCGGCGCCCCGGGCGCTGGGCCGCCAGCCGGAGGGACTCGTAGGCGTTCAGAATAGGGATTCCGCCCGCCGTGCTGCCCCCGATGACCGCTCCATCGACCAGCAGCGTCTTGAGCTGTGCTGCAGTCAAGGTGGGGTCGAATGAGAGAAGCAGCCCGGCGACACCCGAGACGAGCGGTGCTGCGACCGAAGTCCCGGTCCCAGTCCTGGGCGTACCGGCGCGGTCGAGGGTTGCTACGCCAACGGCTGGAGCGACCAACTCAACCCGTGGTCCCCTCCCACTCGAATCATACAGTTGCCCCAGGGAGTCGCTTCCTCCGACGACGAGCACCTGTTGCGGAAACGTGTCCACCAGGCCTCCGAGGCCATTCATGTATGCATCAATGGGCTTGTTTCCCGCGATCAGGACGATCAGCGGTGGCGCCGCTCCCGGGAGGCCGGTAGCATTCCTTATTGCTGTGACGAGTTGCCGGAGAATGTGGTTGACGTGCACGGTATCTGCCGTCACGGGTCGATTGCGCCCCAGCACACCCTTGTAGAGCTCCCAATCTAGCCACTGCGAGAGGTTGATCACTCGGACCCCTTGTCGGGTCAGCGATACTATGCCACTAGCCGTGTGACTCGTCGCATCGCCAGGTCGCGTGGCAACCTCTCGGATGAATGCCCGACTGCGCCACATGATCCCGCTGATTCCCAAGCCATTGTTGCCATTGGCGGAAAGTACTGATAGGACCGCAGTGCCGTGCCCAAGCGCGCCCGGGGTCCCATACAATGGCGCCGATGAAGGATCCACTATTCCGACAAACTCGGGGAGACTGTCGAACTGCGTATCGAGCACGCCGACCTTCGTAAGCGAGTCTCCGGTTTCACACCCCCATGCCAGGGGGCCGCGAATCGCCTCCAACGCCCAGTTAGCCCCGCTGGGCGCGTCGTTCGGGCCAACCCTCCAATCAGCCGGCTGCCACCCGAGACCGTCCGTGGGTCGGAGGTACCCGGGTGACAATGGCACCAACTCCGGGGTCGCAAGTAACACCTGCGGTAACGACTTCAACTGTGCGATCGCATTGAACAGTGGGGTCGTCGTGCCGTCGCTGGCGATCGTGACGTAGTACACCCCACCATTCCCGATCGGGTTTCCCCCGACAACCTGACCCCGATGGCGTCGATCGCTGCCTGCTTCTCACCAAGCGGCGTGTTTTCCCGAAACGTCACCAGAATGAGATTGCGTGGGAATGGAATCGGATATGCGGCGGATGCTGGTTCCAGGTTGAGCGTGTCGTGCAGGGCGAGCCACGTTGCTGACGAAATCGAGTCAGGGGGAAGGGCGGGTACGCCCGAACCGCTGCCTACACTGGCCACCGTCGCCTGAAACTGCCACCGGGCCTTGGTCACCGGCGACTGCACCTGGAAGGTCAGCGTGTCCTCGGCGGTCGAGTCCCCCGCCGCCAGCACGCTGCTCCCCCCGACGAACCACACCCGCCCCCCACCCGCCTCGCTGCTGTCCGGCTGGTACGCCACCACCTTGCTCGGCGGCGTCCCCGCCGGCAGCACCACCGTGGTCCCGGTGGCCGGCAGGTACAGCCGCACCGGCAGCTGCACCGCCTGCCCGGTGAGGTTCCGGAACCGCACGAACAGCCTGAGCCGCCGGTTGGGCGTCTGCGCCCAGGTGGCCGGCTGGCTCCGGGCGAGCAGCAGCCCGCTCGGGCACTCCGCGGCGGTGGGGAAGTTGGTGGTCACCGACGTGGGCCCGGTGATCGTGAACTGCGCCCGCACGCAGAGGGTGTCGGCCACCACCAGCACCCGCGCGGGCGCCGGCGCCGCGCCCCGCGGCGCGGTGAGGTCCTCGCCCCGGCACCCGCCGCCACACACCCCCGCCAGCCCTGCCAGCATGAGCCACATGCGTGCGCCTCCGGTTGCCATGGAAGTTCCCCTGGGTGGACGCCCCCGGCCAGCCTGCGGACCACAGGAGCCTACGCCCCCCCCCCCCCCCGCCGCGCAAGCCCGTCAGGGGCGAATGCCGGCAGCGGGTGAGGGCGGGGAAGCTCGGGGGGTGGAGCCGAGGGAGGGGAAGGCACGCGGGGCCGGCGGCGATGCCGGCCCCGCGGGGATCGCGCCGGCGCCTGACAGGCGCGCACCTCAGTTCGCCACCACCCGCCGGCTGGGTGCCCCGGTGCGCACTCGCGTCGAAGCCGCCGGCGCTCCCCGCGCCGCGAGCGGGCCCGCCAAGTTGGGGAAGACCCTCCCGATGGTATCACACCCGCCGAGGGTCGAGCCGAGTGCCAGCGCGTGCGCGCCACGCACCGTCGTGACGCAGCTACCGCCGGTGATCTCTGTGCTGCGGACACCTGCCCCGCCCTCGATGAAGCTCATCGTGCCGAACGCCGCGCCGCCCGGTGGCACGGCGATAGCGCGTGGCGTCCAGGCGGTGCCATACTCGTAGTTGAGCACCGTGCCTGCCGCCGGAATGAACGGCGAGGTGCTCAGGACCTGCAGGAAGCGGCGGCCGTCAGGGGTCCAGGCGGCTGGGCCGTGGATTCCGTAGTTGGTCGACCATGGCAACTCCAGCATCCGGGTCGGGCTGCCGGGGCTGGTGGACACCAGGGAAAATCGCTGCAGCACCTGCGCCGGCACATGCGAGATCTGCCAGAGAACATCCGTGGCGTAGTCGGCGCTTGACGGTGAGATGCTCCAGGCACATTCGACGAGGTACTGCCACGCCCCGGGCGGGTCGGCCTCGCACATGTTGATCGGCCCGGTGGTGCTCCCGTCGGGGTGCCTGAGCCGGAGGACGAACCGGTCCGTGAAGAAGGTATTGGGTGGCCCCGGCACCAGCTGAACCAGCGCGGTGTCTTCCTCGAGGTACCAGCGCTCGAAGGTTGCCCCGTCCCAGGGTGTGCGGGCGCGCTCACCCCAGGCCCCGTTCTGCAGCGTGGCCGTGATCCGATCCACGCCGGTGGTGCCGTACTTGTCGCCGTCGGTGACGGAGATGACCCGCCCGCCCTGGGCCACGGAGGGGTTCTGGGCGCCAGACAGTGCGGCCACGGGGAAGGACTCGATGGCCGTCGGCGTCCGCTCCAGCCGGATGTAGCTGGGGTTCTGCTGGGTCACGGAGACCGGGATGCCGCAGACCGGGGTGCCCATCCGCTCCTTGGAGAGGAGCGATAGCGAGCCGTAGGCGTCGAGCTGGTAGATGGTGCCTGGCGCACCGGGCACTGGCAGGCGGGGCACCGGCTGCCCCGTGACGCTGTCGAGAAGCGGCTCCTGCGCCCCGCGCAGGATGTAGTCCTTCACCTGGGCAGCAGTGAGCGTCGAATCCATCGCCATGAGTTGCGCGGCCACGCCAGCGACCATAGGTGCGGCGTAAGAGGTGCCATCCGCGAGGCGCGAATCGGAGCCGAAGTCCGCCGAGTGCGCCAGGGTGAGCACGTTTTCCGCCGGCGCCAGGATCGCCGTGCCGCCAGGTCCGCTCCAGTAGCCGCTTTGCGGCCAGAAGGTCCGCGATCCGGGGCGCGACCCGCCCACGAGCAGGATCTGATCCGGATAGAGCAGCGCAAGCTGAGCCACAGCACGGTCGGTTGCCTTGAGGCCCGGGATCACTGTTGCCGCAACAGATGCGAGTGAGGTGACGATCCCACTCTGCCCAAGAGGCCCTTCGTCCATGGGGTAGACAAACAGGTTCTTCGAATCCTGCTGCAACCACGGCTCAAGGAAGGCCCTGTACTTTGCGACACGGCTTGAGTCGGCCGCCTCGCCGTCCGCCGACGATGTCACGAGGATGTGAGCGCCCGTGGCCAACAGATCCGGCTGCACCGCCTTCAGGAGCCAATCGGGCCGGTTCGAGATCGTAGAGTCATTTCGCCCGTACGGGTAGAACACCGCTGTCGATTGCCACAGCAGCCCCGCAATCCCTTGACCGTTGTTCCCGATAGCTGTGACGATTCCAGCAAGGGCCATCCCATGCGAACGCATGATCTTGGCGGAAGTGCCAGCGCCGACAAGAAGGGCATCTTGCCTAACTGGCACGCTTGTTCCTGCGCGCCTAATCGCTGGAAGGTCATGAAGTGCATCGAGGGTCACGTCAAGCATCGCGACAGGGACGGCCGTGGCGCCATATTGACCATTCTCGCAACCCCAGGCGAGCGGTGCCCGTACGGCCCGCCATGCGACGGTTGCGGTGGCCGTATCGGCCCATGCCGCCCTCCCCGAAGCCCCATCGACCGGGTAACGCCCACGGGGCTGAAGCACATCACGATAGTAGAGGCGCCCCGCGTCGGCGACGCCCGGCTCTGAACGCATGAGCGCGAGAAGGGAATCAACCGCCGCCAGACTCGATCCGGGGTCAGGGACCTCGAAGACATAGCTCCCTCGGGGACCCCATGGAAACCCACCCGCGACGACCGCACCATACTTGGTCATAAATGCACGAATGATCGTGCCGGTTGTCGTAGGCAGGAATTCGACAGACACAAGCTTGCGATAGACGAGGGCCTCGCGTGCCGAGGAAACCGGTGCCGTGAAGCTCGAGTCCTCGAGTGGTACCCAGGTGCTCGGCAGCACCGGAGTGGTCGTATCATTGACTTCCACCGTCGCCTGAAACTGCCACCGGGCCTTGGTCACCGGCGACTGCACCTGGAAGGTCAGCGTGTCCTCCGCGGTCGAGTCGCCCGCCGCCAGTACGCTGCTCCCCCCGACGAACCACACCCGCCCCCGCCCGCCTCGCTGCTGTCCGGCTGGTACGCCACGACCTTGCTCGGCGGCGTCCCCGCCGGCAGCACCACCGTGGTCCCGGTGGCCGGCAGGTACAGCCGCACCGGCAGCTGCACCGCCTGCCCGGTCAGGTTCCGGAACCGCACGAAGAGCCTGAGCCGCCGGTTGGGCGTCTGCACCCAGGTGGCCGGCTGGCTGCGGGTGAGCAGCAGCCCGCTCGGGCACTCCGCCGCGGTAGGGAAGTTGGTGGTGACCGACGTGGGCCCGGTGATCGTGAACTGCGCCCGCACGCAGAGGGTGTCGGCCACCACCAGCACCCGCGCGGGCGCCGGCGCCGCGCCCCGCGGCGCGGTGAGGTCCTCGCCGCGGCACCCGCCGCCACACACCCCCGCCAGCCCTGCCAGCATGAGCCACATGCGTGCGCCTCCGGTTGCCATGGAAGTTCCCCTGGGTGGACGCCCCGGCCAGCCTGCGGACCACAGGAGCCTACGCCCCCCCCGCCGCGCAAGCCCGTCAGGGGCGAATGCCGGCAGCGGGTGAGGGCGGGGAAGCTCGGGGGGTGGAGCCGAGGGAGGGGAAGGCACGCGGGGCCGGCGGCGATGCCGGCCCCGCGTTTGTGCTCCGGGAAGGCGGCGGGCCTCAGTTTGGGCGGGCGGCCCGGGCCCCGGCGCGGTTCCGCCTGGCGCGGAGGTTGGGCATGAGGGGCGTCCCCGTCTGCTCGAAATCGGCCAGGAAGCAGTCGGCCCCGGTGGGCGCGCCGGCCTCGAGCATCGGAGAACCCGGATTGGCCCGCTGGCGAGTCGTTGTCCAGCAGGAAGGCGCGGCTCCGATGACGCTGAACTCCGAGAAGCGCCAGGCAAACCCGTCCGACGTGTAGCGCGGGTACTTGAGTCCGCGTTGCGCGATCGTGTGCGACGCGACCATCCCGCCCACCGTCCACTCCCGAACGAGGGAGCTCTCGCCGGTCACGGTGCCATTCGGATCGAGCGGGTTGTAGAAGTGACTCCAGCGGTTCGCCAGTGCCCGGAGCCCATCCTGGCTCCACGTGAAGTAGAGTCCGCCGGTGTACTCCCCGGGATCGATGCCAGGGCAGTACAGCCCGACGTCGGTGTCGAGAAGCGGAATGGCCGGGCCCGTGGAGCCCAGCGGCACCGCGTGGACCCGGTCGACCCTCCGGAGCGCGTCCGTGCCATCGGGGCACTGGTACCCCAGGTCATCGTCGGCGTAGCTCTCGACCAGCGCGTGCATCCCGTCCGGTGCCACGCGCACCCGCCCCGGCGCGAACAGCAGATGCCCCCCGTCCACCAGGTCAAACACATTCGGGTACGTCATCGAACCGGATGGCCCGGTGATCGTCACGCCGGTTCCCGAGATGTCGGCCGTATCGCGCTCCAGGAACTGTCGTTCCACGCCTGGCGCCGTGTGCAGCAACGCGCCGGTGTGACTGTACACCGATGTGGAGACCCCGGTCGCCAGGTTGAAGACCCGGACCGCCAGCCGTCGGCCCCCTTGGGCCACGCTGACGCCCTGCGCCTCCCCGCCAGGGATCGGGATGCGGAGGGTGTCGGCTTCCTTCCGCGCCAGTTTGACCTCCCACGTCGGCTGGCTCCCGACGGCAACCTCATACCCGCAGACCGGCACGCCCGCGCGCTCCCGGGACAGCAGGGTGAGTGATCCATAGGCGTCGAGCTGGTAGACTGGACCGGGCGCGCCCGGCAGCCGCAGCTGGGTCGAGTCGGCGATGAACTGCCCGGTGAACGGATCGAACTTCGGCTCCTGGGCCCCGCGCAGGATGTAGTCCTTGACCTGGGCGGGCGTGAGCGTCGGGTCCATCGCGAATAGCTGCGCGGCGACGCCGGAGACGAATGCCGCAGCGTAGGAAGTCCCTGACCCCTCGGAGGCGGTCCCGTCGGGGTTCAACCCGAGAACACCATCGGATGGGGCAGCAATGAGGGAGGCACCTTGCCAGAAGTTGCTTGGGGCGAACTTCTGGCTGGCCCGGTTCGAGCCTGTGACGAAAACGATCCTGTTCGAGTCGCCGGCAAGGTAGAGCTGCGCAAGCGCACGATCGAGGGCGGTGATCCCCGCGAGGAAAGCCGGATCACGGTAGTTCGTGTCCGCAAGTTGCGCGACGAATGGGGTGACCGGTGCACCCGTCACTGCATCTCCCACTGCGCTGACAATGAGCCCGCCAGGATTGCGGTCGAGGAACTGCCCCTTGATGACCTCTCGAAGGAAGGTCACATGATCGTTCCTGTCACCGTTCAGGAAGCCCACAGAGAGATTCAGGACCTGGGACCCCGAAACGGGGGCGCCGGCGTGAATGAAGAGATCCTGGATCCGGTCAGAGACCGAATAGGGATCAGGGCTCAGGGTGTCTCGCTGTAGCGGGTAGAGGCGGAGATCGCTGTTCCAGATCGCCCCGGCGATCCCGCCCCCATTGTCGCCGACGGCCGTGACCAGGCTCGCAACTCGAGGTCCATGAGACTTCTGGGCTGGCGTCCGGTAGGAGAGGTCGTTTCCAACCAGAAGGGAGTCGACGAATGGCACCGGCGACTGGCTCTGTGGCAGATCACTGGGCAAGGCATCGAGGAAATTGTCCACAATCCCGACCCGTGGCGGCACGCCACCGTAGCGGCCTGTTTCGCAGCCCCATGCGAGCGGTGCGCGAATAGCCAACCACGGCTGCGTGTTCCTGCTTGTTCCGAACCACTGGGTGCGATCACTCGCGAGGTGCTGATCGATGGGGTAACGACCGCGGACTTGAACCCACGTGCCGCTTGGGCCCGGCAGCACGAAATCGACGCCAGGTGACGCTCGCATGGCATGGTACAGCGAATCGTATGCTCCCCATGATGGGCCGGGATCCGCGATGACGATGTGGTAGCGATTCAAGCCCTGAGTGCCGGGTCTCGAGCTTCCGCCGACGATGTGGGCGCGGAACCGGGTCAGGAAGCCCCAGATGGTTGGACCACTGGTTGAGTCATCAAACCGAACGGAGAAAGACCGGCGGTCATATGCCCACCTGGGATCGGTAGGATCTGTTACGGTGGGGCCGGGGCTGGTCTGCCGTTCACTTCCATTCACGATCGCCGGGCGTGTGGTGTCCGACACTACACACGCTGTCCCTCGCCGCGGCAGCCCCGTCGCCGCATCAACTCCATCCCCCGGCACCACCTCCCCTACCACCGGCTTGTCATTCCCCACCGCCTCGTTGCTGATGTTCGCCGCATCCAGCACGTCCCACAGCCGGACACAGTTGGCGTCCCACCCCGGGCCCTTGGTGTCAGACGTCTCCCCCAGCCCCGGGCTGTTGAACGGCGCCACGTTCCCCACCAGCTCGGCCAGGTCCCCCGGCGCCGGGATCGGCGTGCCGGCCGGCGAGGGATTCCCCACCGCCCAGTTCCCCACCCGCGAGGCATCCACCACGTCCACCGCGCCATTGCCCGTCACGTCGCCGAACCGCCGCCCCGCCGGGATCGAGTCGATGAGCCGTCCGAGGAGCGCCCCGGGCCGCTGCAGCCGGGTCCACTGCGCGGGTCCCAGGCGGACCGGGGCGGTGGGGAGCCGGAGCGCGGCGTCCTCGCCGACCTCGCCGCTGGTGCCGCCGTCCGGCAGCACCGCCAGCGCCGTCGTGACCGCCATGTCGGTGCGGTACCGGAGCGACGTGGCGTAGTCGCCGCGGAGCACGTCGAAGGCGAGGATCGCGGTCTGGGGGCCAAGCCCCGACGGGTCGACGCTCAGCACCACGAGCGTGCCGGCGTCGGCGGCGCGGTCGTTGACGATCACCAGCGGGAACCGGAGCGAGTCATACCCCGCCTGCCCCACGTAGCGCAGCGCCGCCGGGTCGAACTGCAGCTCCCCCTGCAGCCCGGAGAGGAGCACGCCGCCCGCGGGCGTGGCCTCGAGCGCGACCGCGATCCGGGTCCCGGCCGGCGCGCTGAGCCGGGACACCACCGGCCGGGCCAGCGCGGGGGGCGGCTCGGGCGGGTGCCCCGGGCCCTGCAGCCGCTCCTCGCTGGAGCAGCCGCCGCACACCGCCAGTGCCAGGAGCATCGGGAACATGTGCCACCTCTCGCTCGTGGGACGCACGGGGGCCTCGGGCGCTGCCGGGGAGCAATCGACGGACGGGCCCCACCATGATGCGAGCCCCCCCCCCGCCCGGCGCAAGGCGCGCCCGGTGCATGTGGCGCTCCCGTGACGGGCGCGTGACGCCGGCGTCCGTCCGGTGGACGCCCCCGGCCAGCCGGCGGACCACAGGGCGCCCGGCCCCGCCCTGCACGGGGCCCTCGCACGCCCCGCCGGACGTGCCATATTCCCCGCGCGGCTCCGCGTGTCCCCGACCACCCATCCGTGCCCTGCCGAGTGACTCGATGCGTCGACCGACCGCCCTCCTCCCGCTCCTCCTGCTGGCCGCCTGTGCCCGCGGCGACGGCGGCACCACCTATCCCGGCACCATCGAGCTCGACGAATCCGACGCGGCGCCGCTGGTGGGCGGGCGGATCGTGGAGCTCCGGGTGCAGGAGGGCGACACCGTCGCCGGCGGCGACACGATCGCCATCCTGACCCAGCGCACCCTCCCGGCGCAGGCGGAGGACCGCCGCGCCCGGCTGGCCGTGGCGCGCGCGCGGCTCGCCGACCTGCGCCGTGGCTCGCGCGAACCGGAGCTGGCGCGTGCGGAGGCGGAGCTGGCCGCCGCGGAGGCCGACGCCGACCGCGCCGCGAAGGACCTGGAGCGCGCCAACCGCCTGGTGGCCGACAAGGTGATCGCGCAGCAGGAGTACGACCGGATCCGCTCCGGCGCCGAGGCGGCGGCCCGCCGGCGCGACGCGGCGCGCGCGGTGCTTGCACTCGCACAGGAAGGCAGCCGCAGCGACCAGGTGCGCGCCGCCGAGGCCGAGGTGGCGAGTGCCGAGGCGCTGCTGCGCGGCGCCACCGCCGACTTGGACGAGCTCGCCGTGCTGGCCCCGGTGGCGGGCGTGGTGCTGGGCCGTCACGCCGATCCCGGTGAAGTGGTGCCGGCCGGGACGCCCATCGCCACCGTGGGCGACGTGAGTCATCGCTGGGTGCGGGTGTACCTCCCCGCCGCGCTGCTGGCCACGCTCGCCGCCGGCGCCCCCGCCGAAGTCACGGTGGCTGAGCCGCCGGGTGCCCGAGCCGCCGAGCCGGCGGCCCGCGGCCACCTCCTCTCGGTGAGCCCCAAGGCCGAGTTCACCCCGCGCGCGGCACTCACCGAGGAGGAGCGGGCCGACCTCCTCTTTGCGAGCCGGGTGGCGCTCGACAGCGCGCCGCCGGGGTTCCGGCCGGGGCTCCCGGTGAACGTGCGCTTCCGGCCGGCGGCGCCGTGACCGGACCCGCGGGCGCGCCGGCCATCGTCACCGAGGCGCTGCACAAGCGCTTCGGCGAGCTGGTGGCGGTGGAGCGGCTCGACCTGGTGATCCAGCGGGGCGAGATCTTCGGGCTGCTCGGCTCCAACGGCTCCGGCAAGACCACCACCATCCGCATGCTCACCGGCCTGATGCCGCCGACCTCCGGCACGGCGCGGGTGGCGGGGATCGACGTGGTGCGGGAGCCGGAGGCGGTGCGGCGGCGGCTCGGGTACATGTCGCAGCGCTACGGCCTGTACGACGACCTCACGGTGGAGGAGAACCTGCGCTTCTACGCCGGGCTGTACGGGCTGGTGGGCGCGGAGGGGAAGGCGCGGGTGGAGGAGCTGATCGCGGAGCTGGCGTTCACGCCGCGACGCCGGCAGCTGGCGGGCACGCTCAGCGGCGGGTGGAAGCAGCGGCTCTCGCTGGCCTGCGCCACCAGCCACCGGCCCGACGTGCTCTTCCTGGACGAGCCCACCGCCGGGGTGGACCCGGCGGCGCGGCGGCAGTTCTGGCAGGTGATCCGCGAGCTGGCGGGGCGCGGCACCACGATCCTCGTCACCACGCACTACATGGACGAGGCGGAGCGGTGCGGGCGGGTGGCGCTCCTGTGGCGGGGCAAGCTGGTGACGGTGGGCGCGCCGCACGAGATCACGGTGCAGCTGGGCCAGCCCACGCTGGAGGACGCGTTCATCGCGCTGCAGGAACGGGACGGGGCCACGGCATGACGCCCGAGCCGTCGCGTCGCCGGGCCGGCTGGTTCGCCCGCCTTGCCTTCTGGCCCATGCTCCGCAAGGAGTTCATCCAGATGCGGCGCGACCGGCTGACCCTGGCCATGATGGTGGGCATCCCCGCCATCCAGCTGATGCTGTTCGGCTTCGCCATCCGCACCGAGGTGCGGCACCTGCCCACCCTGGTGCTGGACGAGGCGCGGAGCAGCGAGAGCCGGGCGCTGGTGGCCACGCTGCAGAACTCCACCTACTTCGACGTCATCGCGCACATCCACAGCCGGGCGGAGGCGGAGGCGTGGATCCGCCGGGGCGATGCCGCGGCGGCGGTGATCATCCCCCATGACTTCACCCGCGACTGGAAGCGCGGCCGCGGGGCGCAGGCCCAGGTGCTGGTGGATGCCGCCGACCCGATGTCGAGCGCGGCGGCGCTGCAGGGGGCCACGCAGGCGGGCCTGGCCTTCCAACCCACGGCCGCGCCGCCGAGCCGCCGCGCCGCCGAGTTGCGGGTGCGCCCCTGGTACAACCCGATGCTCGAGAGCAGCACCTACATCGTGCCGGGGATCATCGGGGTGCTGCTGTCGATCACCATGGTGATCATCACCGCGATGGCGGTGGTGCGGGAGCGGGAGCGGGGCACGCTGGAGCAGCTGATCGTCACGCCGATCGACCGCACCAGCCTGATGCTCGGCAAGATCGTGCCGTTCCTGCTGGTGGGGTACGTGCAGATCACCGTCATCCTGCTGCTGGGCCGGCTGGTGTTCGACGTGCCGCTGCGGGGCAGCCTGCCGCTGCTGTACCTGATGGCGTTCCCGTTCATCGTGGCGAGCCTGGGCATCGGGCTCTTCTTCTCCACGCTGGTGCAGACCCAGGCGCAGGCGATGCAGGCGGGGTTCATGTTCATCCTGCCCAACATCCTGCTGTCGGGGTTCATGTTTCCCCGGGCGGCGATGCCGGAGGCGGCGCAGTGGATCGGCCTGGCCTTTCCGCTCACCTATTTCCTGGAGATCCTGCGGGGGATCCTGCTCCGGGGCGTGGGGGCGGCGGCGCTCTGGCCGGAACTCGCCGCGCTGTGCACCTTTGCCGTCGTGATCGTGGCGCTCAGCGTCCGCCGGTTCCACAAGACCCTCGACTGAGCCTCTCCATGCCGCTGGCGCCCTCCGCGGGACCGTGGGACCAGGAACTCGCCGTGGCCCGCGCCGCGGCGGAGGCGGCGGCGGCGCTCTTCCCGCCGCCCGGCGCGGCGCCGCCGGCGGCGCAGAAGCCCGACGGCTCGCCGGTCACCGCCACCGACCTCGCCGCCAACGCGCGCATCCTCGCGGTGCTGCGCTCCGCCTTCCCCGCCGACGCCATCCTCAGTGAGGAGCTGGCCGACGACCCCGCGCGTCTCCGGGCCCACCGGGTGTGGATCGTCGATCCGCTCGACGGCACCCGCGACTTCGTGGCCGGCTCCGGCGACTGTGCGGTGCACGTGGCGCTCGCGGTGGAGGGGGTGCCGGTGGTGGCGGCGGTGGCGTGGCCCGCGGACGGCGCGGTGTACGTGGCGGTGCGGGGTGGCGGCGCGCTGCGTCATGACGCGCAGGGCGCCCACCCGCTGTCGGTGGCGCCGGCGCGGCCGCTCGCGCAGTACCGCACCGGCATCACCCGCACCGCCATGCACCCGGCGCTGGAGCGGTTCCTGGCGCGGGGCGGGCTCGCGGCGGCCGCGGAGCCGCGCGGCGCGTCGATCAAGCACCTGCTGCTCGCCGGGGGCGCGCTCGACTGCTGCGTCACGCTGCACGACCGCGAGCACGAGTGGGACACCGCCGCGCCGGGCCTCATCGTCACCGAAGCGGGAGGCACCGTGACCGACGCCGACGGCGTACCGTTCCGATACAACCAGCCGGATGTCGGGCATCATCGCGGGGTGCTGCTGAGCGCCGGCCACCATCACGCCGCCCTGGTGGCACTGGCCCGGGAGTGCTGGCCTTCATGAATCGCCCGATCATCACCGTCGATGGCGTGGACGGCTGCGGCAAGTCCACCTTCGCCGCGCGGCTGGTCACCGAGCTGGCGGTGGCGGGCGCCACCCCCGTGCTGGTGCGGGTGGATGACTTCCGCCGCCCCCTGGACTGGGCCAGCGGTGACGAAGCCACGCTCTACTACGAGCAGTACTACGACCTCGAGCGGCTGGGCTGGCTGGTGCGCACCTTCGCGGCCGGCGCACTGGAGCTGATGATCCCCGCCTACGACGGCCTGGCGGGCGCCCCGCTCCCCGAGCGGCGCGTGGTGCTCGGCGCCCGCCCCGTGCTGGTCATCGAGGGGGTGTTCGTGCGGCGGATCCCCTCGGGAACGATCCCGGTCACCGCGGTCTACCTCGAGGCGCCCGAGGCCGTGGCGCGGGCGCGCCTGGTGGCGCGCGATACCGCCCGTGGCCGCGCCCGCGAGGAGGTGGAGCGCCGGCTCGACCGGCGCTACGTGCCGGGCCAGCGGCGCTACCATGCGGAGCACCGCCCGCGCGCCGCCGCGCAGGTGGTGGTGGACAACGCCGACCCGGCCCGGCCCCGGCTGTTGCAGCACGATGCCTCGAAGGTCCCGCCCATCCTCACCGCCGCCCTCGCCGCGCTGGTCCCGGCCTGAACGCGCCATCCCGGTGAGTGCCCGGGAACAAGGCATGCGTTTCGTGCGGGGATTGTCCGCGCCGAAATCCCGCCATGGCCGAAGATGTGCTGGATGGTGTGCATGGTTCGCCACCTCCTTGCACCCGGGCACGGATGGCTGCACCGTAGGATCGTGATGTTCTCCTCCGGCTCACCCCGTCCGCTGCATTGACCGATACTGGCACGATGGACTCTGCTCCGCTCGCGGCCCTGGTGCGCGACCTCGATGGACGCATCACCAGCCTCAGCCCGGGCGCGAGCGCGCTGCTCGGTCTCGGGGCCGCCGAGGCGCTGGGGACCCCGGCGGCCGCGCTGATCCCCGCGGAGCTGCGCGCCGCGGCGGCCACGCTGCCATGCGGCGGACCGCCGGTGCTCACCGAGCGGCTGCGCAAGGATGGCACCCGGGTGCGGGTGTGGCTCACCTCCTCCCCGGTGCTGGATCATCGCGGCGAGGTCATCGCGGTGACCGACGTGCTCACCCTCGCCGACGACGCGGAACCCGACACCTCGGCCCTCCGGCCGATCGTGGACCAGCTGGTGGAGTCCACCCGCGCCGAGAGCGAGGCGCGGCTGCGGCTGGCGCTGCAGGCGGCGGAGATGGGCGTGTGGGAGTGGTTCCCCGCGACCGACGCGGTGTACTGGTCGCGCGAGTGCTACGACATCATGGACGCGCCGGCGTTCGACGGCACGGTGGCCGGCTTCCAGCGCTGCGTGCATCCCGAGGACCTCGCCCGGGTGGTGGCCGCCACCACGCGCTCCTTCGAGGACGGGACCGAGCTGCGGCACGAGTTCCGGGTAGTGGGGCGCCGGGGCACCCGCTGGGTGGAAAACCTGGCGCGGTGGTTTCCCGGCGCCGACGGCCCCCGCACCCGGATGATCGGCACCGTCACCGACATCACGGAGCGGAAGCTCGCCGCCGCCGCGCTCGCGGCGCAGGAGGAGCGGCTGGCGCTGGCGCTGGCGGCCACGCATACGGGGGTGTGGGAGTGGGACATCCGGACCCACGACGTGATCTGGTCGCCGGAGTGCTACGCGATCGTGGGGCTCACGCCGGACCAGTTCGATGGCACGGTCGAGGCGTGGGAGCGGCGGATCCACCCGGACGACGCCGACGCGGTGGCCCGGGAATCGGCGGAGGCGGTGGGCCGGCGGGAGCAGTTCCGGCTGGAGTTCCGCATCATCCGCCCCGACGGGCAGGTGCGGTGGATCGAGAACGTGGCCCGGGCGCAGTACGACGCCGCGGGGGTGCCGCAACGGATGGTGGGCACCATCCGCGACATCACCACGGAGCGGGCGTGGCGCGAGGCGCTGCTGGACCGCGAGGCCACCTTCCGGCAGCTGGCCGAGGGGCTGCCGCACATCACCTGGACGATGCAGGCGGACGGCACCGAGGACTTCATGAGCCAGCGGGGCTGGCGTATGCCGGGTACAGCCTGGAGGAGATGCGCACCCGCTGGATCGAGACCATTCACCCCGACGACCGCGAGAGCACCGTGGCCTGCCGGGTGGCGGGGCTGGCGAGCGGCGCTCCCTTCCAGACCGAGTTCCGGCACCGCCGGCACGACGGCGCCTGGCGCTGGCACGAGCTGCGCTGCGCGCCGGTGCGCGAGGTCACCGGGGCCCTCGTCAAGTGGGTCGGATCGCTCACCGACATCCACGAGGCCCGGGCTCGCCCCCGGTGGCGGCCCCCCCCCCCGGCGACGCTTCCAGCAGGTGGTGGACTCACTGCCGCAGCTGGTCTGGACCTGCGGGCCCGACGGGGCCTGCACCTTCCTGAGCCGGCACTGGGCCGAGTTCACCGGCCGCGCCGTGGCGGAGCACCTCGGCAGCGGCTGGTCGGAGCAGGTCCACCCGGAGGACCGCGACCGGGTGCTGGCGGAGTGGCGCCAGGCGGTGGCCACCGGCGCCGACCACCACACCGAATTGCGGCTGCGCCGGGCGGACGGCGCCTACCGCTGGTTCGACGTCCAGGGCATGCCACTCCGCGGCGCGGACGGGACGATCACGGAATGGTTCGGGGCCTGCACCGAGATCGAGGAGACGCGGCGGGCGACCGCGTCCCTCGCGGAGGAGCAGGCCCGGCTGTCGCGGATCGCCGACGCCTCCCCGGGCGCGCTGCATTCCTTCCGGCGGCCGCCATCGGGACCGATCCACTTCCCGTACGCCAGCCGCAGCCTCGAGCGCATCTATGGCGTGCCGCTGGAGCAGTTCCAGCGCGACGCCACGGTCCTGATGGGCATGGTCCACCCGGAAGACCGCGCGGGCACCCTGGCGGCGATCGACACGTCCGCCCGGGACCTCACCCCGCTGCACTTCGAGGCCCGCTTCCGGCGGCCCGACGGCCGGGAGGTCTGGACCGAGACCCACGCCATCCCGGTACGCGACCCCGACGGCGGTACCACCTGGCACGGCGTGATCAAGGACGCCACCGAGCGGCGCCGCACCGAGGCGCTGCTGCGCTCGAGCGAGGAGCGGGTGCAGGCGGTGCTGGAGCACCTGGGCGAGGGGGTGGTGGTGGCCGACCTCTCGGGCCGCCTCCTCAGCTGGAACCGCGCCGCGCTCCAGATGCATGGCTTCGGGGATGCGGAGGCCTGGCTGCTCCGGGTCCCCGAGTTCGCCGCCCTCTACGAGCTGAGCGGCCTCGACGGCCGCGTCCTCCCGGAGGCGGAGTGGCCCGTCAGCCGCATCCTGCGGGGAGAGCGGATCGACAACGTGGCGCTGCGGGTGCGCCGGCTCGACACCGAGTGGCGGCGGGTGTTCCGCTACGGCGGCGCCATCGTGGAGCTGCCGGGCGGGGGGAAGGTCGCGGCGATCACGATCACCGACGTGACGACGCGGCACGAGGCCGAGCGGGAGCTGCGGCAGTGGGCCGACGCCTTCGAGCACTGCGCCCACGGCATCGCGGTGGGCATCCCGGGCCGCAACCAGCTCATGGCGTGCAACCCGGCCTACGCCCGCCTGCTGGAACGGACGGCGGAGGAGCTGCGCGGGGCGGCCATCGCCGACCTGTACGACGCCGCGGACCGCCCCCGGGTGCAGCAGGCCATGGTGGAGGCCGATCGCGAGGGGCAGGCCCGGGTCGAGGCCCGCATGCTGCGGCCGGAGGGCCGCGCGGTGGATGTGCAGGTGGACATCGTCAGCGTGCGCGGCGCCGACGGGGCGGTGCAGTACCGGATCGCCACGGTGCAGGACATCTCGCAGCGAAAGCAGGCGGCGGAATCGCTGCGCGGGATGTCAGACTGGCTGCAGGCGATCGTCCGCTCCTCCCCGCTGCCGATCGTGGCGCTCGACAACGACGGCACGGTGCTGCTGTGGAACCAGGCGGCGGAGGCGCTCTTCGGCTGGAGCGCCGAAGAAGTGCTGGGCCTGCCCTTCCCGATCGTGCCCAAGGACCTGGAGGCCGAGTACGACGAGCTGCGCCAGCGCGTCGCCGCCGGGCGGCCCTTCCGCAACCTGCAGACCCGGCGGATGACCCGCGACCGCCGCAGCATCGACGTGAGCATCAGCACCGCCCCGCTGCACGACCGCACCGGCCGCGTGATGGGCCTGGTGGCCGCCTACCTGGACCTCACCGAGCAGCGCGCCCTGCGGCGGGAGCTCTCCGCCTCCGAGGAGCGGCTCAGCCTGGCCTTCAAGGCCAGCCCCTCGGGCAGCGTCATGCTGCGCTGCGCCGACCGGACCATCGTCGAGATCAACCAGGTCATGTGCGACCTGAGCGGCTACCCCCGCGAGGAGGTCCTCGGGAAGACCACCCAGGAGCTCGGCGGCTTCATCCCGGCGGAGTTCCACGAGGCGCTGTGGCACCGGCTGGACACCGAGGGCCGGCTGGCGCAGGTGGACTATCCGTTCCGCCGCAAGGACGGCACCGCCCGCCACGCCCTGGTCTCCGCCGAGCGCATCCACCTGGGCGGCGAGGACTACATCCTCGGCGTCTTCCTGGACGTCACCGACCGGAAGCTGGCCGAGCAGGCGCTGCGGGAGAGCGAGGAGCGGATGCGGCTCTTCGTGGAGCACGCCCCCGCCTCGCTGGCCATGTTCGACCGCGACATGCGCTACCTGAGCGTGAGCCGCCGCTGGCTCACCGACTACGCTCTCGGCGACCGCGACCTGCGCGGGCTCTGTCACTACGACGTCTTCCCCGAGATCGGCGAGACGTGGCGCGCGGTGCACCGCCGCGCCCTGGCCGGCGAGGTGGTCCGGGAGGACGCCGACCGCTTTGTGCGCGCCGACGGTTCGGTACACTGGCTGCGCTGGGAAGTGCGGCCCTGGCTGGAGGCCAGCGGCGCGGTCGGCGGCATCCTCGTCTTCAGCGAGGACATCACCGCCAGCCTGGCGGCGCAGGAGGCCCTCCGCGACACCGAGCACCGCTTCCGCCAGCTGGCGGAGAGCATCCGCGAGGTATTCTGGCTCACCGCGGTGGGGAAGCACCAGATGCTGTACATCAGCCCCGGCTACGAGGCGATCTGGGGCCGGTCCTGCCAGCGGCTGTACGACCACCCGGGCGACTGGCTCGACGCCATCCACCCCGAGGACCGGGAGCGGGTGCTCGAGGCCGCCATGACCCGGCAGGCGGCCGGCACCTACGACGAGGAGTACCGGATCGTCCGACCGGACGGGAGCATCCGCTGGATCCGCGACCAGGCCTTCCCGGTGCGCGACGCGGACGGACGGGTGGTGCGGGTGGCCGGCGTGGCGGAAGACATCACCGAGCGGCGCCAGCTCGAGGCCCAGCTGCGCCAGACCCAGAAGATGGAGTCGATCGGGCTGCTCGCCGGCGGGGTGGCGCACGACTTCAACAACTGGCTCACCGTCATCGCCGGCAATGCCGAGCTGCTGCAGGACGTGGTGCCGGAGGAGACCGACGGGCGGGAGCTGATCGGCGAGATCCTGCACGCCGGCGAGCGGGCCGCCGCGCTCACCCGGCAGCTGCTGGCCTTCAGCCGCCGCGAGGTGATCGAGCCGCAGGTGCTCGACCTCAACACCGTGGTGGTCGACACCGAGAAGATGCTCCGCCGCCTGCTGGGCGAGGACATCCTCCTCACCACCGCGCTCGCCCCCGCCCTGCCCCGGGTGCTGGTGGACCCGGGCCAGTGGTCGCAGGTGCTGCTCAACCTGGCCGTCAACGCCCGCGACGCCATGCCCACCGGGGGGCAGCTCACCCTCGAGACCCGCGCCCTGGAGGTGGACGAGCACTTCCTCCGCGGCCGCCCCGGCCTCGGCCCGGGCCGCTACCTGCAGCTCACCATCAGCGACACCGGCTGCGGCATGACCCCGGAGGTCCGGGCCCGGATCTTCGAGCCGTTCTACACCACCAAGTCCCGCGGCAAGGGCACGGGACTCGGCCTGGCCGTGGTCCACGGCATCGTGACCCAGGCGGGCGGCGCCATCGAGGTGTACACCGAGCCGGGCCTCGGCACCTCCTTCAAGATCTACCTGCCCACCGTGGACCAGGCCGCCCTCGGGTCCGCGCTGGAGCAGGAGGTGCAGGATGTGCGCGGCACCGAGACCATTCTCCTGGTGGAGGATGAGGAGAGCGTGCGCCGGGTGGCGGCCCTCGCGCTCCGGCCCTACGGCTACGCCGTGCTCCAGGCCGGCAACGGGCGCGAGGCGCTGGAGGTGGCGGCGCGGCACCCCGGCCCGATTCACCTGCTGCTCACCGACGTGGTCATGCCCTACATGGATGGCCGCGAGCTGGCCGCCACGCTCACCACGCGCGATCCCGACCTCCGGGTGCTCTACACCAGCGGCTACACCGACGACGCCGTGATGCGGCACGGCATCCTGCAGGCCGAGGTGACCTTCCTCTCCAAGCCGTACACCCCGATGGCCCTGCTGCGGAAGGCGCGCCAGGTGCTCGACCGGAAGTAGCCGCCCCGCTCAGGCGGTCCGCGGGACCAGCGCCGCCGCCGGTGCCGGCGCCTCCCCCACCGCCGGCGGCAGCAGCTTGTACATCACCGGCGTCACCAGCCGGGCCAGCAGGGTGGAGCTGAGCAGCCCGCCGATGATCACCAGCGCCAGCGGCGAATACAGCGAGGACCCCTGCAGCGCCAGCGGCAGCAGCCCGCCCACGGCCGTCAGCGTGGTGAGCACGATCGGCAGGAACCGCACCGTCCCCGCCCGGGCGATCGCCTCGTCCAGCCCGACGCCCTCCGCCCGCAGCTGGTTGGTGAAGTCCACCAGCAGGATCGAGTTCTTGATCTCGATCCCGATCAGCGCCACGAACCCGATCATCGCCGTGAACGAGAGGGTGTTCCCCGACAGGAACAGCGCCACCAGGCCGCCCACCACGCCGAGGGGGATCACCGACGCCACGATGAGGGTGCTGGTGAAGGTGCGGAACTCGAGCACCAGGATGGCCAGGGTGAGGAAGACGGCCACGATGATCGCCGCGCCCAGGCCGCCGAAGCTCTCCTCGCGGCTCTCGATCTCGCCGGCGGGGATGATGCGGTAGCCCGGGGGGAGCGGCACCGCCCCGAGCCCGGCGAGGACCTGCTTGGTGACCCGGTCGGTGTTGTAGCCGGTGACCACGCTGGCCGTGACGGTGACGCTGCGTTCCTTGTTGTAGTGCTGGATCACCGGCATGGTCCCGTCGAGCCGCACCCGCGCCACCTGGCCCAGCGGCACCTGGCCACCGGCGGCGCTGGCGAGGTAGAGCTGCTCCAGCAGCTCCGGGCGTGGCGTGCCATCGAGGCTCGGCGCCGGGCTGGCGGCGGGGAGCCGCACCCGGATGGCGTAGTCCTCGCCGGTGGCGTCGCGCAGGGCGCCCACCTCGAGGCCGGCCAGGCCGAGCCGGATGGTGCGGTCGATCTCGGCGATGGGGAGCCCGAGCAACCCGGCCCGGTCCCGGTCCACCTCCACCCGGAGCCCGGTGCCGCGGAGTTCCACCGGGTTCACCACGTTGCGGGTGCCGGGCGTGGCCGCGAGGTGCGCCTGCAGCGCGGCCGCGAGCCCGCGTAGCGTGTCGAGGTCCTCCCCCACCAGCCGGAAGGCGATCGGGGCGTCGATCGGGGGCCCGTTCTCGAAGGCCACCAGCTCGATCCGCGCCCCCGGGTAGCCGTCGAGCACCCGCTGCAGCGAGTCGAGCGTCCGCGGGGTGGCGCGCGGGTCGTAGCGCTCCAGCAGCACGAACGCCTCCGCCACCGTGAGCCGCTCGTTGCGGGGGATGATGTTGTAGTAGACGTCCGGATTGCTGCGGCCCACGTTGGTGAGCACCGCCCGCACCCCCGGCGCCCCGGCCAGGGTGCGCTCCACGAACCGCGCGGCGCGGTCGGTCTCGGCCAGGCTCGAGCCGTCGGGGGTGGTGATCCGCACCAGGAACTGCGGGGTGTCGGCCCTGGGGAAGAGCGAGAAGCCGATCAGCGGCACCAGCGCCAGGCTCCCCACCACCAGCAGCGCCGCCAGCGCCAGGGTGAGGCGGGGCGCCGCCAGCGCGCGCTGCAGCCAGCGCCCGTAGCTCCGGTCGATGACCCACAGCAGGCCGCGCAGCACCACGTTGCCCTTGCCCTCGGGCTCCTCCGTGAGGAGCAGGCTCGCCAGGAAGGGGATGATGGTGAGCGAGACCACCAGCGACGCCACGATGGTGTAGATCACCGCCACCGGCATGCTGCGGATGAACCTGCCCGCGTTCCCCGGCAGGAAGAGGATCGGCAGGAAGGCCACGATCAGCGTGGCGGTGCAGCCCAGCACCGCCACCGCGATCTGCCGGGTGGCCCGGATCGCCGCCTCGCGGCGCGAGTGACCCTCGCGCAGGAACCGGCTGATGTTCTCGACCACCACGATGGAATCGTCCACCAGCAGCCCCAGCGCGATCACGAACCCCACGATCGAGAGCTGGTTGATGGTGAAGCCGGTGAGCTGCAGCAGCGACACCCCGATGGCCAGGGAGAGCGGGATCGAGATCATCACCACCAGCGAGGCCCGGGTGCCGAGCGGGAGCAGCGTGACCAGCACCAGCAGGATCGCGATCGCGAAGTCCTCGCCCAGCCGCGCCAGCCGCCGCCCCACGTTCACCGACTGGTCGAAGCCGCGCTCCAGCCGCATCCCCGCCGGCAGCCCCGGTTCGGCCTGGTCGAGCTCGCGGTAGATGGCGTCGCGCACCGCGCCGATCCGCTCGCCGTCCTTCATGTTGGCGGTGAGGAACACCGCGCGCTGGCCGTTGTAGCGGCCCAGGTGCCGCGCGTCCGCGTAGCCCCAGCGCACCCGCGCCACGTCCTGCAGCCGCACCACCGCGCGCCCGGTCCCCGCCACCACGGTCTGGGCCACCTCCTCCACGCGGCGATAGCTGCCGCTGGTGCGCACCGAGAAGGCCCGTGCCCCGGCGCTCACCGTGCCGCCGGGGATGTTCAGGTCCTCGCTCCCGAGGGCCTGCAGCACCTGGCCCACCGGGATCCGCAGCGCCGCGAGCCGGCCGGCGTCGAGCTCCACCACCACCTCGCGCTCCCGGAATCCCCACCGTTCCACCGTGCGTACCCCGGGCACCCGCTCCACCCGCTCGGTGAGCCGCCGCGCCTCCTCCGCCAGCACGTGCATCGGCAGCGCCTCCGAGACCAGCGCCAGCTGCACGATGTTCACCCGGCTGGCGTCGAACTTCTGGACGTCGAGGCGCGCCAGGTCCGCGGGCAGCGAGGGCCGCAGGGCGTTGAGCTCCCGCACCACGTCGTCGTAGCGCGCGTCGGCGTCGCTCGAGGCCTCGAACTCCACCGAGATGGTGGCCAGGCCGTCCAGGATCTCCGTCTTGAGCTTGCGGAGGTCGTCCAGTTCGTTGAGGCGCTGCTCCAGCGGGTCCACCACAAGCTGTTCCATGTCGGCCGGGGTGGCGCCGGGATACACCGCCACCACGGTGAAGCTCGCGATCGGGAAGGTCGGGTCCTCCGCCTGCGGGATGGTGCGCAGGGAATAGACGCCGAGCACCGCCGCCATCAGGAAGACGACGATCGTGAACTGGTAGTGCCGGACCGAGAACTCGGCGAGCTTCATGGCGTGTCCCCGGACGGGACGGGCGCCACGGCGGCGCCGTCGGTGAGGTACCCCGCGCCGGCGGTCACCACGCTGTCCACCGCGGCGAGCCCCGCGGTGACGGCGGCGTGATCGCCCGCCAGCAGCCCGACCGTCACCACCACCCGCCGCGCCCGCGCCGCGCCCAGGCTGTCGCGGGCCACGGTGTAGACCACCGCGCTGTCGCCCTCCCCCTCGAGCAGCGCGGCGAGCGGGACGATCCGCGCGGTGGCGGCCCGGCCCGGCGTGATCTCCACCCGGCCGATCAGCCCCGTGGCCACCGGCATCGGGTCCAGCAGGGTCACCTCGATGTCCCACGCGCCGCTGCCGGGGCTGGCCGCCGCCGCCCGCTGGGTGACGCGCCCGCGGAGGGGCCCGCCGCTCACCCCCTCGAATTGCACCGTCGCGTGATCACCGAGCGACACCCGGGCGGCGTCCCGGTCGGCGAGGCCCACCCGCAGCACCTGCCCCCGCCCGCCGCCGGCGAGCACCAGCACCGGCGCGCCGTTGCCGATCTGCTGCCCCACCTCCGCGAGCCGCCGCAGGATGGTGCCGGCCTGGGGGGCGCGGATCACCGCGTACTGCTCGTTGAACCGGGCGATGCGCAGGTTGGCGCGCGCCATCTCCGCCCCGGTCACCGCCCCCTCGTACCGCTCCCGGGCGATGACGCTGTCGCGATAGAGCGCCTCCGCCCGCGCCAGGTCCCGTTCCGCCTGCGCCGCCGCCGCTTCCGCCTTGGCCACCTCGGCCCCGATCTCCGGTTGCGCCAGCTCGGCGAGCAGCTGGCCCGCCCGCACCACGCTCCCTTCATCCACCAGGATGCGCGCCACCACGCCGCCGATCTTGAAGCCGAGCGGCACCTCCTCCTTGGTGGCCAGCACGCCGGTGCCGCGCACCGGCGGGGTGATGGCGCTGTCGCGCACCGGCACCAGCGTCACGGGGATCCGCCGGGTCGCGGCGGTGCCGACCGGCTCCGGCGCCGGCCCGGCGCCGCACCCGGCGGCGCAGAGGGCCACGAGGCCCGCGGCGAGGGCGCGGCGTGCACCCGGGATCGGATGGGTGGTCATCGGTCCTGCCCTCCGTCGTGGGGATACAGGCCCGCGGCGCGCTCCAGCTCCACGCGGCGGGCCAGGTGGTCATAGTGGGTGAGGATCTGGTTGAGCGCCGCGGCGGTGGAGGCGGTGCGGGCATCGATCAGCTCCACCTGCGCGGCCGCCCCCTCCCGGAACTTCCGCTCCACCAGTTCGTAACTGCGCGCGGCGCTGGCCAGCCGGTCGGCCGCCGTGGACTCGTTGAGCCGCGCCACCTCCGCCGCCCGCCACGCGGCCCGCGTCTCCAGCGCCACCTGCCCGGCGGCCCACCGGCGGGCCTCGACCAGCGCATCGCGCCGCGCCCGCGCCTGCTGGCGCCGGGCCTGGTCCTGGCCGCCGTTGAAGAGGTTCCACTGCAGCACCAGCGACGCGACCAGGAAGTCCTGGCTGCCACGGAAGCGGTACCGATCGCCCTGGATGCCCCAGTCGATCGCGGCCACGAGCGAGGGGAGGAAGGCCGCATTGGCGTAGCGCTCCGCGCCGGCCGCCGCGGCGATGCCGTGGTCGAGCTGGCGCAACTCGGTCCGGCCACGAAGGGCCGCCGCCACCGCGCTGTCCTGGCCCATGCCGGCGGTGATCCCCAGCAGGGAGTCGGGCAGCAGCTCGAGCGGCGCCGCGGCCGGCCGGTCGAGCAGCAGGTTGAACGTCTCCCGTGCGGAGGTACGGAGGTTGGCGGCGTCGGCCTGGCGCTGGAGCCCCTCGCTGTGATCGGCCCGGGCGCGCAGCAGCGCGTCCGGCGTGATCACGCCCTGCGCCAGCAGCGCGGTATGCACCCGGAGGTTCTCGGTGAGCAGCCCGAGGGTGGCCGTGAAGAGCTCCTCCACCCGCACCGCGCGCGCGTAGTCGAGGTAGGCCAGCCGGATGCGCGCCGCGAGCGCGCGCCGTTCCCCCACCAGGCCCGCGGCCTCCGCGGCGCGGCCCTCGCGCGCCACGCCCACCCCGGCCGCCACGGCGGGCTGGAAGAGCGGCTGGGTGAGCCGCAGGCCGGTCTCCTGCTTGAACGGCTGCTTGAGGCTCACGTCGGTCGGGAAGGCGTCCTGGCCCAGCAGCTGGTTCAGGGCCCGGAAGGCCGGGTTCACCATCTCGCCGATGTCGAGGATGTTCCCCGAGCGTTCCGAGTAGCGGGCGGTGAGGGTGAGCGCGGGGAGCCAGCGGCCGGTGGCCTCCCGCACCGCGGCATCGGCCTGGGCGAGCTGGTGCTCGGCCCGGCGCAGGTCGGGGTTCCGGGCCAGCCCCTCGGCCACGAGGGCATCGAGCGGCTCCTGCTGGGCCGCGAGCCCGGCGGCGGAGGGGCCGAGGCTGAGGAGGGTGCCGACCAGCGCGGCACGGAGACAGGGGGACACGGGGCGGCTCCCGAACACGAGTAAAGACTCTAGTCAGTAGACAAGAAATAGAGCGACAGCTCTAGTCGCTCCGGTCAAACTAGAGGCGCCGCTCTACTTGTCAAGTCCCGGCCGTTGTACCATCTTTTCGCCCGCCCCGGTCCCCCAACCCGGACCGGGGCCCGGAGGGGGGAACAGCCGCCGATGGCCAGGCCGGGGACCAATCGCAAGCGCGCGCCGCGCCGGGTGGCGGAGCCGCGCCGCCAGCCGCAGCAGGAGCGTGGGGAGAAGCGGGTCGAGGAGATCCTCGACGCCGCCGAGGCGGTCATCGCCGAGGTCGGCGTGGCGGCGGCCACCACCAACGCCATCGCCGAGCGGGCGGGATCGTCGGTCGGCTCGCTGTACCACTTCTTTCCCAACAAGGACGCGATCATCCGCGCCCTGGCCGCCCGATACGAGGGCGAGATGCGGCGGATCAAGGACACCTCGCTCTCCCTCGAGGTGGCTGCCGCCGTGCCCATCCGCGACATGGTGAACGGGATCGTCGATCCCTTCGTGGCCTTCATGCTGCGCCACCCCGCGTACCTCGAGGTGTTTCCACGCCACCGGCGACCCGCGGCATCCCTCCTGCCTCAGCGAGGAGCTGCACCAGACCATCGTGGGACAGGTCGAGGCGCTGATGCACGCCCGGGCCCCGGCCACCGCGCCGGCCTACCGGCGCCTGCAGGCGGTGTTCGCGGTGGAATACGTGCACCGGATGCTCGAGGCCGCGTGGGACCAGCCCCCGCCGCTCCGGCAGGGCATGGTCGACGAGCTCAAGCGGCTCTTCATCCTGCACTCCGAGATGGTCACCAGCGGCCGCGACCCGCTCGCCTGACCCCCATGCCCCAGCCCGGCACCGACCCGTTCCACTGGCGCGCCTTCAACGTGATGCTGCGGCTGCTCGGCATCGGCGCCACCTTCTCCGGCGTCATCGCCTTCGTCACCGTGGGGCTCGGGCTCCCGCCCATGGGGGATGGCCCGCCCCTCCGGAACACCGCGGGGCTCCTCTCCGGCGGGTTCCTCGGGCTGCTTGGCCTGGGCTTCCTGATGCTCAAACCCTTCCGCCCCGACCTGGGCGATGTCGGCGCCCCGCTCAGCCCGCTCCGCACCGTGCAGGGCCGCCGGCGGTGGTGGACCGGGGATCGCGTGGGCTGACCGGTCCGTCCCTCCGGGGCGAGATGCCCTCCAGTTTGGGACTGATTTTCGGACATTACGCGTACTGAAATCGAGACACTCCAGCCATCCCAAGGCGGGGCCGTGACTTCCACGGCCTTTCGCGTTTTCGGGCCCCCAACGGCGCACTTTCGGGCTTGCTGGCGGGCACGGCAGGCAGATATCCTCGCGCTCCCCGGTCGCCGGGGTTCGCCGCTGCCTTCGCTGGTTGTCGAGGAGTCCGCAGTCATGACCGCCGTCGCCGTCCCTCCCGGCCGCACCACCACCCCTGTCGAGGCGCCCCCCCGCGCCCCGCGCCATCCCACCGTGCGCACGCTGCACGGCGACGTCCGCACGGATGACTACGCCTGGCTGCGGGAGCGTGGAGACCCGGCGGTGCTGGCGTACCTCGAGGCCGAGAACCGGTGGACCGACGCCGCCACGGCGCACACCGCGGGGCTGCGCGAGACCCTCTACCAGGAGCTCCTCGGGCGGCTGCGCGAGGCGGACCAGTCGGTGCCGCTCTGGTACCGGGGGTGGTGGTACTCCACCCGCACGGAGCCGGGGCGCCCCTATCCGGTGTACCTGCGCCAGGCGGGATCCACCGACGCACCGGAGCAGGTAATCCTCGACCAGAACCAGCTCGCCGACGGGCTCCCGTACCATGCGCTGGGCGGGCTCGAGGTGAGCCCCGACGGCCGCTGGCTCCTGTACCTCGAGGACACCACGGGCGAGCGGAGCTACACGCTCTCGCTCAAGGACCTCGAGCGGGGCGAGGTGGTGGAGCGGCTGGAGGAGGTGTGGACCGGCGTGGCCTGGGCCGACGACAGCCGCACCTACTTCTACATGACCGCCGACAGCGCACGGCGGGGCCACGCGGTGTGGCGCCGCGCGCGCGGCACCCCGCGGACCGCCGACGCCTGCGTCTTCGACGAGCCGGATCCGCTGTACGACGTGGGGGTGCGCCGCTCCCGCAGCGGACGCTCCATCCTGATCGACAGCGACAGCTTCTCCACCGCCGACTGCCGGGTGATCCCGGGCGACGACCCCGCCGCGCCGCCGCGGCTCCTGCTGCCGCGCCGCGAGGGCATCGAGTACCGCGCCGACCACGGCCCCGACGGGTACTACCTGGTGACCAACGACGGGGCGCCGGAGTTCCGGGTGGTGCGCCTCACCGAACCCGGTGGCGCGGTGACGGAGGTGGTGCCGGCGCGGGCCGGGGTATTCGTCGAGGGCCTCGACCTCTTCCGGCACCACCTGGTGCTCACCGAACGGGTGGCGGGGCTGCGCCGCTTCCGGGTGCGCGCGCTGGCCGGCGGGATGGAGCGGACCATCGCGTTCGCCGAGGGCGCCTACGGCGTGGTGGCGGGCCTCAACCCCGACTTCGAGAGCGCGGCGTTCCGCTTCACTTACTCGAGCCTGCTCACGCCGCCGTCGGTGTACGACGAGGAGCTCGCCACCGGCGCACGGGTGCTGCGGAAGCGGCAGCCGGTGCCGGGGGGCCATGACCCGGAGCGCTACGAGCTGCGCCGGCTGGACGCGCCGGGGCGCGACGGGGCCCGCGTCCCGGTGACGCTGCTGCTCCGGCGCGGCGCCCCCTGCGACGGCAGCAACCCGCTGCTGCTGCACGGCTATGGCGCCTACGGCGCGAGCGTGGAGCCGGTCTTCAGCAGCGCCGTGCTCTCCCTCGTGGACCGGGGCTTCGTGTACGCCATCGCCCACGTGCGCGGCGGGCAGGAGCTGGGGCGCGGGTGGTACGACGCCGGCCGCATGCTCCGGAAGCGGAACACCTTCGAGGACTTCGTCGCGGTGGCGGAGGAGCTGATCCGCCGCGGCTACACCCGCCCCGACCGGCTCACGGCGCAGGGCGCGAGCGCGGGGGGACTGCTCATGGGCGTGGTGGCCAACGAGCGGCCCGACCTGTTCCGGGCGCTGGTGGCGGAGGTTCCCTTCGTCGACGTGATCAACACCATGCTCGACCCCACCCTGCCGCTCACCGCCCAGGAGTGGGAGCAGTGGGGCAACCCGGCGCGGGAGGAGGAGTACCGCTACCTGCAGGGGTACTCGCCGTACGACAACGTCCGCCCGCAGGCCTACCCCTGGCTGCTGGTGACCGGCGCGCTGCACGACTCCCAGGTGATGTACTGGGAGCCGGCCAAGTGGGTGGCCCGGCTGCGCGCCACCGGCACCGGCAACGCCCCCCTCCTGTTGCAGACCCACCTCGAGGGCGGGCACGTGGGCCCCTCCGACCGCTACGCGCGGCTGCGCGAGACCGCCTTCCGCTACGCCTTCCTGCTCGATGCCGTCGGCCTGGCCGGCGGCGCCACCCCCTAGCGCCGGCCCGCCACCCCGCGCGTGACCGGCCCCGCCTTGACAGCGCGTGCGGCGGGGCCGATCTTCCCTCCGTAGACATAGATATCTAGGGCTAGACATCTACCCCTTGGAGCCGCCGTGGCCCGTACCCGCACCGATGTGCTGCAGGGCACCCTGACCCTGCTGGTCCTGCGCACCCTCGCGCGGGGGCGGCTGCACGGGTACGCCATCACCACCCATATCCAGCGGGTGTCCCAGGAGCTGCTGCGGGTGGAGGAGGGTTCGCTCTACCCCGCCCTGCACCGGATGGAACAGGAGGGGTGGATCCGCTCCGAGTGGGGGCTCACCGAGACCAACCGGCGGGCGCGCTTCTACGCCATCACGGCGCTGGGGCGGAAGCAGCTGGCGGCGGAGCAGGACAACTGGGAGCGCCTGATCGCGGGGGTGGGCCACGTGCTCCGCTTTGCCGGATCGGTGGCCTGACATGGGACTCCTCGAGCGGCTGGCCGGCTCCCTGTGGCGCCGCGACCGCGTGGCGCAGGACCTCTCGGACGAGATCGCCTTCCACGTGGAGGAGCGGACCCGGGAGAACCTCGCCGCCGGTATGGCCCCCGACGCGGCCGCGGCCGACGCCCGGCGGCGGTTCGGCAACGTGCCGCTGCTGCAGGAGCGGGCGCGCGACCTGGACGTGGTGGCGTGGCTCGACGCCGCGGTCCGCGACGCCGGGCAGGCGCTGCGGAGCCTGCGCCGCCGCCCGGGCCTGGTGCTCACGGCGGTACTCACCCTGGCGCTCGGTATCGGCGCCACCAGCGCCATCTACAGCATCGTCCACGCGGTGCTGCTGCGGCCGCTGCCGATCCCGGACCACGCCGCGGTGGTGATGCTGCGCGAGGCGCGCGCCGGCAGCATGATCGGCGGCAACCCCGCCCGGTTCCGCGACTGGCAGCGCGAGCTCACCGGGGTGCGCGACCTCGCCGGCTTCTACGGCGAGGCCACGGTGCTCACCGGCCGCGGCGAGCCGGAGCGCTACGCGCTGCTGCGGACCTTCGGCCCGGTGCTCGGGCTGACCGGGGCCGAGCTGGCCATGGGGCGCGGCTTCACGCCCGAGGAGGAGCGGGGCGAGGGGGCCCCGGTGGCCCTGCTGAGCCATGGCCTGTGGCAGCGGCGCTTCGGCGGGGAGGCCGGGATCGTCGGGCAGGCGGTGACGCTGAGCGCCACCAGCTACACCATCGCCGGCGTGCTCGCCGCCGGGGCGCGCTACCCCGACGGGCAGGATTTCGTGAGCCCCGCCCCGCGCGGGTTCCAGGAGGACGGGCGCGGCGGCGGGAACTACTTCACGATCATCGGCCGGCTGGCGGAGGGCACCACGCTGGCCGCCGCCAACGCGGAGGCGGCGGCGATCGCGCGGCGCTTCCGCGAACGCTACCCCGACACCGACGCCGCCCTCACCGCCACCCTCGCCCCGCTGCAGGAGGTGGAGACGGCCGAGACGCGGGCCCCGCTGCTGCTGCTGCTCGGGGCGGTGTTCCTGGTGCTGCTGATCGCCTGCGTGAACATCGCGAGCCTCCTGCTGGCTCGCGCGGCGGAGCGACGGCACGAGGCCGCGATCCGGGTGGCGCTCGGCGCCGGCCGCGGCAGCCTGCTCCGGCTCTACCTCATGGAAAGCGGCTGGCTGGCGCTGGCCGGCGGGCTGGGCGGCCTGCTGGTGGCGTGGCTCGGCCTGCCGGTGCTGATCCGGGTGCTTCCCGCGGAGCTGCCCCGGCTGGCCGAAGCCTCCCTGGACTGGCGCGTGGCGCTGTTCGCGGCGGGCGTGGCCGTCGGATGCGGGCTGCTGTTCGGCCTGGCGCCCGCGTGGCAGGCCGCCCGCGCGGAGCGCACCCACGACGCGCTGCGCGATGGCGGGCGTGGCACCACCGGCGGCCGCCCCCGCGCGCGCCGAGCGCTGGTGGTGGTGCAGGTGGCGCTCTCGATGGTGCTCCTGGTCTCGGCGGGGCTGCTGGCGCGGAGCCTGTACCAGATGCGCGGGGTGTCCACCGGCGTGGTGCCCGGCCAGGTCCTCGTGCTGCAGCTGGCGTTCCCGTGGGACACCGACGCGGCCCGGCTGCACGGGTTCTATCGCCAGGCGCTCGACGACCTCGCCGCGCTCCCCGGCGTGCGCCGCGTGGGGCTGGCCGACCGGCTGCCGCTCGAGGGCGGGACCCAGAGCCGCCCGATCCGCCTGGGCGAGCCGGCGGCCGCGCGGGTGCCGCTGCCGGCGGAGGAGAGCATCGCGTATCGCGCGGTGAGCGAGGGCTACTTCGCCACGGTGGAGGTGCCGGTGCTCACCGGCCGGATGTGGCGCGACGACGACGCGGGCCGGGTGCGCGAGGTGGTGGTGAACCAGGAGTTCGCCCGCCGCTACCTGCCGGAGGCCCGCGCCGTGGGGTCGCGCATCAGCTTCGACCTGTCCCCGGCCGACGGCGCGCCGCCGGCGTGGCACGAGGTGGTGGGCGTGGTGGGCGACATGCGGGTGGAGCTCAACCAGCCGGCCCAGCCCCCCGAGGTGTTCCTCTCGTACCGGAGCACCTACTGGCCGCTCGCCTCCCTGACCCTGCTCACCCGCGGCGACCCGGCGGCGCTCACCGCGGCCGTGCGCGCCGTGGTCCGCCGGATCGACCCGGACCTGATCATCGACGGGATCCTCCCGCTGGAGCGCCAGCTGGCGCGGGCCAGCGCGGCGTCCCGGGTCCGCACCTGGCTGGTCGGCGTCTTTGCGCTGGCGGCGCTGCTGCTCGCGGCGCTCGGGCTCTACGGCGTGCTGAGCAGCGAGGTGGCCCAGCGGCGGCACGAGATCGGGCTGCGCATGGCGCTCGGCGCCGAGCCGCGGCAGGTGCTGGGAATGACGGTCCGGCAGGGCCTGCTGGTGACCGTCGCCGGATTGCTCGCGGGGGGCGCGGGCGCGCTGGCGGCGGGTCGGCTGCTGGCCACCTCGCTCTTCGGAGTGGGCGCAACCGACCCGCTGGCGTTCGGCGCCGCCGCGCTGGTGCTGCTGCTGGTGGCCCTCGCGGCGAGCTACCTGCCCGCCCGACGCGCCTCCCGGGTGGATCCGATGGTGGCGCTGCGCCGGGAGTGAAGGCTCAGCGGGGTCCGGGCGCGAAGACGCGGGTCTCGCCGTGGCGCAGCTGGCAGAGCCGGTGCGGCGGCAGCCCGGCCTCCCGCCAGGCCTCCGCGGCCCGGCGCGGCGGTTCGTCCATCGGCTCGTCGGTGAGCTTGAAGGTGCCCCAGTGGATCGGCACCATCAGCGGCACCGTGGCGCTCCCGGCCGAGAGGTCGCGGAGCGCGCGCACCGCCTCCTCGGGATTGACGTGCACCACGTGCATGAACCAGCGCGGCTCGTAGGCGCCCACCGGCATCAGCACGAGGTCGAAGGGCCCGAGCCGCTCCCCCACCCGCCCGAACTCGGGGTGGTAGGCGGTGTCCCCCGCGAAGTAGACCCGCCGCCCCCCCACCGCCACCGTGAAGCCGCCCCACAGCGCCCGGCTGCGATCGTGCAGCCCACGGGCGCTGAAGTGCTTGGCCGGGGTGCAGCCCACCCGCGCGGCGCCGACTGCCCGCTCCTCCCACCAGTCGAACTCCTCGATGCGCGAGACGCCGAGGGTCCGCAGCAGTTCGGCGTTGCCGTGCGGGGTGCACCAGGTGGCGTGCGGCTGGAGCGCGGCCAGCTCGCGCACGGTGGGCGCGTCGAGGTGGTCGTAGTGATTGTGGGAGAGGAGCACCAGGTCCACGCGGGGCAGCGCCGCCACCGACACCGGAGGGTCCACCCAGCGCTTGAGCGAGGCTGTGGGCAGCGGGGAGGCGTAGGTGCCGAAGATCGGGTCGGTGAGCACCGTGACGCCGTCCAGTTCCAGCAGCGCAGTGGAGTGCCCGATCCAGGTGACGGCGAAGCCGCCCGGGGCGGCGCGACCGAAGTCGGGCACGGCCACGTCGAAGGCGGTGCGGGGCGGATCGGGGGCGGGGCGGTTGGTGAAATTCCGCTCGAAGAACCACCGGACCAGGTGCGAGAAGCCGCGGGGGTTGGAGTCGGGCCAGGGGTTCTGGTACCCGCCTCCGGGGCGGTGATGGGGCGGGCGCGTCATCAGAAGGGGAAGAGGATGCCCTTGTCGCGCAGCTTCTCGAAGCGGGCGGCGGCAAAGCGGTAGAGCCGCGCGGGGCGCGCGCGGCCGGCGGTGCGGTGTTCGGCGAGGGGCACCAGGATGTCGAGCAGCTCGAGCTTGCGGCGGAAGTTCCGCTTGTCGAGCGGGCGGCCCAGGACCGCCTCGTAGACGGCCTGCAGCTCGCCCAGGGTGAAGCGCTCCGGCAGCAGCTGGAAGCCCACCGTGGTGTACTCGAGCTTGTTGCGCAGCCGTTCGATGGCGTAGGCCAGGATGCGGTCGTGATCGAAGGCGAGCGGGGGCGGCGCGTCGGCGGGCCACCAGCGCGCCTCGGCGGCGTCGGAGCCGGCGGCGACCTGCTGGTCGGAACGGATCAGGGCGAAGTACGCCACGGTGACCACCCGCCCGCGCGGGTCGCGGCCAGGATCGCCGAAGGTGTAGAGCTGCTCCAGGTAGACGTCGCGGACCCCGGTTTCCTCCATGAGCTCCCGCGCCGCGGCGGACTCGAGGTCTTCGTCGTCGAGCACGAAACCGCCCGGGATGGCCCAGGCGCCCTGGAACGGGGGGATCCCCCGGCGGACCAGCAGCACCTGGAGCCGCTGCTCCCGGATGGTGAAGATCACCACGTCCACGGTGAACCTGGCGTCGGTCATGGCTCCTCGTTCCGGGTGACCAGGTGCGCGTGCCGCGCGGCCGCGCGGATCTCCGCGATGGCGCCGGCGTCGAACGGAAGGCAATCGCTCTCCATGCCGTCGCTGAAGATGACGCCTCCGGCCGGCATCCGCGACTCCACCCGCAGCGGCTCGCCCGCCGGCAGCAGGCCCGCGACCACGCTCACCCCCGACTGGCGGCTGCGGAACGGCTCCCGCACCGCAAACAGCAGCCGGCTATCCTCCCACGCGAGCCGCACCGGCGCGCCGGCCGCGCCGCCGGTGAAGGAGGCGACGCCTTCGGCCATGTTGAACACCGACGACATCCAGCCGGTGCTGCCCGCCCCCGTGGACACCAGGATGCCACTGGAGGACTGCAGCTCGGTGGCCCCGCCCACCTCCAGCCGGTAGCGCGCCGACACGTGGCTCCGCGCCCCGACGAACAGGTCGTTGAACGCCAGCAGTCGCTGCCCATCGGCCAGGACCGCCTCCGCCAGTGGTGACCCGCCGAACCGGCGCCGAGCCCGCGAGCGCCCGCTGCACCACGGCCCCGGCCTCCGCGGTGCTGAAGGGGAGCAGCACCCCGTCGAAGCGGGCGGGGTCGGGGTTCACCGCCACGATCGGGATCCCGGTGGCGTACTTGGCTACGTTGGCCACCAGGCCGTCCTGCCCCACGGTCACCACCAGGTCCGGCGCCTGGAAGAGGTACGACGGCGCCAGGGTCCGGTCGATGAACTGCCGGGGCAGGCCCAGGTCGAGGGCTCGGCGCAGTTGGTCGAGGCTCCGGTGGTAGGTCTCATGCTCGGCCTCGTAGTCGGCATACTCTGCCCCGCCGCGCTCCAGGAAGAAGCGGGCCTGGCTCCTGGTGTTGAAGCGCACCAGGAGCTCCTCCAGCCGGGTGCGGCGGGTGACGATGACCAGCCGCTCGGCGGCCTTCACTTGCGCTCCGGTCCCAGCAGCGAGCTGAGCAGGTCCGGCGTCACGTTGAGCTGCCCGATCTTGCCGGCATTCTCCGCCAGCTCCCGGAACGCCAGGGCGAGCATGGCCCGCGGATCGCCGCTGCTGGCGTTCACCGCCATCAGGGTCCGCCAGTCGGTCTGGCGCAGCGGTTCGAGCGTGGCGGTCAGGGCGTAGGCCCTGGTGTCGGCGTCCTTCCGCTCGTTCGCGGCGCGGCGTTCGATCAGTTCGGCCCGCTGCTGCTCCAGCGCCACGTCGGCGGCCATGCGGGTCTCGCGGATCTGCCGCTGCTTCTCGACCACGGCGTTCTCGGTGCTCAGCTCGTTCTCCTTGATGAGCCGCTCCTGCTCCACGGCCGCGTTGCGGCGGGTGTAGATGGCGAGGTCGGATTCCCGCTGCAGCGCCTCGCGCGCCTCCGCCTCGAGGGCCCGCGCCATCTCCGGCGTGGGCCGGATGGAGGTCACGGCCAGGTCGAGGATCTCGACGCCCAGGCTGGCCACGATGTCGGCGGTCCGGAGCCCGGCCAGCACGTGGGTGCCCAGCCGGTCCACCGCCCCGAGCGCCTCCCGGAGGGAGGCGCCCTCCAGCTGCTCCCGGGCAAAGGTCTGGGCCGCCTGCACCAGCCGTTCACCGAGCTTCTCGGGATCGTCGCTCCGGTAGGCGCCGTTGGGGTGGATGGAGTAGTCCAGCAACCCGGCCAGCTGCGTGGGCCGCGCCACCCGGTAGGTGAGCCGGCCCTGGACGGTGACCTGCTGGAAGTCCGCCGTGACCTCCGCGAAGGCGAAGGGCAGGTCGGCGCTGGCGAGCGGCACCGAGACGATGGTGGAGGTGGGGAGGAGGTACGCGAAGGCCAGCCCGGGCCCTTCCCGGCGGAGCCGGCCCCCGCTGTAGTGGAGTACATAGGTGGTGGGAGCGGCCTTGAGGTACCCGAGCATGGTCTCCTCCGAATTAGTGTTTATGGGACACCATAATAGTGTCTTAGCAACACTAAATCAAGACCCTGGCGGATTCCGCCCGGGCTCCCGTGGGGGGTCGGACGTTGACAAGGGACCGCCGAGACATTTGATTATCCGGATAACAGGATGCTTCAAGGAGCTCCGTGGGCGCCACCATCGTCACCCGGCTGCAGGCCTTGGCCGATACTACCCGCAACCGGCTGCTCCTCGTCCTGGAGCGGCACGAGCTGACGGTGTCGGAGCTCTGCGAGGCGCTACAGCTGCCGCAGAGCACGGTGAGCCGGCACCTCAAGGTGCTGGCCGACGATGGGTGGGTCCTTTCCCGGGCCGACGGCGCGAGCCGACTGTACCGGATGCCGGTCACCGACCTCGAGCCGGCGGCGCGCAAGCTGTGGCAGCTGGTGCGGGACCAGGTGGAGTCCGCGCCGGCGGCGCTGCGCGACGCCGAGCGGCTGCGCGGGGTGCTGGCGGAGCGGCGGGCGCGGTCGGAGGAGTTCTTTGCCACCGCCGCGGGGCAGTGGGACCGAATGCGCAGCGAGCTCTTCGGCGGCCGCACCGAGCTGCTGCCGCTGCTCGGCCTGCTCGACCCGGCCTCCGTGGTGGCCGACCTGGGCTGCGGCACCGGGCACCTGACCCAGGCGGTGGCGCCCTTCGTCCGGCAGGTGATCGCGGTGGATGGCTCGGCGGCGATGCTGCGCGCGGCCCGGGCCCGGCTGGGCGAGCTGCCCAACGTGGAGATCCGCCGGGGCGACCTCGAGACGCTCCCCATCGCGGACGGCACCGCGGACGTGGCGTGCATGGTGATGGTCCTGCCCTACCTGGCCGAGCCGGCGCTGGCGCTGCGCGAGGCGGCGCGGGCGCTCCGGAGCGGCGGGCGGCTGCTGCTCACGGACCTGATGCCCCATGAGCGGGCGGAGTACCGGCAGACGCTAGGCCACCTGTGGCAGGGGGTGGGCGAGGGGCAGCTGGCGGAGTGGCTGGCGCAGGCGGGTCTCACCCTCCGGTGTTATCGCCCCGTGCCGCTCGATCCGGGCGCGCGGGGTCCGATGGTCTTCACGGCGGTCGGCAGCAAGGCGTAGGGGCGCGGCGGGACCGCGTCCCACCATCAGGCAGGCAACGAAAGGAACCGAGCATGGCCACGAGTGTCGCGCAGCTGCATCCCTTCCAGGCCGCCCGCGAGGCGGGCCGGGAGCCGTTCAAGGTGAAGGACCTCTCGCTGGCCGAGTTCGGGCGCAACGAGATCCGGCTGGCGGAGTACGAAATGCCGGGCCTGATGGCGCTGCGGAAGGAATACGCCGGGTCCCAGCCGCTGGCCGGGGCACGGATCATGGGCAGCCTGCACATGACGGTGCAGACGGCGGTGCTGATCGAGACCCTCGCGGAGCTCGGCGCGGACGTACGCTGGGTGAGCTGCAACATCTTCTCCACCCAGGACCACGCCGCCGCGGCCGTGGTGGTGGGGAAGCAGGGCACGGTGGCCGATCCGCAGGGCATCCCGGTGTACGCGTGGAAGGGGGAGACCCTGCCCGAGTACTGGTGGTGCACCGACCAGGCGCTGCTGTGGCCGGATGGCGGCGGGCCCACCCTGCTGCTGGATGACGGCGGGGACGCCACGCTGCTGGTGCACCGGGGGGCCGAGTACGAGAAGGCCGGGAAGGTGCCGGCGTTCAACGCCGCGAGCGAGCCGGAGGAGTGGGGTGTGATCCTCGACCTGCTGCGGAGCACCATCAAGGCCACCCCGAAGCGCTGGAGCACGGTGGCGGCGGGGCTCCGGGGCGTCTCCGAGGAGACCACCACCGGCGTGCACCGGCTGTACGAGATGATGAAGGCGGGGACGCTGCTGTTCCCGGCGATCAACGTCAACGACTCGGTGACCAAGTCCAAGTTCGACAACCTGTACGGTTGCCGGCACTCGCTGACCGACGGCATCCTGCGGGCCAGCGACGTGATGCTGGCGGGCAAGGTGGCGGTGGTCTGCGGCTACGGCGACGTGGGCAAGGGCTGCGCCCAGGCGCTCAAGGGGCAGGGCGCGCGGGTGGTGATCACCGAGATCGACCCGATCTGCGCGCTGCAGGCCGCCATGGAGGGCTACCAGGTGACCACGCTGGACGCGGTGGTGGAGACCGCGGACATCTTCGTGACCGCGACGGGCAACAAGGAGATCATCACCGCGGCCCACATGGCGCGGATGAAGGACAAGGCGATCGTCGGGAACATCGGCCACTTCGACAATGAGATCGACATGGCCGGCCTCAAGAAGGTGAAAGGCGTGGAGCGGATCAACATCAAGCCGCAGTACGACGAGTACGTCTTCCCCGACGGCCACAGCGTGCTGATCCCTGGCCGAGGGGCGCCTGCTGAACCTGGGCTGCGCCACCGGCCACCCCAGCTTCGTGATGAGCTGCTCCTTCACCAACCAGGTGGTGGCGCAGATCGACCTGCACCTCTCGGCGCAGGGCAAGCCGACGGTCTCTGGCACCAAGTACGGCGAGAAGAAGGTCTATACCCTGCCCAAGAAGCTGGACGAGAAGGTGGCGCGGCTGCACCTGGGCAAGCTCGGCGTGAAGCTGACCGAGCTGACGAAGGACCAGGCCGAGTACATCGGCGTGCCGCCCGAGGGACCGTACAAGCCGGAGCACTACCGCTACTAGGCCGCTCCTGGGCCGGAGGGCGGGCGGACGGGGTGGGCCATGCGGCCCACCCCGTGCTGCCTTCCGGGACCGGGGTCCGCCTGCCTAACCGCATGCCGGCACCGGAGTTGACGGGTGGTTGACGGGGCGGTGGTAGCGTACACCCGATGCTCATGGTCTCGGTGGGTCCGGTGTGGCAGGACGGGGCACGGCGCAGGCCGCGGCTCCGGGCGGTGCTGGTGGGCCCGGAGTGGATCGTCCTCGAGTTGCGCGACGGCCGGCGGCTGCGGGTGCCGACGGCCTGGTCCGCTCCATTGGCCGACGCCAGCGTGGGGGAACGCGCGGAATGGCGCCGCTTCGGGGCAGGCACCGGGGTGGTCTGGCCCGCCCTGGGCGAGGTGCTGGTGCTCCGGCTGGTGGCGGGCGCCCGGCGCCGGCCACCCGCCGCCGGGGACGGTCCGCCCCCGCCGCTCCGGCTGGCCATGGCCTGAGCGCCGCCCGCCCCGCGAAACCCGCCCGACTGGACAGGCGTCCGGTCGGGCGGTTTCGTTGAGGGCCCACGGCCCGGTCCTGTCCCCCGCTTCCCGATCTCTCCATGCCCATGCTGCGCCGGCTGCTGCCCGTCCTCCTGGTCCTCGCCCCGCTGCCGCTGGCGGCCCAGGCGCCGGACTCCTCGACCATCACCCTGGAACGGGTGTTCGAGTCGCCGTTCTTCTCCGGCCAGTTTGCGCCGCCCACCCGGTGGACCCCCGACGGCGAGGCCTACTTCTCGTCGGACCGCCGCCCGGGCACCAAGGGGCCGGACCTGGTGCGGGTGAACCCGGAGACCGGCGAGAAGACGGTGCTGGTGCGCAGCGAGCAGCTGGTGCCCGCGGGCGATTCGGTGCCGCTCCGGGCGGCGAGCTACCGGTTCTCGGACGACGGCCGGAAGGTGCTGCTGTTCACCAATACGGCGCGGGTCTGGCGGCTCAACACCCGCGGCGACTACTGGGTGCTCGACCTCGACAGCGGCCAGCTCCGGAAGCTGGGCGGCGAGGCGGCGAAGCCGCAGACGCTGATGTTCGCCAAGTTCGCCCCGCAGGGCGACCGGGTGGCGTACGTGCGGGAGAACAACCTGTACGTGGAGCGGGTGAGCGACGGCCGGATCATCCCCCTCACCCGGGATGGCTCACGGACGCTCATCAACGGCACCTTCGACTGGGTGTACGAGGAGGAGTTCAGCGCCCGCGACGGCTTCCGCTGGAGTCCCGACGGGCAGGCGATCGCCTACTGGCAGCTCGACGCGTCCGGGGTGCGCGACTTCCTGCTGCTCAACACCACCGACAGCCTCTACTCCTTCACCGTGCCGGTGCAGTACCCCAAGGCGGGCAGCACCAACTCCGCGGTGCGCATCGGCGTGGTGCCGGCCGCGGGCGGTCCCACCCGCTGGATCCAGGTGCCGGGCAGCCCGCGCGACATCTACGTGGCGCGGATGGAGTGGGCGGGGACCTCGGACGAGATCGCCTTCCAGCACCTCAACCGGCTGCAGAACACGCTCACGGTCTTCCTGGCCGACCGGAAGACGGGGCGGAGCCGGCCGGTGTTCACGGACCGGGACAGCGCCTGGGTGGACGTGGTGGATGACTGGGACTGGCTGGACGGCGGGGCGCGCTTCGTGTGGATCAGCGAGCGGGATGGCTGGCGGCACGCCTGGACCATCAGCCGTGATGGCACCCGGCAGACGCTGCTCACGCCCGGGGCGTTCGACATCGCCGACGTGGTGCAGGTGGACGTCAAGGGCGGGTGGATCTACTACACCGCGAGCCCGGAGAACCCGACCCAGCGCTACCTCTACCGCTCCCCCCTCGACGGCCGCGGCACCCAGGAGCGGCTCTCGCCGATGGGCCAGTTCGGCACCCACGGCTACAACCTGGCGCCGGGCGCGAAGTACGCCATCCACACCTTCTCCAACATCGACACGCCGCCCCGCACCGAGCTGGTGCGGCTCCCCGGCCACGCGCTGATCCGCACCCTGGCCGACAACGCCGAGCTGCGGCACCGGATGGGGCTGCTGCGCCGGGGCCCGGCCCGCTTTACCCGGGTGGACGCCGGCAATGGCGTGTGGCTCGACGCGCTGGTGATGTACCCGGCGGACTTCGACTCGACGAAGCAGTACCCGGTGCTCTTCATGGTCTACGGCGAGCCGGCGGCGCAGACGGCGGTGGACCGCTGGAACGCGATGGACCCCTGGCACCTCATGCTCACCCAGATGGGCTACGCGGTGATCACGATGGACAACCGCGGCACCCCGTCGCTGCGCGGGCGCGACTGGCGCAAGGCGATCTACCGGAAGATCGGGGTCTACGCCTCGGAGGACCAGGCGGGGGCGGCGCGCGCCATCGGGCGCTGGCCGTGGGTGGACAGCACCCGGCTCGGGGTCTGGGGCTGGAGCGGCGGCGGGTCGATGACGCTCAACCTGCTGTTCCGCTTCCCGGAGGTGTACCGCACCGGCATGTCGGTGGCGCCCGTGCCCGACGTCCACCTCTACGACACGATCTACCAGGAGCGGTACATGGGGCTGCCGGGCCCCAACGCGGAGGACTACCGCCTGTCCTCGCCGGTGACCTTCGCCGACCGGCTGCGCGGCAACCTGCTGGTGGTGCACGGGACCGGCGACGACAACGTGCACTACCAGGGCACCGAACGGCTGATCAACGCGCTGGTGGCGGCCAACAAGCAGTTCAAGCTGCTCTCCTACCCCAACCGCACTCACGGCATCTTCGAGGGCGAGGGGACGACGCTGCACCTGTTCAGCCGCCTGACGGAGTACCTGGTGAAGTACCTGCCGGCGGGCGGGCGCTGAGCCCCGCCCGGGCCCGGGGTGAGGGGCGTCACCCGGCGCCCCCCGCCACCGGTGCCACATTGGGGCGCATGCGACACCTCCTGCTGCTGTGCGCCTGCGTGGTCGCCTGTGACTCGACCCGTGAGACGCCGCCCCTCCCACCCGCCGACTCCTTCCCCGCGCCCGCCGCCGGCGCCCGCTACCACGGCGTCTTTCCCGGCGACACCAGCGGGCTGGAGAACACCATCACCCCCGCGCGCCTGGCCGAGTACGAAGGGGCGGCGGGCCTGCCGGCGGCGTGGGTGTACTTCTCGCACGAGTGGGGCGAGGGTCGCGCCTTTCCCGGGGCGGAGGTGGCGTGGATCGCGGGTCAGGGCAAGGTCCCGTACATCCGCCTGATGCTGCGGAGCAGCACGGAGCAGGACCTGGCCGAGCCGCTGTTCACCCCCGACCGGATCATCGCGGGCGACTTCGACGCGGACCTCCGCCGCTGGGCCCGCGCGGCGCGCACGGCTGGCACGCCCATCCTGGCCGAGTACGGCACCGAGATGAACGGCGAGTGGTTCGGCTGGAACGGGAAGTGGTTCGGCGGCGGCACCCTCACCGGCTACGGCGACCCCACGGCGCCGGATGGCCCGGAGCGGTTCCGCGACGCGTATCGGCACATCATCGACCTGGCGCGGGAGGAGGGGGCCCGCAACGTGGGGTGGGTGTTCCACGTGAACGATGGCGACTATCCCGCCGCGGCGTGGAACCGGTTCGAGGCGTACTACCCCGGCGATGCGTACGTCACCTGGCTCGCAGTCAGCGTCTACGGCGCGCAGACCCCGCAGGACGGCGAGTGGCCGCGCTTCCGCGACGGCATGGACGCGACCTACGCGCGCCTGGTGGCGCTGGCGCCGGCCAAGCCGGTGATCGTGGCGGAGTTCGGCGTGACCCGGGACAACCCGCTCGGCAGCCAGGCCGCCTGGGCCGACAGCGCCCTGGCCGACCTGCTCGGCGGGCGGTGGCCGGCAGTGATCGGGTTCTCGTGGTGGAACGAGGGCTGGCCCAACGACGACGATCCCGCGCACGACACCAACATGCGGGTGCAGGACAACGCGCCGCTGGCCGCGGTGTTCACCGCGCGGCTCACGGCGGCGCCCGCCCTCAAGGGGCAGTACCCGTAGCAGCTTCCCGGCGCGCCCGGGGCGGCTAAGTTGCCCGGCATGCCGCCCCTTCCGCCCAACCAGGCCGCCCTCCGGCTGCTCGACGCCTTCCTGGCCGACCCGGGCACCACCACCCTCGAGGCGCTGCTGCGCTGGCTGCTCGAGGCCTCGCCCCGGCCGACGGGGAACGAGGTCCCGCGCACCCGCCGACTGCAACTGCTTGCCGAGACCCTCGACGGACACCCGCGGGCGGAGCGGGTGCGCGCCAAGCTGCGCGAGGTGTGGTCCCATCGCTCCGCGGTGCGGCTGCTGGCGGAGACCGGGCTGCCGGTGCATGGCACGCTGATCAAGGAGACCTTCGAGCGGCTGGTGGACCGCCTGGTGCCGCGCCTGGAGCCCGCGGACGACCTCTTCGTGCTGCTGAGCCGGCTGGGGCTCGGGGAGGAGGACGCGGCGTGGCTCGAGTCGCTGCCGCCGGACCTGGTGGCGCCGTGGGCCGCGCTGGTGGCCATCCCGGATGCCGCGATCGGTGATGCGGCGCGGCTGCTGGCCTATCGCGCGGCGGCGCTGGGGCTCACCCGCGAGCTGCTGAGCCTGGATGCGGACGCCGCGGATGGCGCGTCCCCCTTCCTCCGGCTGCCGACGCAGGTCGATGCGCTGGTGGCCGCGCCCGGGACCGCGGCGGCCGCCGCCCTCGAGGAGACGCGCGCCGCGTGCGGGGCCGCCCTGGCCGCGGCCCACCGGACGCTCGAGGTCCGGGGCGTGTCGACCGACGTGCTGTTCCGGCTGGAGCTGCTCGAGGCGCTGCTGGCCCGGCTGGAGGAGCTCACGCTGGTGCTCACCGGCCACGCGGAGGGCCGGCTGCTGGCCCACGAGCTGGCGCGCGGCAGCTTCCGGCAGCGCGGGGTGCGCTCCCTGGCGCACCAGACGCTCAAGCGGCTGGCGCTCAAGGTCACCGAGCACACCGCCGAGACCGGCGAGCACTACGTGGCGCGGGACGTGGCCGAGTGGGACGCCACCGGGCGTTCGGCGGCCGGCGGCGGGGCGATCACCGCGCTCACCGCGATGCTCAAGTACGTGGTGGCCGCGGCCCCGCTGGCGCCCCTGGTGCAGGGGCTGGCGGCGGCGCTCAACTACAGCGCCAGCTTCATCGTGATGCAGTTCGCGTACTTCACGCTGGCCTCGAAGCAGCCGGCGATGACGGGCGCGGCGCTCGCGGCGGCGCTGGGCACGCGGGAGGACGTGGAGCGCCAGGTGGACCTGGTGGCGGGCATCACCCGCTCGCAGGTGGCGGCGACGATCGGGAATGTCTTTGCCACCATCCCCGCCTCCGCGCTGGTGGCGATCGTGATCGGCTGGCTCACCGGCGGGCCGGTCCTCGCGGAGGAGACCGCCCTGCACTCGGTGCACGGCGTGCACCCGTTCCTGTCCTTCACCATTCCCTTCGCGATCCTCACCGGCGGGTTCCTGTGGCTGGCGAGCCTCGCGGCGGGGTGGGCCGCGAACTGGAGCGCGTACCGCGGCCTCCCCGAGGCGCTGGCGGCGCACCATGGGCTCCGGGCCGCCCTCGGCCCCGGCGGCGCGGCGCGGCTCGGGCGGCTGGCGGCGCAGCACCTGAGCGGCATCGTCGGCTACCTGGCGCTGGGGCTGCTGCTGGGCTTCGTGCCGGTGCTGTTCGCGCGGTTCATGGGGATCCCGCTCGAGGTGCGGCACGTGACGCTGCAGGCGGCGTCGCTGACGCTCGCGGCGGTGTCGCTCTACGGGACGGCGGCCTTCCACTGGGCCGACGTGGCGTGGGGCGGGCTCGCGATCCTGCTGATCGCCGCGTGCAACCTCGGGGTGTCGTTTGCCCTGGCGCTGCGCACTGCGGCCCGCGCCCGCGACCTGAGCGCCGACGACCGCCGCCGGCTCGCCACCGCGCTGCGGGAGGCCTTCCGCCGGGAGCCGCGCCGGTTCCTGTGGCGGCCGCGGGAGTAGGCCCGCGAGCCGGGGTCAGCCCTCGGGGAAGCCGGCGGGGTTCTGCGACTGCCAGCGCCAGGCGTCGCGGCAGATGTCGTCGAGGTCGAGGGTCGTCTTCCAGCCCAGCTCACGCAGCGCCTTGGACGGGTCGCAGAAGCTGGTGGCGGCGTCGCCGGGGCGGCGCTCCACGATGCGGTAGGGGATGGGCCGGCCGCTGGCGCGCTTGAAGGCCTCGATGGCCTCGAGCACGCTGTGGCCGCGCCCGGTGCCGAGGTTGTACGCCACGCAGCCGGTCCGGCCCTTGAGCGCCTCGAGCGCCTGCAGGTGGCCGCGGGCCAGGTCCACGACGTGGATGTAGTCGCGCACCCCGGTGCCGTCGGGCGTCGGGTAGTCGCCGCCGAAGACCCGGAGCTCCGCCAGCTTCCCCACCGCCACCTGCGTGATGTAGGGAAAGAGATTGTTGGGGATCCCGTTGGGGTCCTCGCCGATGCGGCCGCTGGGGTGGGCGCCGACCGGGTTGAAGTACCGCAGCAGCGCGATGTTCCAGCTGGGGTCGGCGCGGTAGAGGTCCCGGAACACCTGCTCCATGATGAGCTTGGTGTTGCCGTACGGATTCACGGCGGAGAGCGGCATCTCCTCGGTGACGGGCACCTCGGCGGGGTCGCCGTAGACGGTGGCGGAGGAGGAGAAGACCATCGTCTTCACGCCGTGCCGCACCATCGCCTCACACAGCACGATCGTCCCGCTCACGTTGTTGTGGTAGTACTTAAGCGGCTGGGCCACGGACTCGCCGACGGCCTTGAAGGCGGCGAAGTGGATCACCGCGTCGACCGGGTGGCGGCGGAAGACCTCGTCGACGGCCGGGGCGTCGAGCAGGTCCACCTGGTGGAAGGTGAAGGGCCGGCCCGCCAGCTCCTCGGTGCGGCGGAGCGCCTCGGGCTTGCTGTTGCTGAAGTTGTCGAGCAGGACCACGTCGTGGCCGGCCTTGAGCAGTTCGACCGTGGTGTGGCTGCCGATGAAACCGGCGCCGCCGGTCACGAGGATGTGCATCCGGGTGCTCCGCAGGAGGAAGATGAACGCCGACAATCTACAACATTCCAGCCTGTACCGTTGCGCGACAGGCCGCACGGGCCCGGAGCCCCGCCTTCCCCGCGCAATCGCCTCCCACCGCACGACTTAGCTCCCCACCACCTGCCGGGCGCGCCGCGGCCCGGATGCTGCGCTTCCGGGGCACGCCACGCCGACCACCGGCGTGGCCTCCGGGCCCGCGCCATGGGTCCGTCCCGTTTCGCTGCGGGTGTTGCGTGGCGCTGCATGAGGCCGCCGGGCGAGCGGCTGACGTACTCACGGCACGTTCATCAATCGCACATCAATATGCTGGTAGTTTGTGGCCCCACCCGGCACCCCGTCGGATGCACGCGCCCGACCCCGATCGACTTCACCTCCTGGAGCAGCACCATGCATTGTCGGATCTCCCCCTGGCTCGGCGCCGCCGGCCTCCTTGCCCTTGTCGCCTGCGCCGATGGCTCGGCGCCCGCGGCCCTCGCGCCCACCAGCGCCGAGCTGGCGGGCACGGCCAACTCGGTCACCCGCGTCGTGGGGAACTGGCAGGTCACGATCACCGACCTGGGCATGCTGCCCGGCGGCACCTTCTCCTCGGCGTACGACATCAACAACCTCGGCGAGGTGGTCGGCCTCGCCAGTGACGCGAGTGGCGTCAACCGCCGGGTGATCTGGCAGAACGGGGTCATCGTCGACACCCTGCCGCAGCCGGGCTCGGCGGTCACCACCGCCACCCAGCTCAACGAACGCCGCCAGCTGGTGGGATTCGCCAGGCAGAACTCGACGATTGCCTACGGCGTGTTCTGGGACAACGGCACGGCCGTCAAGCTGCAGCCGCTGCCGGGCACCACCGCCTCGGGCGCGGCCGCCAACGGCCTCAACGCCGCCGGCGACGTGGCGGGGGGCGGCACCGGCGGGGGCGGGACGGTCCCGGCCTACCAGCATGCCGGCATCTGGCGGAACGGGCTCCTGTTCCAGGACATCGGCGTGATCCCCGGCGGCAACTACTCGATGGCGTACGACATCAATGACGCCGGGCAGGTCACGGGCACCGGCACCGCCGGCGGCACCGGCGCCCGGCAGTACGCCTTCGTGTGGACCAACGGGACCTTCACCGTGCTGCCCGACCTGCCGGGCCCGTTCCTGCAGTCGGTGGGGCGGTCGATCAACACGCGGGGCGACGTGGCGGGCCTCAGCAACGGCGGCACCCCGGTGGTCTGGAAGCACGGGGTGGTGAGCGCGCTCCCGATGCCCGCCCGGCTGGCCAGCGTGGTCAGCGAGATCAACGACAGCGGCGACGTGGTCGGGACGGTGGGCACCACCGGGGCGCTGTGGAAGCAGGGCCAGCACATCCCCCTCGACCCCTGGCCGAACGCGGCGGTGAACGCCTCGGTGGCGCGCGGCATCAACAACCAGGGCGCCGTGGTCGGCGAGGCGTACTTCCCCGCGGGTCAGGGGGTGCACGCGGTGATGTGGACGGTGGCGCCCGTCGGTGGCGGCCCGAACACCCCGCCCGCCGTGACGCTGGCCGCCGCCGGCCCGACCAGCATCCGCGTAGGTCAGGCCGCCCGGATCACCCTGACGCTGGCGGACCCCGACGCCGGGGACGGTCCGTGGCCCTACACCGTTTCCTGGGGCACCGGCACCACCACCGGCAGCCTTGCCACCGCCGGAAGCGTGGCCGTCACCCGTACCTACACCCGGGCCGGCACCTTCACCGTGCGGGCGCGGGTGACCGACGCGCGGGGCGCGACGGCCACCTCCAACACCCTCACCATCCGAGTGCGCTGACCCTCCGCCGGCGCGGCACGGAAGGCGCGCCGGCATCCCCTGAGCCAGGAGTTGTCATGACCCACCGTTCCACACTCCTCCGCGGCGCGCTGCTGGCCGCCGCCCTGCTGACCGCCGGCTGCGACGCGGATCGGCTGGAGCCCACGATCGGCGCCCCGGAGGCCGTCCGCGCCTCGGCCGTGGCCGGCATGTACGCCGTCGAGTTCATCGCCACCGCCGCCACCGGGGCGGACATGAACAACGCCGGCGACGTCATCGGCACCTCGTACCTCGACACCGGCTGCGGGCCCTTCTGCCTGCCGCCCCAGGAGACGGTGGCCTGGCGGGGCGGGACCCGGATCGTGCTGCCGGCGGTGCCCGGGCTGTCGGGCATCTACCCCGGCTCGATCAACAACCAGGGGGTGATCGCGGGCGTGGCCGGCATTCCCGGCGTGAACACCCGCGCGGCGGTGTGGACGCCGAGCGGGGCCGGCTACACCGTGCAGGACCTGGGCGCCCTCCCGGGGATGTCCACCACCACCACCGCCGGCATCGACGAGCAGGGCCGCGTGGTGGGCTGGTCCTCCACCGGCGGCGCGATTCCCACCGCGGCCGCGCCCTACCTGTGGTCGGCGTCGACCGGGATGGTCAACCTGGCCACCCAGGGCTACCCGAACGACATCCCCGAGGGGATGAGCCCCGGCGGCGCGGTGAGCACCGCGACCGGCTGGTACCAGCTGGGCAATCCCGCCAGCTTCACGCCGCTCCCCGCGCCCCCGGCCGGCTTCTTCGGCGCCAGCCGCGGCGCCTCGGCCATCAATGACAACGGCGACCAGGCCCGGTTCCTGATCACCAGCGGCAGCCAGAACCTGGTCTACCTGTACCGCCTGCCGCGCGGCGGCGCGTGGCAGCAGCTCTCGGGCATCCCCACCGGCCACCTGACCGGCTATGGCGTCGGCGGCATCAACGACGCGCTCGACATCACCGGCACCGTGAGCAGCACCGGCGTCGTGGCCGGCGGCCCCACCGGCCTGGCGCAGGGCATCCTCGGCCTGATCTCCCCGGCGTACGGCGCCCGGGGCGTCGGCGGCGGCGGCCCGCTCAACGCGAGCGGCCAGATGCTCGCCTCGGTGTACTTCGGGACCAGCCCGCGGCTGGTGCGGCTCACCCCGGCCTCCCCGTGCGGCGCCAGTTGCCTCCTGGCCACGGCCACGCTCACCGCGCAGTTCGTGCAGGACCCGGGCAATCCCGGCTCCTGCTTCCAGGGCGGCAGCATGTACAACCAGGCCAGCGCGTCGGTGACGGTCACCGACGAGAACGGCGCCCCCCTGGCCAGCGCGGTGGTAAACGGCCGCTTCATGGACGATTACTGGACCAGCCACGCCGTCACCGGCACCACCAATGCCGCCGGGGTGGTGAGCTTCAGCGATCGCGGCCCCTGTGGCGTGGGCTCCATCGAGTTCCTGGTCGAGAAGGTCACCCTCGGCGGGCGGACCTTCGACAAGACCCGTGGCGCGCTGGCCAAGTCGGTCATCCCGAGCGTCACGCCCCCGACCAACCAGCCGCCGGTGGCCAGCTTCACCTGGAGCTGCACCGGGCTTGCCTGCAGCTTCAACGGGACCGGCTCGACCGACCCGGATGGCACCATCACCGGCTACACCTGGAAGATGTCCTCCGGCACCACCGTCTCCACCGCGGCCTCGTTCAGCCGCACCTTCCCGTCGGCGCGCACCTTTGCGCTGACGCTGACCGTGACGGACAACAATGGCGCCACCAGCAGCGTCACGAAGACCGTGACGGTCACGGGCGGCGGCACCAACCAGCCGCCGGTGGCCAGCTTCACCTGGAGCTGCACCACGGCGCACGCCTGCACCTTCAACGGGACCGGCTCGACCGACCCCGACGGCACCATCACGGGCTACAGCTGGAAGCTCGCCAACGGCACCACCGTCGCCACCGCGGCGTCGTTCAGCCGCACCTTCCCGTCGGCGCGGACCCTGGCGCTCACGCTCACCGTGACCGACAACGGCGGGGCCACCCACAGCACCACGCAGACCGTCACCGTTCCCTGACGCGCCCGGACCCGCGTCCTCGCCGCCGGCCCTCGCGAGAGGGCCGGCGGCGAGTCGTTTCCCGCCCGGTCATGGTGAAGGCTGGAACGCGGGAAACCCGCCCCGTCCGGGTGCCGTACAGGCCGGGCTCCCGTTCCCGCCCGTTCCCCCATCCGGAGATCGCATGCGTCGCCTGGCCTCCACGCTCCTCCTGGCCCTGTCCCTGGCCGCCTGCCACGGCGCCGCTCCCGCCAGCGCGCCACCGCCCGCGGGGCCACGCACCGAGCTGCTGCGGGCCATGGACGCGTCGGCCGCGGCCTGGAACCGCGGCGACCTCGACAGCCACGTGGCGCTCTACACCGACTCGGCGGCGATGATGGGGAAGAACGGCCCGATCGTGGGCCGCGCGGTGATCCGGGGACTGCTGGAGCGGGGGTTCTGGGCCGGCGGCCAGCCGGCGCAGCAGCTCGCCTTCGACCACCTGGTGGTCACCATGCTGGGCCGCGACCATGCCATGCTGACCGGCCAGTGCATCCTCACCGGCGGTGGCAAGCCCGACTACACCTGCCGCTTCACCACCATCTGGGAGCACACCGCGGCGGGGTGGCGGATCATCCACGACCACTCGAGCTGAGCGGGCGCGCTACTCCGTGCGGAGCGCCACGGTGGGGCTGACCCGCGTGGCGCGCAGCGCCGGGATGGCGGTGGCCAGGGCCGCCACCAGCAGCAGGACCCCGGCGACGACGCCGAACACCACGGGATCGGCGGGGGACTGCTCGAACAGGAGCGGCGCCAGCCACCGCCCCGACCAGAGGGCGATGAGGCTCCCCACCGCCACCCCGGCGAAGGCGATCCGCATCCCGTCACCCACCACCATCCGTACCACGTCCGGCGCCCGCGCGCCGAGCGCCATCCGCACCCCGAGCTCGTGGGCGCGCTGGGCCACGTCGTAGGCCATCACCCCGTAGAGGCCGACCGCCGCGAGCACCAGTGCCAGTCCGCCGAGGGCCACGAACATCGTGGCCCCGAGCTGCCAGGAGCGGAGCTCGGGATCCACGATGTCGCGCAGCGGGGTCACGTTGACGTAGCCCTCGCCGGGCATCTCGGGCTGCAGGGTCTGGCGGAGCACCTCCCGCACCTCGCGGCCCTGCCCCCGCCCCCGGGCAAAGATGACCGCCGCCTCGGGGTGGAACTGCGCGATCGGGAGGTAGTAGCTCAGGCCCCGGTCGGTGGTGACGCTGTTCTGGTGGATGTCCTCGGCAATGCCCACGACGGTGGTGCAGGGGACCGTGTCCGCGCCGATCCGGAAGCACTCCCCGAGGGCCTCGCGGCCGGGCCAGAGCGTGCCGGCCATCGCCTGGCTCACCACCGCCACGAGCGGCGCCCCGGCGCGGTCCTCCGCGGTGAACCCGCGGCCCCGGAGGATGCGGGTGCCGAGGGTGGCGAAGAACTCCGGCGAGCCGGCCTGGATGGTGAAGCTCCCCAGCCGCTCCACCGAGTCGATCCCCGCCACGAAGAGGTTGTCGTTCCAGGTATCCCAGAACGGCACCGTCAGGCCCAGCGCGGCCGACTCGACCCCGGGCACCGCGCGGGCGGACTCGAGCAGCCGCAACCGCAGCGCCGCGGCCTCGGCGTCGGCGAGCCGGGCCCCGCGCTGCTCAGGGTAGATGTACACCACCGGATCGACGTCGTACCCGAGGCGGAGCGCGCGGACGTTGCGGAGGCTCTGCACGAACAGCGCGGCGCCGACCAGCAGCACCACGGACAGGGCAGCCTGGAGCGCCAGCAGGCCGGTGCGGAGGCGGGAGCGCCGGTAGCCGCCGTCCCGGGCGCCGGACTTGAGCGCCTCGACCAGGTCGGTGCGACGGGCCTGGAGCAGGGGCGCCAGCCCGGTCAGGCCGCCGGCGAGTGCCGCGACGGCCAGGACGAACGCCGCGGTGCGCGGATCGGCGAGGGTCCCCGCCGCGACGTTCGCGGGCAGGAACAGCGCGCGCAGGAGGGCCCCGCCGGTGCGGGCCAGCAGCAGGCCGACCACCGCGCCGGCGCCGGCGAGGAGCAGGCTCTCGGTGAGCAGCTGCCCGAACAACCGGCCGCGGCTCACGCCGAGCGCGAGCCGTACCGCGATCTCGCGGCGGCGGCGGACTGCGCGCGCGAGCATGAGGTTGGCCACGTTGGCGCAGGCGATGAGGAGCACGATCAGCGCCACCCCGCTCACCCAGGTGGCCACCCGGGTCACGGTGCTCTGGTTGGGGCCCCGCTCGGCCTGCACCGGGCCCGCGAGTGCCGCCGGCCGGGCGATCTCCGGGGCGGTCATCCCGGGGCTGATGGCCCGCTGGGCCTCATAGCTCTGCCGCTGGGCCCGGCTCAGGTCCGCCTCCGCCGCGGCCCGGGTGACGCCGGGCTTCCGGCGCACCACCAGCTGCATCCAGCTCCAATTGTAGCGGGTGTAGTAGTTGGCCACGTTGGGCCCGGCGCGAAAGACGCCCGCGTAGGCGGTGATCGGGATGAAGAGGGCGGGCGGGCCCTCGTCGCTGATCCCCTCGAAGCCCCGCGGGGCGACACCGATGATCGTGTACGCGGCGGTCCCGACCCGCAGCACCTGCCCGAGCGCGTCCGGGCGCCCCCCGTAGCGGGCCTGCCAGAAGCCATGGCTCAGCACCGCCACCTGGGCACCGAGCGGCACCGTATCCTCCGCCGCGGTGAAGAACCGCCCGAGCACCGGCGCGGCGTCGAAGAAGTCGAAGAGCGTTGCCGAGATCACGCCGACCGGCAGCTCCGCGCTCGCCGGACCGGAGCCGACCGGGAGGGACCGCACGCTGTATCCCGCCAGGGCATCGAACTGGGTGGTGGCGCGCCGGAAGTCGAGGTAGCTGGCGTACCCCATCATCGCGCCGGTGGCCAGCCCGTTCCGGTTGTGCCACTGGAGGTAGACCCGGTGTACCCGGGCAGGGTCGCGCAGCAGGGGTGGCGCGCGGAAGAGCAGCCGGTCCACGATGCCGAACATCGCCGCGTTGATCCCGACGCCGAGCCCCAGCGTGGCGATCACCGCGACGGTGAAGCCGGGGGTGCGCCGGAGCGCGCGCACGGCGTAGCGGAGGTCCTGGCCCGCCCGGTCCAGCCAGCGGACGCCGCGGCCGTCGCGGGTCTGCTCCTTGACCACCTCCAGGCCCCCGAAGGCCAGCCGGGCCTGGCGCATGGCCTCGGCCGCGGGAAGCCCCGCGGCGCGGTGGCGGGCCGCCTCCTGCTCCAGGTGGAAGCGCAGCTCCTCGTCGAGCTCCCGCTCCAGCGCCTCGCGGCGGAAGACCGCGCGGGCGCGATAGCGCGCTTCGCTCCACAGCCGGGCCCACACCGGTCAGCCCATCCCCAGCACGAGGTCCACCGCCACGGTGAGGCGTCGCCACTCGGCGGCCTCCACCTTGAGCTGGCGGCGGCCGTCGCGGGTGAGTTCGTAGTACTTGGCGCGGCGATTGTTGTCGGAAGCGTCCCAGTGGGCGGCGATCCAGCCCCGCCGTTCCAGCCGGTGCAGCGCGGGATACAGCGACCCCTGCGGCACCTGGAGGGTGGCGCGGGAGACCTGGTGCAGGCGCTCGGAGATGGCCCAGCCATGCTGGGCTCCCAGCGACAGGGCCTTGAGGATCAGCAGGTCGAGCGTGCCCTGGGGCAGCTCCAGGCGGTCGTCGGACATCGGTCTCCTCTCGGGCTTCTACAGGAGACGTTAGGGCCACTCCTGTAGAAGCGCAAGGGGAGAACGCTAGTCGGCCCCCTCCGGGGCCCCGCCGGCCCGGGCCACCTGGTCGGCCTTCACCTTGCCCGCGTCGAACTTCCGTGCGCCGGCCAGCATCCTGGCGATGGTCTCGTCGAAGTCGGCCTTCTGGCCGCGCTTGAGCGTGAAGCGGAGCGGGTTGAGCCGCGCCAGCACAAACGCCTTGAGGTAAGGGCTCTCGAAGCCGCGCGCCTTGAGCCCCTGCACCGCCTCGACCACCGCGGCGTCGAGCTCCAGCAGCCGCTCCGCCCGGGCCCGCCGGGTGGCGAGGGCGTGGGAGAGCCTGCTGCCCAGGAACGCCTCGCAGCGCTTGAGCACGGGATGGTAGGCGCCGCCCGAGAAGCGGCCGTTCTGCTGGTAGCAGCAGCCCAGGGTGAGCAGCGAGGGTTCCTCGAACTCGGTCTCGTAGCTCTTCTCGGCGCGGTCGTCGAGCTGGGCCAGCGCCTCCGCCAGGCGGATCACCTCGAGGGCGCGCTCGCGGACGTTGTGGGCCTTCTCGCAGTTGAGCACGAGGATGCGGTGCGCCACCTCGGGCTCGGGCACCACCAGCGCCACCAGGGCGCGGGCGCCCAGCGCGAGCATGGCCCCGAGACGGTGGTTGCCGTTCGGGGTCCAGTACTTCCCCGGGGCGCTGCGCACGGCGATCACCGGGTCCATGAAGCGGCCCAGCCGGTCCATGGCGTCGGCGAGGCGGGCGACGTGGGTCTCGGAGCGGTCCCGCTGGTACGGGGTGGGCTCGAGGATCTCGATGGGCAGCGCGGCGAGCACCTGCCACTGCCCGCCGAGGGGCTCGCGGTATGCGCCGAGGACGGTGCCACCGTCTTCGGCGATGTGCTCCGCCAGCGCCTGGACCGCCTTGGGCGGCTCTCCGCCGGCCACCTGCCGGGCGGTGAGCCCGCGGGGCTCGATCGTCTTCACCCGCTTGCGGGTGGTCTTCTTCTTCGGGGCGTCGGCCATGGGGGTCGGGGAAACGGGAAACGGGAAACGGGAAACGGGAAACGGGAAACCGTCCGGAATCTGGGGGTCGGCGCCGCGCCCGGCCATGGGCCGGTTTCAGGACCGTTGAGAAGCGGGGCGCGCCACGCTATGTAGAGGGCATGACCCACTACACCCTGTTCGAGACCGCCATCGGCCGCGCGGGCCTGGCGTGGAATGCGCGCGGACTGGTCGCGGTGCAGCTCCCCGAAGCCGCGGAGGCCGCCACCCGGGACCGGCTGCGGCGGCGGGCGCCGGGCGCGGTCGAGGCGGCACCGACCGCGGAGATGGCCCAGGCCATCGCGGACCTCTGCGCGCTCCTCGCCGGGGACCGGCGCGATCTCTCGTGGATCCCGCTCGACCCGGAGGGCGTGCCGCACTTCCACCAGCGGGTCTACGAAGTGACGCGAGGCATCGCGCCGGGCCAGACGCTGACCTACGGCGAGATCGCCACCCGGCTGGGCGCGCCGGGCTCGGCGCGCGCGGTGGGCCAGGCCCTCGGCCACAACCCCTGGCCGCTCGTGGTGCCCTGCCACCGGGTGCTCGGCGCCGGCAACGCCATGGTGGGCTTCTCCGCCCACGGCGGCGCGGTGCTCAAGCGCCGGCTGCTTGGCATCGAGGGCGCGCGGCTGAGCGACGCCCTCTCGCTGTTCGGCGACTGAGCCTCAGCCCGGCGGCCGGGCCCGGAGCAGCCGGGTCAGCACCCGGTCGAGCGCGGCGGCGAAGGCCTGGCGCGCCCGGGCGTCATACGGCGCGGGACCGCCGGTGACCATCCCCGCCGTCCGCGCCTGCTCCATGAAGTTCCGCACCGACAGCCGCTCGCCGATGGTCTCCATGGTGTGTTCCTCGCCGCGCGGATCGAGCACCGGGATGCCGCGCGGCACCAGGAGCGCCGCGAGGGGGATATCCTGGGTGACGACCAGGTCCCCGACCAGGGCGTGGTCGGCGATGTACTGGTCGGCCACGTCAGCGCCGCCATCCACCCACACCGCCGTCACCTGCGGGTTGCCCGGCGGGAGCTGCAGCCGCTGGTTGGCCACCAGCACCGCGGGCACCGCCAGGCGCTTCGCCGCACGGAAGACGAGCTCCTTGACCTCGCGCGGCGCGGCGTCGGCATCGATCCAGATCGTCATCCGGCGGCGACGAGGGTGGCAACGTGGTACGATCGGTCCCTGCTCATCGGCGCTCGGGCGGGTGGGTGGGCATCGTCGGGGCGGGGCGGGCCGGGGATGCCGGCGTAGGATGGGGACGGTCGGCCGGGTGGGGCACGCGGGGGCGGGGTGCACTGGGCATGCGACCGGCCGGCTGCGGATCCCCCACCCCGGCGGGGTGGGGGATCGGGTGGGTCAGTCGGTGGAGTCGGTGCCGGGGGTCTCGTCCGCCGCCCCGTCGTCCATGGGCAGCTCCCCGTCGGGCAGGTCGGAGCCGTCAGGCGCCTGCGACCGCTCCAGGCGCTTCTGCAGCTTGAGCTGCTTCTTTTCCTTCTTGGCGATCTCCTTCTGGCGCTTCTCGAAACCGAAATTCCGTCTGGGCACTGAGGTCCTTGCTGTGGCCCCCGACGCGGGGGAGTGAAACGGCCGGATGCGGGTGCGGCGCGGCGGGGCCCGGCTAGTTCGGGCCCCACCAGGTGCGGCGATGCTTGGAGCTGACGGGCTTGGCGGAGGGCGTGACCGCCTCGGGAACGGCCGCGGTGCCCATGGCGTGCTGCTCCGCCCAGCGGGTAAGCGCCTGGTCGATGGCCGCCGAATCCTGGGCGGGATCACAGGGGAACATGGCGAAGCGGCGCCCGGCCACCATCATGTACCACATCGGGGGCTGCTCTTCCTCCCCCCGGTGGGCGTTGGCGGGCCGGCCCTCGTACGACACGAAGTGAAAAGTCCGGCCACGCACCTCGAGATGGCGCTGGTCAGGCTTGAAGGCGGGCATGGCTGCTCCGGTTCGGGGACGGCGAGCCGGAGATGGCGCCGGAGAGGGTGCGCCAGCAACAGCGGGGGACGGCAGGAAAGATAACCTGTCGTCCCCCGTAGCCGAACCCGGGCCACGGGGTGTCGGGCCGTGGCGCGGGCCTGCGGCGGGCGGCCTAGCGGCCGTCCACCGGGAGGCCGCTGGGCACCCGGACCGGGACCGTCCGCCGGAGGTCCAGCGCGGCGGGATCCGTCAGCGCGGACATGAAGGTGGTGAGCTGGTCGACGATCGTGGAAGGCAGCACCACCCCGTCGATGATGGTGTCCCGAGTCGCCAGCACCGCGTCGAAGTTGAGCACCAACGATCCTTGCAGCAGCGGCTCGAGGCCGGCGACGTCGAAGTTCCGGAGCTTGAGGTCCGACTCGCTGTAGTGATCGATGAACGCCCGCAGGTCCTGGAAGGCGCCGTCATGGCCGTAGGGCGCCGTCAGCGCCACGTTGCGCAGCGGTGTGGTACGGAAGGTGTACTGGTCGGCCGCCAGCCCGGTCACGTTCATCCGTCCGAAGTCATCCCGGCCGTCGACCCCGTTCCCCTTCCCCGGCCCGAACTGCGCCAGCGCCACGTTGTGGAACTGGTTGTCGGTCAGCGCCGGCCCGTTGTGGCACAGGGAGCAGCGGATGGTGAGGAAGACCTGCGCGCCGGCGAGCTGCTCCGCGGAGAGCGCGTGATCGTCCCCGGCGAGGAACCGGTCCCAGGGGGCGTTGACGAAGGAGAACCGGTCGACGAAGAAGCCACCGATCGCGTTCGACGCATGGGCGAACGTCATCCGCCCGAAGGGGGTCCCGGGATAGGCCGCCTCGAACAGGCGGCGGTACTCGGGAATGGCGCCCAGCCGTCGCATGAGGGCGCGCCACACCGCACGGTTGTCGCTGTCGGGGATGCCGGCCAGCTCATTGCCGTCGATCGCGCGCATCTCCTCGCGCGAGAGCACCGGAAAGAGCCCGATGGCCGAGGCGGCGCCGAATTCGAAGACCCGGGTCATGTCGGCGGTGAGCTGGGTCCCGGCCGGGGTATGGAACCGCCCGCCCGCATCCATCGCCACCCGGCCGTCCCAGAACAGGGCGGGCATCGCCGTCAGGTTGAAGAGCGCCGGGGCGTTGCGCGGAATGAACGCCCCCTCGGGATGCACCCGGGCGGCACCGACCCCGGTGGCACCCTGGCCGATCGAGAGGCTGCGCCCGTCGCCGGTGGCCAGCGGCGGCAGGTGGCAGGTCATGCAGGAGATGTCGCGATTGCCGCTCAACACCTTGTCGAAGGCGAGCGCCTGCCCCAGGCGGGAGAGCGCCGGACGGACCTTGGGTGGCACGGGCATCGAGGTCACCCCGCGACCGGCGGCGAGCTGCCGCACGGCCTCCACGAACGAATCGGACACCGCCGGCGCGGGGGGACGGATCCGGGCGGCGGCATCAGGGGCCGTCGCCGCATCGTCGCAGGCGGACAGGCCCGCCACCAGGGCGAGGGCCATGCCGCACAGGTACCTGTTCTGCATCGCAAGACTCCTTGTACCGGGGAAGGGGCGGGTGGTCCGGTCGGGAGACCCGCCCACCTTCCAGATCGGAAAGGCGCGGACGGACCCGACATGGGCTGCCGGGGCCCCGGCTGTCGGCTCGTCGCCACCGCTTCCGATAGCAGTGACGGGGACCGGAATCCGACGAAGGAAGGGCCGGCTCTATCGCCGCCCCGGGTCCTGGACGACATTCGAGGCCGGAGATGCTCACAATGGCGGAACTGCCGCGGGACCACTGGCTTTCCCTCGAGCCACTGCTGGATGAGGCCCTCGACCTGCCCCCCGCCGAGCGGGCGCGGTGGCTGCACGGGCTGGCAGCGCGTTCACCGGTGCTGGCGGCCGAGATCGACGCGCTGATCTCGCGGGAGTCCGCGGCCGACCGGGACGGATTCCTCCTGCCGTCTACCGTGGCCGGGCTGGAGGGACTCGAGCTCGGCCCCTGGCGGCTGACGCACCCGCTGGGACAGGGCGGCATGGGCAGCGTGTGGCTGGCGCGTCGGGTGGATGGGCGATTCGAGGGCGTGGCGGCGGTGAAGCTGCTGCACCTCGCCCTGCACGGCACGGAGGGCCAGGCCCGCTTCCGCCGGGAGGGTTCGCTGCTCGCCCGGCTCACCCACCCCGGCATCGCCCGCCTGCTCGACGCGGGGGTCACACCTTCCGGGACGCCCTACCTCGTGCTCGAGTACGTGGACGGGGCGCCGATCGACGAGTACGTGCGCACCCACCGCCTGACGATCCCGGCGTGCGTCCGGCTGTTCCAGCAGGTGCTCGCGGCCGTGGGGCACGCGCATGCCGCCCTGATCGTGCACCGCGACCTCAAGCCCACCAACATCCTGGTCACCGCCGCGGGGACGGTGAAGCTGCTCGACTTCGGCATCGCCCGGCTGCTCGACGACCAGCCGGGCGACCGGGCCGCGCTCACCCAGGAGGGGGGGGGCGCCTTCACCCCGCACTACGCCGCGCCGGAGCAGGTGCGCCACGAGCCGCTCACCACCGCGGTCGATGTCTACGCGCTCGGGGTACTCCTCTACCAGCTGCTGTCCGGCCGGCACCCGACCGCCGGGGAGGCGATGACCCCGGCGGCCTGCCTCGCCGCGCTGCTCGAGGTGGAGCCGCCCCGGCTCGGCCTGGGCGACCTCGACACCATCCTGGCCAAGGCGCTCCGCAAGGTTGCGGCGGAGCGGTACCTGTCGGTGGGGGCCTTCGCGGATGACCTCGCGCGCTACCTGGGCCACGAACCGATCGGGGCGCGACCGCCGTCACTCGGGTACCGGATGGAGCGCTTCATCCGTCGCAACCGCGCCGGCGTGCTGGCCGGCGGGGTGATGGTGCTCAGCCTGCTCGGCGCGACTGCCTTCTCCGTGGCGCAGATGCGGGAGGCGCGGCGCCAGCGCGACGCGGCCGTCGCGGCCCGGCGGCGGTCGGACGCGCAGGTCGAGTTCCAGGAGTCGCTGCTGTCGCAGGTGGGCGACCGTCCCATCACGGTGGCCGAGATGGTGGACTCGGCCAGGGCCGTGGTGACCCGCCAGTTCGCCCACGACTCCGCCACCCTGGGGTCGCTGCTGCCGCTGCTGGCCAACGCCTATGCGCGGCTGGGCGAGACCCGGGAGCGCGGCGCGCTGCTCGCCCGGGCCGAGTCCCTGGCCGCGGCCGGCTACGGGGTAACGGAACTGCCCGAGATCTACTGCATGCAGGTGGACAACCTGCGGATGGAAGGAAGGTATTCCGAGGCGTGGCGGCGGCTGGCCGAGGCCGACAGCCTGCGGCAGCGCCGCCCGGACCCACGCCAGGAGGCGAGTTGCCTCGGCGCGCGCGCGGCGCTCGAGGTCGAGGCGCACATTACCGGCAGCGCCCCCACGGACGCGCCCGACGGGACCGCCACCTCGCGCCGGGCCCTGTTCATCCTCGACAGCCTGGGCGACACTCGCGGACCGGAGTACCTCGCCCTGCTGGACGACCTGGCGACGGCGCTCGACGTGAGTAACCGGCCGCGGGAGGCGGTGGCGGTGTTCCGCCGGGTGCTGGAGTGGCAGGCCCGGGCCGGGATGGGCAGTTCGCTGGACCACACGATGGCCAGCCACAACCTCGCGCTGGCGCTGGTCAAGCTGGGCGAGACGGCCGCGGCAGATTCCCTGTTGCGGCAGGTGCTGGACCAGGCCGCGGCGAGCGACCCCAGCGGCCGGATCTACTGGCAACCGCTCATCCACTACGCCGAGATCGCGCTGACGGTCGGCCAGGCCGACACCGCGCTCAAGTACTTCCGCCAGGTGGTGCGGCAGGCGGTGGCGGACACCAATCTCTACTGGGAGGGCCGCGGGCTGTTCGGCGTGGGTCGCGCCGCGGCCACCGTGGGCCGGGTTGCGGAGGCCAGCGCCGCCGCGAACCGGCTCGAGCGGCTCGTGGCGCGATACCCCCACGCGCAGGACACCGACGACGTCTTCCCCGACCCCCGGACCATCCGGGGCATGCTGGCGCTGGCGGCGGGAGACCCCGGTGCGGCGTGGACAGCCTTCGACGCGGTACTCCGGCAGCACGGCTACTTCGAGGGGAGGAAGCAGTCGCGGCTCAGGCCGGTGGCGCTGCTGGCCGCGGAGGCGGGGATCGCGGAGGGTCGGTTGGAAGCGGCGGCAGACCTGGTGCGACTGGCCGGAGCGAATGCCCTGCTGGACCCGATCGCCGACTCGGCGAGCGCGGCCGTGGCGGAGGTCCGGCTGGTGGAAGCGTTGCTCGCGCTGGCGCGGGGGGACACCACCCTCGCCGGCGCCACGTTCGATCGCGCGGTGGCCGGGTTTTCCCGCGGGGCGGGACCCGACGATCCCCGCACCCGCCGGGCGCTGGCCCGGCGCGCGATGCTCCCCAGCTAGGCCGGGCCGGGCGGCGGCTCCTCGCCCAGGCTCCGGTGCAGCAGCAACCGCGCCTTGCGCCAGTCGCGCTGGACGGTGCGTTCCACCACCCCCCGCAGCTCCGCAATCTCCACCAGCGCGAATCCGGCGAAGTAGTGCAGGTCCACCAGCTCCGCGAGCGCCGGGTCGAGCCCGGTCAGGTCCTCGAGCGCCGCGCCCAGCGCCGTCAGGTCGGTGGTGGCCTCGAGGGCGGCCGGGTTCGCGGCGTCCTCCTCCTGCAGGGTGATCTCCAGCAACCGGCCGCGCTTCACCGCGCAGCGGCGGCGGGCGTAGTCGATGATGAGCCCGCGCATGGCCCGGGCCGCGTACCCGAAGAAGCGCGCCCGGTCGGGAAAGTCGGCCCCGCTCCTGGCCGCCATGCTCAGGTAGGCCTCGTGCACCAGCGTGGTGGTGCCGAGGGTCAAGGCCTGGTCGCTCCGACGGAGCTGGCGCTCCGCCAGGCGGTGCAGCTCGTCGTAGAGCAGCGCGAAGATCTCCCCCGCCGCCGCGGGGTCCGTGCCTTCGGCACGGCGGAACAGGGCCTCGAGGTTGGCCGGGCCGGGTGCGGTCACGGCCGGAGACGGTGGGCGGGCCCGCGAGGGCTCACGGCAACCGGACCGCGGGGCGGGTCGAGTCGGTCGGCGCCGCGCGGCCGGCCCCGGTGGCCAGCGCGAACACCTGCAGGGTGCTCCCCGCCGCCACGGCCACGTACTGCCGCCCGCCGACGGCGTAGCTGATGGGGTTGGCATTGACCATGGCGCCGGTCTGGAAGTGCCACAGCGGGCGCCCGGTGCGGGCGCTCAGGGCAAAGAACACCCCCTCGTTGGTCCCCCCGAACAGCAGCCCACCGGCGGTGGAGAGCAGCCCGGCCCATGGCGGCGAGAACAGCGGGAAGCTCCACCGCTCGCGCCCGGTGAGGGGATCGAGCGCCTTGACCGCGCCCTGGGCGGAGTCGCCGCCGAACTCCGCCTCGCCGCCGCCCAGGAAGTAGCGGCCCGGCGTGTAGCTGACGGGATATTTGTAGTACCGGCTCCCCATCTGCCGCGCCGCCACGTAGAACAGCCCCGCCCGGGGGCTGTAGCTCGGGCTGTACCAGTTGCTGGCCCCGTGCAGGTTGGGCGCGAGGCTGGTCCCCGTGTCGGTCGGCTCGCTGCCCGGACGCACGATCGGCCGCCCCGCGGCGTCGAGCCCCTCCGCCCACTCCTGCCGGATGTAGGGGGTCCCCGCGAGGAACTCGCCGGTGGCGCGGTCGAGCACGTAGTAGAAGCCGTTGCGATTGGCCATCGCCACCAGCGGCCGCGCCCGCCCCGCCACGGTGCCCTCGAAGAGCACCGGGACCTGCGCGGCGTCCCAGTCGTGGGTGTCGTGCGGCGTGAACTGGAAATGCCAGCGCAGGGTGCCGGTCCGGAGGTCGAGCGCCACCAGGGAACAGGTGTAGAGGTTGTCGCCGGGGCGGTCGTCGCCGTTCCACAGCGGGCCCGGGTTGCCCACGCCCCAGTAGAGCAGGCCCAGCGCCGGGTCGTAGCTGCCGGTGACCCAGGTGGACCCGCCACCGGTCTTCCACGACTCCCCGCCCCACGTCTCCACGCCCGGCTCGCCCGCGCCGGGGATGGTATGGAAGCGCCAGCGGCGCTCGCCGGTGCGCGCGTCGTACGCGTCCACGAAGCCGCGGATCCCCGCCTCGGCCCCGCTCACCCCGGTGAGCACCAGCCCGTCCACGGCGAGCGGCGCGCCGGTGATGGCGTAGCCGAGCGCGTTGTCCGCCACCGGCACCGTCCATCGCACCGCGCCGGAGCGGGCGTCGAGCGCGATGAGCCGCGCGTCGGGGCTGCCCACGAACACGGTGGAGTCGAGCACCGCCACGCCGCGGTTGGTGGGCGCGAAGCCGAGCGCGAGGAGCCCGGGCGGGATGGCCTGCTGGTAGCGCCACAGCACGCGGCCGCTGCGCGCGTCGAGCGCCACCACGTGGCCCTGGAACTCGGTCAGGTACATCACGCCGTCGACCACCAGCGGGCTGGTCTGCAGGGTGCCGGGCATGGCGGCCTGGTAGATCCAGGCCGGGCGCAGCGCCGCCACGTTGGCGGTGGTGACCTGGGCCAGCGGGCTGTAGCGCTGGCCGCCGAGGTCGCCGGAATAGGTGAGCCAGTTGGCGGGCTCGCGCCGCGCGGCGCGCAGCCGGGCGTCGGTCACCTGGGCGGGGAGCGACGGCGCCGCGGCGCCGAGCGCCAGGGCGAGCAGCAGCGAGGATCTCATGGCGCGCCCCTCCGGCCGGCGAGGTAGGCCACCAGGTCATCGAGCTCGGTGGCGGTGAACGTGGCGGCAAAGGACGGCATGGGGCTCTGGCCGGGGATCTTCCGCAGCCGGCGGAGGGTGGCCTTGTCCAGGGAGCGGAGGGTCCCGTCCGCCTCACGCAGCACCAGGGTGAAGTCGTCCTCGGTGACCCGGGTGCCGCGGATGACGCGGCCGCCCGCGGTGAGCGCCTCCACCGCCAGGAAGGCGGGATAGGGGCCGTGCACCGAGGGGAGCGGGCTGATGGGCTGGGCGGCGCCGGGGTCGGTGAGCGACTGCCGGATCTGGGCCGCGTTCAGGCGGAGGCCCACCTCGCTCAAGTCCGGGGCCCAGCCGGCGCCCTGCCCGTCGAGGATGTGGCAGGCGCCGCAGCGGCCCGGCTCGGCATAGAGCCGCGCGCCGGCCGCGGGATCGCCCGGGAGCACTTCCGGCGGCCGGCGGCCGAGGGCCCGCACGTACGCGGCCACCTGGGTGGCCTCCTCGGCGGTGAAGTTCCAGAAGCCGATCATCGCGGTGCCGGGCAGGCCGGTGAGGATCACCTGCACCAGCGCCTCGTCGGTGGGGGCGCGGCGGAGTCGCGGGCGGTCGAGGGCCGGGGCGACGCCCCCGGTGCCGCCGACCCCGTGGCAGCGGGCGCACTGGCTCTCGAACAGGCGGCGGCCCTCGACGATGTCCCGGGGGACCGGGCCGAAGGCGGAGTCCCGCGCGGCCTGGGCCGCAAGCGGCGCGGCGCTCCCGAGCAGGAGCGCCGCGAGAAGAGGGGTGGTTCGCATGGAACTCGAGTGGAGAGAGAGTGTGTGCCGCCGAGCTGCCCAGCCGCCTGCTACAGCACGATCGGCAGCTTCCGCACGGGCGTGCCGGTGAGCCGCACCACCGCGTTCACCACCGCCGGCGCGATCGGGGGCAGCCCCGGCTCGCCCACGCCCTTGGGCGCCTCACCGCTCGGCACGATGTGGGTCTCGACCACCGGCGCCTCGGGCATCCGCAGCACCGGGTAGTCGTGGAAGTTGCTCTGCTTGACCTTGCCGCCCTCGACGGTGATCTCGCCGTACAGCGCGGCGGAGAGGCCGTAGATGACGCTGCCCTCGATCTGGTAGCGGACGTTCGACGGGTTGACCGCGAGGCCGCAGTCCACGGCGCAGGTCACCTTGTGCACCCGGACCTTCCCGCCCTCGATCGACACCTCCGCCACCTCCGCCACGATCGCGTCGCTGAAGAAGTGGTGGATCGCGAGGCCCTGCGCGCGGCCGGCCGGGACCGTCCCCCAGCCCGCCTTCTCGGCGGCGAGGTTGAGCACCGCCAGGTGCCGCGGCGAGTGCGCGAGCAGCTCCCGGCGCACCGCGAGCGGGTCACGGCCCGCGGCGGCCGCCAGCTCGTCGAGGAAGCACTCGTTGGCAAAGCAGGTCTGCGAGGCGTACACCGACCGCCACCAGCTCACCGGCACCGGGGTCTTCACCATGCCGTACTCGACCCGGAGGTTGGGGATCTGGTAGTGCAGGTCGACCGCGCCGTCCACCGCGTCGTTGTCGAGCGCGTTCTTGACCGAGCCGGGCCAGCGCTGGTCGTTGATGGAGGGCGCCACCACGCGGTGCAGCCAGGCGGTGACCTTGCCGTCCTTGCCCACGCCGCCGGCCATCCGGTGCACGCTCATGGGCCGGTACCAGTCCCGCTGCATGTCGTCCTCGCGGGTGAACACCAGCTGGACCGGCATGCCGGCGGCGCGGGAGACCTGGGCCGCCTCGATCAGCTCCTCGGGCAGGAAGCGGCGGCCGAACCCGCCGCCGAGCAGCGTGGTGTGGACCGTCACCTGGTCGGGCTCGAGGCCCAGCACGCCGGCCACCTCCTGGCGGGCCCACTCGGGGGCCTGGTGGGGCGCCCAGATCTCGCAGCGGTCGGGGCGGGTGTCGGCCACGCAGTTCATCGGCTCCATGGTGGCGTGGGCGAGCAGCGGCGCCTCGTAGTCGGCCTCGAGCGTCTTCGCCGCGGCGGCGAGGGCGCCGGGGAGGTCGCCGTCGTTGCGCGCCAGGGCGCCGGCCATCCGGGCGCGGTCGTGCAGCTGGCGGGAGATCGTGGCGGAGTCGAGCTGGGCGGCGGCCCCCTCGTCCCAGCGGCACTCGAGGGCCCGGCGGCCCTGCATGGCCGCCCAGGTGCCGGTGGCGATCACCGCCGCCCCGCTCGGCACCTCGACCACCTGCAGCACGCCGGGCACCGCCAGCGCCTTCGCCGGGTCGTGGCCCCGCATGGTCCCGCCGAACACCGGGCAGCGGGCGATCACCGCGTAGCGCATCCCCGGGACCGTCACGTCGAGGCCGTAACGCGCCCGGCCGGTGACCTTGTCCCGGGTGTCGAGGCCCACCGGGTCGGTCCCGATGAGGCGGAACTCGGAGGGGTCCTTGAGCGTGACCTGCTCCGGCACCGGCAGCCGCGCGGCGCGGTTGACCAGGTCGCCGAAGGAGAACCGCCGCCCGGTGGCGGGGTGCTCCACCGCGCCGGAGCGCGCCCGGCACTCCGCCGGCGGCACGCCCCAGCGTTCCGCCGCCGCGGCGACGAGCATCTCGCGCGCCTGCGCGCCGGCCTTGCGCAGCGGCTCCCACAGCGAGCCCACGCTGCTCGAGCCGCCGGTGCCCATCTCGCCGTAGCGGGGATGGGCGTCGGCCTGCACCACGCGGACCTTGCTCCAGTCGGCCTCGAGCTCGTCGGCCAGGATCATGGGCAGCGCGGTCCGCACCCCCTGCCCCATGTCCGACTTGGTGACCCACACCGACACGACGCCGTCCGGGGTGATCTCGACGAACGCGCTCGGCGCGAGCGCCCGCGCCGCGGACACCGGGACCGGCATGCCCGCCAGCCGGCGCGCCGGCAGCGCGGTGACGGCCAGCGCCAGCCCGCTGGTGCCAAGGAACTCGCGGCGGGAGAGGGCGGGGGTCATGTCAGGCCTCCTGGGCGGCGCGGTGGATGGCGGCGCGAATCCGCTGGTAGGTGCCGCAACGGCAGATGTTGCCCGCCATGGCCGCGTCGATCTCCGCGTCGGTCGGCTGCGGCGTCTGGCTGAGCAGCGCCGCCGCCTGCATGATCTGCCCCGACTGGCAGTAGCCGCACTGCGGCACCTGCTCCGCCACCCAGGCCTGCTGCAGCGGGTGGCTGCCGTCGGCCGAGAGCCCCTCGATGGTGGTGACCTTCTTGCCGGCCGCCGCGCTGACCGGCGTGGAGCAGCTGCGGATGGCCTGGCCGTCGAGGTGCACGGTGCAGGCGCCGCACTGGGCCATGCCGCAGCCGTACTTGGTCCCGGTGAGTGCGAGGGTGTCGCGTAGCACCCAGAGGAGCGGGGTGTCGTCCGGCACGTCCACCGACTGGGAACGGCCGTTCAGCGAGAAGGTGATGGCCATGGCGAAATCCGGAAGCGTGGGGGGGAGCTGGCGGCCGGGGCCGACACGCCAGGCTGCAATGTACGCCCCGGCCGTGCCGCAGGCGAGAGGGGGCGCGTATCTCTCGGTGCCATCGACGCTTCACGGCCGCTTCAGGGCGCCGGTGCTACCGTTACCTTGGCACCAGCGGCCGCCCAGCGGGTCGGCGGGATGTCCCTTCCCTCCCGCGGTCGCGAGCGCTCGCGCCCTGCCTGATTTCGCAGCATGTTGTCCCGGTCCGGACCCGTCACTCGGAACCCCAGCGCGGTCCCCGAGGCCCTGATGCCCAGCCGCAAGCGACCCTCCCCCGCTCCACCGCGCCGGCCGCGCGGCGCCAGCGCCGTGGAGCGGACCAACCGCGCGCTCCGGATGCTGAGCGACTCGAACCAGGCCCTCATCCGGGCCACCGATGAGGCGGAGCTGCTGCAGCAGATCTGCCGCATCGCCGTGGAGCGCGGCGGCTACCGGATGGCCTGGGTGGGACTGGTGGGCAAGGACCCCGCGCGGCGGGTCGAGCCCGTGGCCCACGCCGGCTTCGAAGAGGGTTACCTGGCGACGGCTGGCCAGGTGTGGGGCGAGGGCGGGTCCACTGGAGGCCCGGCCGCGGAGGCGCTCGCCACGGGCGCCGTGGCCATCACCCACGACATCCCGTCGGACCCCGCCTTCGGGCCCAGGCGGGAGACGGCCAAGGCGCGTGGCTACCGCTCGGCCATCGCGCTCCCCCTCCGGGACGGGGAGGAGCCACCCTTCGGGGTCTTCAAGATCTACTCCACCGAGCCGGGGGCCTTCGATCGCGACGAGGTCGAGATCCTCTCCGAGCTGGCGGGCGACCTGGCCTACGACCTGGTCGCGCTCCGGACCCGATCGGCCGCGGCCCGGACCACCGAGGCGTTGCGCGAGAGCAATCGGAAGCTCGAGGCGTCGCAGCGGGTCGGGCACCTGGGCTCCTGGTACCGCGACCTCGACGCCGGGCAGATCCAGATGACGGCCGAGAGCTACCGGATCTTCGGGTTGCCCCACGAGGATGGGCCGCGCGACCTCGCCGAATGGCACCCGCAGTGGCTGCGGCTGGTCCATCCCGAGGACCAGCGGGAGGTGGCCGAGGCATACGCGGCCGCCGTCGACGGTCGCAGGCCCTACGACGTGGAGTACCGGGTGGTCCGGGCGGATGGCGAGGTCCGGTACGTGCACAGCCTGGCCGAAGTGGACCGCGACGCGGCGGGGCGACCGCACCGGATCTTCGGCACGATGCAGGACGTCACCGAGCGACGCCTGGCCGAGGAGGCGCAGCGCCTGGCCGAGCGGCGCCTGGGCACGCTCACGGACAGCTTCCCCGACTTCGTCAGCCGGTTCGACCTGACCGGGCAGTTCACCTATGTCAGCCCCTCGGTTGGCCGGAGCATGGGCCAGGGGACCGAGGCCATCCTGGGTCGTACGCCGGTCGAACTCCACATCTGCAACTGCCCTGAAGAAGATGAGGCGCTGCAGGCCAGTCTGGCGCGCGTCGCCGCGGGGGGCCCCGCCGAGCGGCTGGAGGTCAGCTTCCGGACGCCGGAGGGGCCCCGGCACTTCGAGGTCCGGCATGTGCCGGAGCGGGATGCCCGCGGCACGGTGGTGAGCGTGCCGGGGATCGCGACCAACCTCGAGGATCGCAAGACGGCCGAGCGCCAGTTGTACCTGCTCAATTACGCCCTCGATCACATCGGGGAGGGGATCTACCTGATGGAAGGGGACTCCCCCCGCTTCAGCTACGTCAACGAAGGCGCCGCCGGGGCTCTGGGCTTTACGAAAGCGGAGCTGACCGGCGGCATGGGGGTGTTCGATATCGATCCCGAATGGACCCCGGAGCAGTGGGCGGCGTTCCTGCCGGAGATCCAGCGGGTGCGGCAGATGACGATCGAGACCGTCCATCGGACCCGTGGCGGCCGGATCACGCCGGTGGAAGTAACCGGGAACTACTTCGAGTTCGAGGGCCGCGCGTACAACATGGCCATCGTGCGCGACATCTCGGAGCGCAGGGCCGCCGAAGCCGAGCTGCGGACGCGGGAGCGGAGCTTCCGTACCCTGGTCGAGAATACCCCTGACCTGCTGGTCCGGTGGGACCGCAACCTGAACCGGGTGTTCGTCAACCCGGCCTTCGCCGCGGCCCAGGGAAAGTCCGTGGAGGACCTGCTCGCCGGCGGGTTCGGGTCGGGGCACCATGTCGAGGCCGGCCCCGCCCTCGCCCAGGTCTCCCAGGCGATCCTGGAGGTCTTCGCCACCGGCGAGGCCCAGACGGTGGAGCACCCCCTCCATACCATCCATGGGCCGCGGCTGGTCCAGCTCCGACTCGCGCCCGAGCGGGATGACCAGGGACAGGTCGCCACCGTGCTCGGCCTCGCGCGCGACATTACCGCGCTCAAGGAAACCGAGCGGCAGCTGCGGACGCTGGCGGAGCACTCGCCCGACGTCATCCTGCGCTTTGACCGCAGCGGGCGGTACCTCTACGCCAACGCGGCCTTCGAGCGCCTCACCGGCGTGCCGGTGGCGGCGCACCTCGGGCGCTCGCTCGGCAGCGTGACCGGCCAGGGCAGCGAGGAGCTGTACCGCTCGCTCCGGACGACCATCGCCGCGGCGTCCACCGGCGGCGTGCCGGTGGAGACGGAGGTAACGCTCCCGCTACCCGACGGGCCGCATGACTTCAACGTCCGGCTCGTCCCTGAGAAGGATGACCAGGGCGAGGCGAGCACCGTGCTGGCGGTGGCGCGGGACATCACGGCGCAGAAGCGGGCCGAGGCCGACTTCCGGGGCAGCGAACAGCGGTTCCGGCAGGTCACCGAGACGATCGACGAGGTCTTCTGGCTGACGGACGCCTCCAAGCGGGAGTTCGTCTACGTGAGCCCGGCGTACGCCCGCGTCTTCGGCCGGCCGTGCGAGACCCTCCATGCCGATCCGCAGTCGTGGCTCGCGCTGGTCCACCCGGACGACCGGACCCGGGTGACGTCCGCGCTGCCGGAACAGGTGGCCGGCGGGTACGACATCGAGTACCGGATCCTGCGCGAGGGCGCGGTGGCCTGGATCCACGATCGCGCCTTTCCCATCCGGGACGCCGCGGGACGGGTGTACCGCATCGCGGGCGTGGCGGAGGATATCACGGTCCGGCACCGCCTGGAGGAGCAGCTGCGGCAGGCGCAGAAGATGGAGGCGGTGGGGCAGCTGGCCGGTGGCATCGCGCACGACTTCAACAACATGCTCGCCGTCATCCAGATGCAATCGACCCTGCTGCTGGAGGAGACGACGGAACCCGCAGAGGTCCGCGACGGCATCCGGGAGATCCTCGCCGCCACCGAGCGCGCGTCCAATCTCACCCGTCAGCTGCTCACCTTCAGCCGCCGGCAGGTGAGCCGGCCGGTCCCGCTCGACCTCGGCGAGGCCCTGGGCAACACCACCAAGCTGCTGCGGCGGGTGCTGGGCGAGGACGTGGCGCTGGCAACCCGGTTCGCCCCGGGGCTGCCGCTGGTGGATGCCGATCCCGGGATGATGGAACAGGTGCTGATGAACCTGGCCATCAACGCCCGTGACGCGATGCCGCAGGGAGGCCAGCTCTCGGTGAGCCTCGACGCGATCGTCGTCGACGGGGAACGCGCCTCGCTCCACCCCGGGTGCGACCCCGGCCCGCATGTCTGCCTGACCGTCAGGGACACCGGGTGCGGCATCCAGCCGGAGGCGCTGCCACGGATCTTCGAGCCGTTCTTCACCACGAAGGAAGTGGGCCGGGGCACCGGGCTTGGGCTCGCCACGGTGTTCGGCATCGTGCAGCAGCACCACGGCTGGATCGAGGTGGAGAGCGCCGTCGGCGCGGGGACGGTGTTTCGCGCCTACCTCCCCGCCCTCAAGGGAGTGGCGCCACAGCCGGAGCTTCCGCCCGCGCCGCCGCCGATTCGGGGCGGCCATGAGACCATCCTGCTGGTGGAGGATGAGCCGGCGGTGCGGGCCGTGAGCCGGACGGCCCTCGAGCACTACGGGTACCGCGTCCTGGAGGCGGACTCGGCGGCGAGCGCCCTGGAGCTCTGGGAAGCCCGCGGGGGCGGCGTGGACCTGCTGCTCACCGACATGATCATGCCGGGCGGGGCGTCCGGGAAGCAGCTGGCCGAGGCGCTGCTCGCGCGCGCACCCGGGCTGCGGGTGCTCTATTCGAGCGGCTACAGCCCCGACGTCGTGGACCGGCTGCTGCAGCTCGACGCGGGCCGGCAGCTGCTGCAGAAGCCCTACGCCGCGGCCGACCTGGCGCAGGCCGTGCGCCGCTGCCTCGACGACCCGCGGTCCTAGCCCCCGGGCCGCCGCCGCCGCCAGAGGCGGAATCGCAGCTCCAGGTCATCCAGCAGCGGCCGCGCGGCGAGCAGGCCGAGCAGCAGCGCGAGCGGGACGGTGGCGCCGTAGCCAAAGCGCTTGAACCCGTACGCCCCGCTCACCCCGCCCACGAAGAAGCAGCCGATGAGCAGCAGGTGCACCCGGAGCCGGGCGCGATTGGCCAGCACCGGCGCCTCGACCGGCAGGCGATTGAGGTAGAACAGCTTGCCCAGCTCGATGCCGAGGTCGGTCACCAGCCCGGTGACGTGGGTGGTGCGGATCTCGGCCCGCGAGACCTTGGTGATGACCGCGTTCTGCAGGCCCATGAGGAAGCAGAGCAGCACCACGGTCGCGGGGAGCAGGAAGGTGGTCCGCTGGGTGAGGGTGCCCCCGATCAGCCCGAACGCCAGCAGCAGGACCGCTTCGAGCAGCAGCGGGAGCGCATACAGGCTGCGCAGCCGGCGGCGGCGGGCCCAGTGGATGGCGATGGTGGTGCTGGTGGCGCCGACCAGGAACGCCAGGAGGGCGGCGAAGCCGCTCGCGGCGAGGGCCAGCTGGCCCAGGACCAGGTCGTCGGCCATGGCGGAGACGATGCCGGTCATGTGGGAGGTGTAGCGCCCCACCGCGAGGAAGCCGCCGGCGTTGGCGGCGCCGGCCACGAACGCCAGCGCGGCGCCGAGGCGACGGTTGGTGGTGCCGGTGCGGTGGGAGTGGGCGAGGTCGCGGACGATCGGCAGCATGCCGAAGTGTAATGCCGGGGCGGCGCGCTATCGCGCCAGGGCCCAGCGCTTCTCCTCCTGCCACACCGCCCGGGAGAAGACGATCCCCCGGGGGAAGTGTGCCGCGAACTCCTCGCGCAGCCGCGCGGTGTGGTCGCGGAGGTAGGCATCCACCATGGCCTGCGAGGCGGCCTGGTACCGGGCCCGGAAGGTGGTGGCGTCGGTCCGCTCAAACACGGCACCGGTGAAGCACCCGGTGGCCAGCACGTCGGCGATGTGCCGCGCCCGCATGTAGGTGGCGTAGGCCTCGACCAGCCCCGGCTCCACCACGGCCGTCACCTCGTAGGTTACCATGGCATCCCCAGGCGCACGGAGTCGGCCGGACGTCAGGCCTGGCGCGGGCCGCCGGCGGGGGGCTCCCGCCGCTTGAGCGACGCCAGCAGCAGCGCCCCGAGGTTGAGCCCGGCCATGCCGGCGCCGACCATGATGAGCGTCTTGGCGGTGCGCCGCAGGATGCTCAGCCGGTCAATCCCCACGATCACCAGCCCCGCCTTGGTGGTGAGCAGCGCCGCCGCCACCGAGAAGATGACCAGCTGCAGCAGGAGCAGCGGCCGGGAGCCGAGACCGGCGTAGAGCCAGTAGAGCGCCAGCCCCACCAGCAGCCACGCGAGCATGCCGGTGCGGGTGGTCTGGCCCAGCGGGAGGTCGCGCAGGAGCGGCACCACCACGAGGGCCAGCGCCAGCAGCATCAGGGCCAGGCGCGCCGTCCCCGCCAGCGATGGCGCGGGGACGAGGACGGGCTCGCGCGGGGGCGGCTGGGTCACGGGGTGCCCCCGCTCACAGGCTGGCGCAGGGGTCTTCGCGCGCCGCGGGCGGGGTGACGATCAGCACCTGGTACTGGCGCGCCGCCTCCGGCCCCGGCACCGCCGCCTCGGTGCCCCGCTCCACCACGCCCACGATCAGCAGGGTCTTGCCCGGCGCCACGCGGCGCAGCATTCGCGGCACCGCCATGTCGGCGCGCACGTGGCCGTCGCCGGCGATCAGCCAGGCCGGCCCCCCGCCCTTCGCGGCGGTGAGCAGCGCCTCGGCCATCGACGCGTCGCGCAGCTCCTGCGCGGCGCGCATCCCCGGCACCATCTCCGCGGGCAGCTTGCCGCAGTGGCCCTCGAACAGCTCCCGGTCGATCGCGGCCCGCGCCACGCTGTCGAGCGGCGCCTGCTCGATGATGGCCCGCAGCTCGGGCGGCGCCGCCGCCGCGCCGCCCCGCACCACGGCGCGCAGCGTCTCGCGCGGGAGCCCGCTCCCCCAGACCCCCTGCCCGCTCGCGAGCGCGGCCTGCACCACCGGCTGGTGCAGCGGCCAGCGCCAGTTCTTCCGGTCGAAGCCGTACTGGTCGAGCCACGCGTCGTCCGCGGTGCCGCCGGCCGGCGGCGGGATCGGCCCCGCGCTCCGCGCAAACTGCTCGAACACCACCGCGGGATGGCGGCCCGCCGCGGTCAGCAGCGCGCCCCGCACCTGGTGGTGGGCAATGTTGTCATGGATCTCGCCGAGCAGCACGAAGTCGGCGGCGCGGGCGCGGCGCACCAGCTCGGCCGAGGCGATGGGCGCGCCGGTCGCGGCATCGAGCACCACGGTGGACTCGGGCAGGGCCAGCGCGGCGGCGGGCGCCACGGGCGCCGCCGCGGGAGCGGAGCCGCCGCAGGCGGCGAGCAGGAGGGCCGGGGCCCACAGCAGGGTGGTTCGCATGGGCGAAGGTTAGGGCCCCGGCCGCCGCCGCGCAAAAGCCCGCCCGCCGACCCCAACTCGTCAGCCCCCCGAAAGGGCGGTAGGTTCCCTCCCCTATGACCTGGTTCTCCTCGTTCCTCGTGGCACTGCTTACGGCCGCCCTCGGCCTGTTCCTCAGCGCCTTCGTCAGCTCGCTCGTGGTGGACTGGTACCGGATCTCCTCCTTCGAGGGCGGGTCCGGCTACTTCGTGATCAGCATGGCCATCCTCGGCGGGATCGTGAGCTTCGGGCTGGGGCTCGTCGCCGCGCGCTACATCGCCGCCCACCCCGCGCCAGGGTTCCTCAAGGCGCTCGGCCTCTCGGTGGGCGGCGTGGTCGGCGTCCTGGGCCTCATCGCCGGGGTGGCCCGGCTGCTCGCCGACGTCCCGCCCGAGATCGCGGGCGAGGGCCTGTTCTTCCAGGTGGAGATCCGCTGGCCCGCTGGCGACAGCACCGATCCCCGCACCCTGGCCGGCACCGGCAGCGTCACCCTCGGCAGCATGACGATGTCGCATGTGCGGCGGAAGGCGGAGGAGGGCCCGCTCTTCGTGGCCGACGCGCACCTGGTGGATGGGCGCTGGGTGGTGCCCGGCGCCGTCCGCATCTTCACCAACCGCGGCCGGCGGCTCCTGAGCGGGCAGATCGGCGACAAGGACCTGGGTGGGGTGCTGATCCCGCAGCGTGGGCAGCCCTCGCCCCGCGACACCGCGTGGACCGACTGGTATCCCCACGCGCGGCCCGGCGCGCCGGCGCTCCCCGATTCGCTGTTCACCTACCGCTACCGGGTCACCCGCCGGAGCGAACCAGTGCGGCTGGACCGCGTCGGGCCCTTCGAGGTGGCCACGGTCTCGAACTACTTCTTCACGACCGGCGACACCCCGGAGTTCTCCGCCTACTCGCGCTTCCGGGTGAGCCTGCGCGGGGCGCCGGTGCCGGTGGCAGGCGAGATCTCGGGGCTGGCCGTGGTGCCGGGCGACCCGCCGGCGCTGCTCGCGAGCGTGGAGGCGTCGGACGAGAGCCAGGGCATCTGGCTCGTGACCGCCGGTGACGACGGCCCCCGCGTGGAGCGGGTGAGCACCGGCACGCTGCCCACCGACCCGGTGTTCATCACCAGCGACCCGGCGCGCTTCCGTGCCTCGCGCGACCGCAGCGGGCCCCGGGGCTGGATCGACCGGGCCAGCTTCGCCGAACCGGGGCTCTACAAGTTCTGGGACGCGATCTTCGACAGCCGCACCCGGCGCGCCACGCCGGTGACCCTGCCCGACGATCCCTTCCCCCTCCCCTCGCCCGGCTTCATCACGGTCTCACCCGATGAGCGGAGCGTGGTGTGGCTGGCCCACCCGGGGGGCGAGGGGCAGACCGTCCTCGGTGTCACCGACTACGTCGCGAAGGCGAGCTACACGCTGCCGATCGACCGGTCGCGCATGCGCTACGGCACCGACGACTCGCTCGACCCGGCCTGGGTGGCGCATCACTTTGCGTGGGAGCGTGGCGCCGGCGGAACGGACCGGCTGGTGGAGCGGAAGGGCTTCACCCCGCTCCCCTACCGGGTGGAACGGAGCGCGGGCAAGCCGGGGGAGTGGCAGGGCCTCACCCTTCGCCCGGGCGGGGAGGCGCTGCGCGCGGCGCTGGTGGAGGCGATGGTGGCGGAGCTCGGCGCCGAACGGCTGCCGGATGAGCTGAATGGCTACAAGAAGATGCTGCGCCTGGAAGGGATGGCGCTCGACGCGACCGTCATCGAGGACGGGCCCTACGTGTCCATCTCCACCAATCACGGCGACCCGGCGGCCATGGCCCGCATCGCCGACCGGCTCGATGCACTCCTCGCGACGGGGCGGTTCGACAGCCTCTTTGGCCCCTGAGCGGCGCCGGGGCCTAGTCCGCGACCGGCTCCAGCGACAGCACCCGGATGGCGGAGCCGACGTCGGCCATGGTGCGGCTGCTCCCGCTCACCAGGCGCGGGTAGCCGAGCACGGAGTCGAACTCCGCCACGACCGTCCAGCCGGTGTCGGCGAGCTGGCGGCGCGCCTCCCCGAACAGCTGCGGCACCGTGCGCCCCGCGGTGAGCGGCCGCGGGAGGTCGCCCACCGCCGTTCCTTCCTCCAGCACCGACACGACCCCCCGCGCACCGTCACCCGGATGACGGGCTGCGGCGGGCAGAAGCACGACACCTGGTAGCGGACCACGTAGCCGGCCGGGCCCTGCGCCTCCCAGCGCCCCTCGGCCTGGTCCAGCCGGCGCGCGAGCGCGGTGTCGGGCAGCGCGTCCACCTCGGGGAGCAGCGCCGCGGGGCGCGCCTGATGGGCCTGCGCCCGCGCCGCGGTGTAGGCCGCGAGCGCCAGCGCCACGACCACGACCAGCCCAAGGGGCGTGGGTCGTGGCCCGGGGTCAGCCAGACGGTAGTGCATGCCGCTCCACCACGCCGGTGAGGGTGTCGGTGCCCATGGTGATATACAGGTGCCGCTCGGTGACCGACAACGTGAATTTCGTCCGCCGATCGAGCCGCGAGGCCAGCGCCGCGAGCAGGTCGCGGTCCACGCTGTACACCTCGAGCTCCGCCGCGCGGTGGATCCGTTCCCCGGCGAACTGCCGCAGCAGCAGCGCCGGGTCCTTGTGGGTGTAGACCGCCACCCGGGGCGACGCCATGCTGGCCTTGTGCAGCCGGGCCGCGTCGGGCCATCCCACCTCCACCCAGAGCCGCAGCGCTCCCGTGAGGTCCTTCACGGTGAGCGCCGGTTCGCCCGGCTCGGAGAGGCCCTTCCCGAAGCTGATGCCCTCCACGTACTCCAGGCAATAGGCCAGCACCCGGGTGAGGAGGTACTCCTCGGTCTCCGAGGGGTGGCACGCCACCTTGAGCGCGAGCGTCTCGTAGACGCCGCGGTCCACGTCGGCGAGCTCGATGTCGAAATTGTACAGCGTGGCGCCGAGGGCCATCATGGGCGTCCGGTGAGAGGTGGACGTCAGCCGAGCAGGGGCAGGATGTCCCGCTCGATCTGCTCCGGGGTGTCGGTCGGCGCGTAGCGCGCGAGCACCACCCCGTCGGCGCCCACCAGGAACTTGGTGAAGTTCCACTTGATGGCCGTGGAACCGAGCAGTCCCGGCCGCGCCTCCTTGAGGAGGTCGTAGAGCGGGTGCGCGCCGGGGCCGTTCACCTCGATCTTGCTGAACAGGGGGAAGGTCACGTCGTAGGTGCGGGCGCAGAAGCGACGGATCTCCGCGGCGTCGCCCGGCTCCTGGTGGCCGAACTGGTCACAGGGAAAGCCGAGGACCGCGAGGCCCCGCTGCTGGTGCGCGCGGTGGAGCGCCTCGAGGCCCGCGTACTGCGGGGTGAAGCCGCACTGGCTCGCCACGTTGACGATGAGCAGCACCTTGCCCCGGTACGGGGCCAGGGTGGTCGGCGCGCCGTCGAGGGTGTGGACGGGAATGTCGTACAGGGAGTGCATGGGTCCGGGCGGGTGGCGGGACGTCGTGGCGATCGGACCCCAATCTACCGCGCCGCGGCCTCCGGCGGGGGAGCGTGGTTCAGCGCCCCGGCCCGGCCACCGGCCGCGCGGAGGCGAGGGCGGGGATGCTCATCGGCGCCACGCTCGTGCGCTCGCCGGTGACCGCCCGGCGGTGGTAGTCCACCTGCCCCAGGTGGAAGGCGAGGTGACTCGCCAGGTGCAGCAGGAAGTCCCCGGTGACCAGCTGCTGGCCCAGCAGGGCCTGCGGATAGCTCTCCTCGAGCCGCTCCGGGGCGAGCCCCGCGAGGGTGGTCAGCACCTCGCGCTCGGTGGCCTCCAGCACGAGAACCAGCGCGGCCCGGCTGGCGGGCGGGGCGTGGAACTCGGCCTCGCGGTCGCGGACGTAGCCGGTGTCGCCGAGCTGGGCGCCGATGAAGTGCCGGAGGTTGCCGCAGAGGTGGCGGACCAGCATCCCCCCCGAGTTCGGCAGGCCGTCGACGGCCCGCCAGGGGTGGTCGTCGGTGGGATACGCCTCGACCTCGCGGCGCAGCGTGCGCAGCTCGCGGCGGACGAGCGCGGTGAGGGACTCGGCGAGCATCGAGGGGTCTCGCGACTGAGGGAAGTCAGCGTGGGTGCGCCACGAAGATATTCGCGTCGAAGCCGCCAGGCACGGCCCCGCCGCCGATGAAGTAGAGGTCCCCGGACAGCGTGAGCGACGGGTCACCCACGGCGCCGGCCACCACCACGCGGGCCCGGGTCCAGCCGGCGGCGGTGCGCCGGCTGTACAGGATGCCGCGGCCGGAGCCCTTGTCATCGAAGTACAGCGCGGTGCCGTCGAGGCTGAAGGGGGAGCCCTCGACCCCGGGCGTATTGACCGTGGCAGGGAGCGGGACCGGCGCGCTCCACTGGCCCTGTACCCGGGTGGACATCCAGAGGTCCTGCAGCCCCTGGCCGCCGGGCCGCGACGACTCGAAGAACAGCGTCTGCTCATCCAGCGTCAGGTGCGGGTTCTCGTCGCCGCTCACGAAGGGGAACCCGACGCTGCTCGCCAGCACCGCGGGCTGCCACATTCCATTGAGCTGCTCGGCGTAGTAGATGCCGTACGCGCCCCGCGGCCCGCCGGCGCCGCCATTGGTGAAGAGGATCCGCTGGCCGTCGGCCGAGACCCACTCGTCGCCCTCCTGCTCCTCGGGGAGGTTGATGGTGGTGTCGAGGTGCACCGGCTCGGTCCACGCGCCGTCGACCAGGTCACTCCGGTAGAGCTCGGCGCCGATGGTGTCGTACGGCGCGAGCGTGGGCCATCCGGGGCGGAGCGGCCCCGCGAGCCGGATGCGCGCTTCCGTCAGGAAGACGACCGGGTCCATCCGCAGGTAGGTGAAGTAGAGCCGGGTGCCGTCGGGAGAGATGAAGCCGCTGTCCTCCCACCCCGCGGTACTGACCGGGGCCGGCACCTGCTCCGCGGGGCCGAAGCGGGGCGGGGCGCCGCCGGGCGCGGTGGCGCCGCCGCCGCAGGCCGCCAGCGCCGCGGCCAGGAGCGCCGTCGCGGCGGGGGTCCTCACCCCGGGTCCCGGTCCACCACGCGGTTGCGCCCCTCGCGCTTGGCCACCAGCAGGCGCCCGTCGGCCGCACGGACCAGCGTCTCGAGGTCGGCGCCATCGGCGGGCGAGGCCGCCACGCCGGCGGAGATGGTGAGCCGCAGCGCGGGCCCGCCCGGCGGGGTCAGGCCGCCCTGCGCCACCTGCTCCTGCACCCGGCGCACCTGCCCCGCCGCCGCCGGTCCCGGGGTGTCGAGGTAGGCGATCGCGAACTCCTCGCCCCCCCAGCGGGTGACCAGGTCGGTGCGGCGCAGGCCGTTGCGCAGCGCGCCGGCGAGCTCGCGCAGCACCGCGTCGCCCACCAGGTGGCCGTGGGCGTCGTTCACCTGCTTGAAGTGGTCGGCGTCGATCATCACCACGCTGAGCGGCGTGCCGCGGCGCGCGGCGCGCAGCAGCTCGTCGCGCAGCCGCTCTTCGAAGGTGCGCCGGTTCATGAGCCCGGTGAGGGGGTCGGTGGTGGCGTGGTCGCGCAGGCGCACCGACCACTGCGCGATCCCGGCGCACATCCCCGCGAAGAGGAGCAGCGTGACCACCCGCTCCACCTGGACCCCCCAGTCGAACTGGCCGTACTGCAGCACGTCGGCCGTCGGCGTGGCGGGCCAGCGGCTCGCGCCCCAGGCCACGAGGGCGCCGTACTGCACCGCCGCCACCGCGCCCGCGAGCAGCGGCACCCGGCGGTCCCAGCGGATGCAGGTCCCCACCAGCGCCAGGAAGTACCCGAGGAAGGTGACCCGGCCGTTCACCGCGGCGGCGGGATGGCCCTGGGCCACGTCGAGGTAGTGAAGGAACGAGACCAGCGTCACGTCGCCGATGGCGGTGGCCATGGCCAGCCACGCGGGGCGTTCGCCGCGGCGGGTGGCGTGCAGCACCACCAGCGCCAGGGCCAGGCAGGTGAAGTTGAGGGGAACGGCGCGGCGGTACTCGGCGTTCGCCGGGTCGTGCCACACCACCACCAGGCCGAGGACGGTGAGCAGCCCGATGAGCAGCACGCGCACCCGGGCCACGCGGTGCTCGCTCTGCATGGCGAGGTCGGAGGCGTCGCGATCGCCGCGCCAGACGCGGCCGGCGGTCTCGAGGATGGCGCGTGCGAGATGCGTCATGCCGAAGGGCGTGGGGGGAAGCCGCGGACGGACCCGGGGACGGCGAAGGTTATGCAGGCCGGACCCGGGCGTCCATGCGCCCGCCGGGCGGGCCTAGGCCGGGACCGTCGTCGGGGGGCGCCGCGCCCGGTCGATGGCGCGGCGCACCGCGCGCGCCAGGGCGTCGAGGGTGTACGGCTTGGCGAGGATGTCGCCGTGGGCGGCCAGCTGTTCCTCCATGCCCGCCTCCCCGCCGATGAACCCGGAGATGAAGAGGACCGGCACCCGGATCCTCCGGGCCCCCAGCGCCCGCGCCAGCTCGAGCCCGCCCATCCTGGGCATCATCACGTCGGCGAGCACCAGGTCCACCGGGGCATCGGCGTGCTCCAGCAGCTGCAGCGCCATGACGCCGTCCTCCGCCGCCACGATCTGGTAGCCGAGCGACTCGAGCGAGCCGGTGGCCACCCGGCGCACCATCGGGTCGTCGTCGACCACGAGGATCACCTCGTCGCCGCGCGGCGGGCCGGCCGCGGGCGCGGCGCGCCCGTCGGCCGGCTCCGCGCCCACCGGCAGCCAGACCTCCATGCGGGTGCCGGCCCCGGGCGCGCTCTCCACCTCGATGGCGCCTCCCTGGTTGGTGACGATGCCGTGGCAGACCGCGAGCCCGAGCCCGCCGCCCCGCTCCACCCCCTTGGTGGTGAAGAACGGCTCGAAGATCCGGGCCCGTACCTCGGGCGTCATGCCGGTCCCCGTGTCGCGCACCTCGAGGCAGACGTACTCGCCCGGCGGGAGGGTGGTGCCACCCACGGCCCGCGGCCCCGCCAGCGGCATGTTGCACGCCCGCAGGGCCAGCCGGCCGCCCTCCGGCATCGCATCGCGCGCGTTCATCACCAGGTTGATCACCACCTGCTCCAGCTGGGTCTCGTCGGTGCGCACCGGCTTGAGGTCGCCGGGCAGCGTCATCTCTACCCGGATCCGCTCCCCCACGAGCAGCGTCACCGACTCCCCGAGCCGGTCGAGCACGTCGGGGAGGCGCACCGTGGCGTGGGTGGCCTGCTGTGCGCGCGCAAAGGCGAGCAGCTGCCGGGTGATCCGGGCCACCCGCTCCCCGGCCAGCCGGATCTGCCGCAGGTCGTCGACCGCCTCGGCGCGGTCGCTCACCAGCTGCTCCGCCAGCTCCGCGTAGCCCAGCACACCCACCATGCTGTTGTTGATCTCGTGGGCCACGCCGCCGGCCAGCCGTCCCAGTCCCTCCAGCTTCTGGGCCTGCACCAGCTGGCCCTCCAGCCGCTTCCGCTCGGCCAGCTCCGCCGCCAGCTGGGCGGTGCGCTGTTCCACCCGCGCCTCGAGGGTCTCCCGCGCCAGCTCGAGGTCGCGCGTGCGCTCCGCGACCGTCTGCTCGAGGGCGCGGCCCCGCTCTTCCAGCGCCCGGCGGCGGGCGCGGCTCACCGCCACCAGGAGGAGCAGCGCCAGCGACGCGGCCACCGGCATGAAGTAGGGCGTCTCGTGCAGGCGGTAGCGGACCCGGAAGGCCAGGTGGGTCGGCACCTGGGTCCACGGACCGTCCTGGCTCGCGGCCCGGAGCCGGAAGCGATAGGCGCCGCCGGCCAGCGGGCCGTACGACACGGTCCGCCGCTGGCCGGCGTCGATCCACGCCGTGTCGACGCCATCCATCCGGTACTCCACCCGCACCCGGGAGGGCACCAGCGCGTTGGTCGCCGCAAAGGTGATCTCCAGCCGGCTCACGTGCGGATGCAGGGTCATGGCCGGCCCGAGCGGCAGCTCCACGCCATCGAGCACCACCCGCTCCAGGTGCACCTGCGGCGGCGCGGTATCGGCCGCGATGCGCGCGGGGTCGAGCCGCACCACCCCGGCGTAGCTCGGCAGCCAGATCCGCCCCTGCGCATCCTGGTACAGCTGGCTCTGCACGTCGCCGTTGAACTCGGTGGTGGGCAGCCCGTCCTCGCGGTCGAAGCTGCGCACCGCCGGCAGGCGGGCGCCGCCGTCGGCGAGGGCCTCGAGGTCGCGGCGCGCCACCCGCAGCAGGCCGTAACTCGAGGCCAGCCACAGGTGCCCGGTGCGGTCCTCGGCGATGCCGAGCACCTCGTACTTGAGCCGCGGGTCCCGGCCGCCGAGGTGGACGATGCGCCCCCGCCGCAGCACGTAAAGGCCGGAGTCTGCCGTGCCGATCCAGAGGTTGGCCCCCTGCGGATACAGCGCCCAGACGTCGGGGTCGGTGAGCCCGTCCGCTTCCCGGTAGCGGCGCGGGCCGGCGCTGTCCACCACCGTGAGCCCCGGGCGGCCGATGAGCAGCCGGCCGGCGGCGTCACGGCTGACCACCCGCGGCACATCCCCCGGCTCGAGGCCGACGGCGGCGTTCATCGGCCGCACCGCGCCACCGCCATCCGAACGGTAGAGCCCGCTGTCGTTGACCACCCAGAGGCGCCCGCCCGGCTCGTCGAAGAGGCCCACGATATCCGCGGCCGGGAGCCGCAGGGCGTGGGTGAGGTCCCGGGTGCCACCGGCGCCGACGTGCACCACCCGCCGGTTGCCCGGCGCGGCCAGCAGCCCACCGGCGACCGCGGGCCAGGTGGCAATCGATCCGCTCCCGGGCCCGGCGGGGGCGATCGCCGGGTGGAAGCGGGCCCCATCGAAGCGGTACACCCCGCCGTCGAAGGCGGCGGCCCAGAGCACGCCGTCCCGGTCGCCCCGGATGGACCAGATGGACTCGTGCGGCAGGCCGCGGTCCGCCTGATAAGTGAGGAAGGCGCCGTGCTGGTACTTCTCCAGGCCGGCGCCGGTGCCGGCCCACACCCGGCCGCGCGCGTCCGTCATCAGGGCGAGCACCTGGCGCGCCGCCTTCCCCTCGCTGGGATCGACGGTGCGGAGCGCCTGGCCGTCCCACAGCAGCACGCCCCGGCCGTTGGTGCCGAGCCAGAGGCCGCCATCGGCCGACCGGGCCAGCGCCCACACGGGAATGACCCCCGGGCCGGCGGTCGCCACCTGGCGATCGGCCCGGGGCCGGCCGGCGCTGTCGATGGTCACATGGGTGATGCCCTGCCGCGTGGCGGCCCACAATCCTCCGGCGCCGTCATCCACCAGGTCGAACCCGCTCGCCTCACCCAGCGGGGTGGCGATGGCCGAATCCAGCGCCTCCCCCCGCGTCACGCGCAGCTGGCCGCGGCCCCCGATCCACACCCGGCCGCGTGCATCCTCGAGCAGCGCGTACTGCCGTCCCGTGGCCCCCGGCACCGCATGGAATCGGGTACCGTCGCCCACGTACGCGCCGTCCTCCGTGGCCACCCAGACGCGCCCCTGACGGTCTTCGAGGACCTCCCAGACCTCCGTGGCGGGAATCTCCCCCTCCGGGATGCGGCGCAGCGTGTCGGCTTCCAGCACCGCGAGGCCGCGGCTGGTCGAGACCCACAGCCGCCCGTGGCGGTCGAGGTTGAGGCCGTTGATCCACTGCGAGGGGAGGGCGGCGGGCGCGGCGGGCTGGAACGGCGTGAAGGCGAGCCCGTCGTAGCGGACCAGGCCCCGCCGGGTGCCGAGCCAGAGGTAGCCGTCGGGCGTCTGCGCGATGGCGTTGACCTGGGTCTCCGGCAGCCCCTGGTCCTGGCCGATGATGCGCCGGAACCAGGCGGGACGGTCCGGCTCCTGCGCCCGGGCCGCAGGCGCGGCGCCGAGCAGCAGCACCGCGAGCACGGCGCAGCCCAGCCGCGCCCGCGCGCCGCGGACGTCGGGCACGGCACCGGCGGAAACGGTGGACATGCCGCGAGTATCGGCCCCGCGGCGGGGCGCCTTGAGCCGCATCGGGCCGCGCCGCCGCTAGGGGAGCACCCGGAGGAGGCCCTCCGGCAGGGTGCCGCGGAAGATGGTCGCGTGATGTTCCGCGGGGCGCGGATCGTAGTGCCACGTGAAGCCGGCGGGCGCCGCGGACCGCAGCGCCTCCACCAGCCGCTCCACGCTCGCCACGTTGCCGTCGACGCCCGCCGCGGTGAGGTAGAGCGAGCGCCCCGCGAGGTCGAGCCCGCCGAGCCGCGCCGCCGCGCCGCGCGCCAGCGCCTCGGCGCCCCACCACAGGCTCGGGTCGATGGCCAGGTACCGGCGGAACAGCGCCGGGTCCTCCAGCAGCGTCTCGATCACGAACAGCCCCGCCAAAGACTCGCCGACCAGCGCCGTCTCGTCGGTCACGCGGTAGCGGCGCCGGATCTCCGGCATCAGCTCCTCGCGGAGGAAGCCGCGGAACGCGGCCGAGCCCCCCACCCGCGGGGCGATCGCGAGGTCCCGCGCCTCCCGCGTGGGGCCGGTGAGGTCACGCCGCCGCTCGGTGTTCTCGATGCCGACCACCAGCATCGCCGACACCCGCCCGAGCCCGATCAGCGAATCGAGGGTGTTCACCACGTGCGGGAAGTCTTCGGCCATGCCACCATCGGGCATGTAGAGAACCGGATAGGCGGCCGTCCCCGTCGCGTAGGCCGGCGGGGTATACACGTTGTAGCGCCGCCGCTCGCCGAGCGCCCGCGACTCGAGCGTGAAGGTGGCGTGGCGCGGCGTGACGTCCGCCGCGACCGGCGGCTGCTGCGCCGCGGCACGGCCGGGGAGGAGGCTCGCCCAGAGGGCGGCGAGGACGAGCAGTCGGCGGCGGGGACAGCTAGGACTCATCATCATTGCCTCGTTTGCTCGCATTGACGATCGCTTCGATCTCAACACGATCGGACGAAGAAAGCAGTCCGTATCCCCGCTTCAGCACCTTGAACACGTGTGCTTCTCCAACCCTCCTTGCCTCAAGAAGGGCAGCAAACCAAAGCGATCGTGCCGCCGCCCGATCGACGTTTTTCAGGGATGCGGCCACTCGGGCGTGAGCGCGGACACGATATCGCGGCACTTGAATCTTGCGAGCACGTCGCTGGGCTTCGGGAAATTGGCCTTGACCGAGCAGCAGCGTAACCTCGTGGAATAGCGTCCGGTCCGGATGAGTATCGGCCGGAACTGCCACGTGGGTCTTGGACCGCTCAGTCACCCGCGTGGGGCGCACCAGCGTCGTCGCGTCCGAGGGCTGCACCTCCTCGGCGCAGACCGCCTCGGCCAGCGCCAGCGCGCGCGCCGTGCGACCCGCCGCCTGCAGGATCCACGCGGCCCAGGTGCGCAGCCGCCAGACATCCGCGACGGTGAAGTCCTGCCAGCGCGGCTCCCCGTCGCTGCCGGCCACCGGCGCCCGCTTCCGGGCCGCCTTCCCCCGGCGCGGCGCGGCGGCGGGACTCCGCGCGGGCGTGTCGAGCCGTGCCCGGACCGCCTCCTCCTCCGCCAGGAGCCGCTCGGCGAGGGTCGCCACGCGGTCGAGCCCCGCGGCGTCCTGCCGGTCGCGCAGCACCTCCGTGATCCGGTGCAGCGCGCGGAAGCGCTCCTCCGGGTGCGGCATCCCTTCCACGAACGCGAGCGCCTCGTCCAGCCGGCCGCACAGCGTGAGCGCCCACGCCAGCCGCTTGGCGCTGTCGTGATAGTTGGACCGGACCTCCTGGTGCGCGCCCGGCGCCATCTCCGGCAGCCGCGCCGCCTCCTCGCAGCGCCCCGCGGTGGCGAGCGCCAGCGCCAGGTTGCCCTGGTGGGTGCCGGCGGAGGCGCGGGCCCCCTCGGGGTCGTTCCATGGCAGCACCTGGTCCAGGAAGGTGGCATCGCCCGCCACGGCGGCGGCCTGCAGCCGCAGGTTGCCGATGGGAAGCCCGCCCCCGGCCATGAGGGCGCGCACCTCGGCCAGTCCCGCCTCGTCCTCGGCCTGCCGCAGCGCCATCGCCGCCCAGAAGATGGCGTGGTCCAGCTCCATCATACGCCAGCGCATGCCGCCGGGCGCCGCGGGGGCGCCCGCGAGCGCCGCCCGCACGGCGGACCGGCTGAACAGCTCCCGGTCGGCCAGGTCCCAGTCGCTCATGTCGAGTGAAGTGCCCCGCACCTCGCTCGCCATCACCTGGGTCCAGCGCAGCGCCTGGCGGGCCAGGCGGCGGGCCGTGAGGTCATCGCCCAGCGCCCGGGCCACCCGCACCAGCCAGGCGCCGGTCACCACGCGGTAGGAATCGTGCATCGCCTGCGCCGCGCCGAGCGCCGCGCGGAACTGCTCCCGGGCGCGCTCCGGGTCAGGGAGGGCGTTGCGCTCCGCCAGGAAGCAGAACGCCTGGCACCGATCGAGCGGGTACGCGATGTTGTCGGCGATCAGCGCGGCGCGCTCCCGCTGGCCCGCTGCGGCGAGCACGTCCACCACCAGGGGCGGCGCGGTGGTCATCCACCGGCCATAGGCCAGCGCCAGGCGCGCGATCGCCACCGCGTCGGGGGGCGTGGCCTCGCGTGCCGCGTGGATCGCCACGTCGAGGTCCCGCAGCAGCGGCGCGGGATCGCCGCCGGTGGTCCGCGCCGCGATCCACGCCGGCGCCTGCACCAGCGCCAGCAGGTCGTCGCGGCGGCCGGCGAGCCGGTAGTGCCGCGCCAGGTACGCGCGCACGTACGGCGGTGCCGCCGCCCAGTCGGGGGTGCCGGCCGCCTCGCGCGGCACGGCATCGTCGAGCACCGCGGCCAGCCGCGCCTCGAGGCTGGCGCCGGCGCCCTCCCGCTCCACCAGCAGCGCCTGCGCCCGCGGGCGCAGGAACCGCCCGAACTCCTCGTGATAGAGCCGGAACACCGCGACGCCCTGCCCCACGTCGCGGGTCACGTAGTAGCCGGCGCGCTCCAGCCACCGCGCGATGTCGTGCTCGTCGAACGCGACGCCGCCGATCGCCGCCGCGAACGCGGGCCACAGCTCCCGGGGCAGGCCACGCCCCTGGGCACAGGCGAGGGCGCCGAAGACCGCCGCCGCCTCGAGCTGCTCCGCCGGCGAGAAGCGCTGGAGGTCGAACGCGAACGCCTCACCCACCTCGGCGGGGAGGCGGCCGAGGTCGGCGGTGGGAAGCACGTCGGGGCGGCCGGCGAGCACCCGCGCGGTGATCGACGCGACCAGGAACGACCCCCCGGCGCGGCGGCCCACCGCCCGCGCCACCTTCCGGGCGTACTCCCCCTGCGCCGCGGCGCGGTACGGCGAGCCCTCCGGTGCCCGCAGGCTCCGCTCCACGTAGGCGGTGATGTCGGCGGCCTTGAGGTACTCGGCGCTGCTCACGTCGAGCAGTTCGAACTTGCGACCCAGGCTGCGCACCAGCCGGCTGGCGCCCCCCTCCGCCCGCAGCCCGACGACCAGCCGCAGCCGGGGCGCGCGCTCCAATAGCGAGCGGAGGAACGTGGCCAGCTGCTCCGGCTGCTGGGCTTCGTCGAGCGCGTCCACCACCACGGTGACGGGGGCCGCGTGGCCCGCCGCGGCCGCGCGCGCCATGACCTCCGGATCGGTCTCGCCCGAGGCCAGGTCCGCGCCGAGGGCCACCGCCAGCTCCAGCGCCACGTCGGCGGCGGCCTTGCGGCGGGCGTGCACCGCGACCGTCACCAGCCCGAGCCGCGGCAGCTCCTGCGCCGGCACGCCCTCGAGCGCCCCGGCCCGGCGGGCCTCCTCGCGGACCACGGGGTCGGCGAGCGTCACCACCCGGGCCAGCAGCGCCGACTTCCCCGCGCCGGGCGGCCCGGTGACGATGAGCCCCACCCCGCCCTCCGGCCCCTCGAGCCAGGCCAGCAGCCGGCGCATGGCGCGGGACCGCCCGGTGAAGAGCCAGCTTCCCTCGCTCGCCGCCGCCACGCCGCGGGCCCGCGGCCCCCAGTGGCTGGCCAGGGTGGCCCGCTGCAGCCGCGCGAGCACCGCCTGCGCCAGCTCGGGGGAGGCGCCGACCCGCAGGCGCGGGTCCCACCACGCGTTGGGGAAGAACCGGAACAGTCCCTCGGCGCGGCCGGTGAGCTCGGCGTGCTGACGCCCCCCGTCGGTGGCGGTGCCGAGCAGCGCGTTCACCTGCTCCAGCACCGCGTCGGGGCGCAGGTACTCGTCCTCGCTCCCGCCGGCGCGGCCCTTCCGCACCACCTCGTCGAGCGCGTCCATGAAGGCGCGGGTCCGGGCCAGCTCGATGCTGCGCGCCGCGGCGATCACGTGCAGCCCGTAGCCGCGCGCGGCCCCCCCGTCGGCTTCACGCAGGCGGCCCAGCAGCGCCATCGCCTCGGCCGTGCCGGCGCCGGCGTGGCAGGTATCGAGGATGAGCAGGACGTGGCGGTCGCCGGTCCACACCAGCGGGATCAGGTCGGCCGCGGCCATCGCCGTGGCCGGCCGCGCGGCGGGCACCTCGCTCGTGACCAGCCGGAACACGGAGCGGTCCACCACGCCGTGCCCGGTGTAGTAGACCGCCACCAGGTCGTCGGGGCCGGGCGGCAGCCGCTCGAGCCACGCCGCGATGCCGTTGCGCACGCCCGCCAGGGTGGTGTCGGCCACCCGCTCCAGCGTGGCCGCTTCGTAGCGGAACTCGTCCTGGAAGAGCGTGCGCGCCCGCGCGACCTCCGCCTCCACCCCCGCGGCGATGTCCCCCCAGCCCTCCGCGTAGCGCGCCACCCCGATGAGCAGGAGGTGGCGGCGCGGCCCCGCGGCGGACAGCGTCACGCCAGCACCTCGCCCGCCTGGCGGGAGGTGAGGTACGGCTTCACGTCGTGCATCGTGGCGCCGTTCTGCACGGGGATGTCCTCCACCCGGTCACCGAACACCCGCCCCAGCCGCTTCTCCAGCGCCACGACGTCGCGCGCGTCGGCGATGTTCACCCAGCGGGTCACGCCCCCGGGCCACTCGCCCGGCGGCTGCCGCACCGGGGGATCGAGCCGCGGCAGGAGCGCCGGCACGCCGAGCGGCGAGCCGAGGGTGAGGAGGGTACGCACCGGCAGCCCGGGGTGGGCGCAGAGCGTCTCCCACGCCACGATGCTCCCCAGCGAATGGCCCACGAGGATGCGGGTGTCGGGGCGGATCGTGTCGAGGACCGCCTGCCGGGCGGCGCGACGGATCGCCGGCTCGCGTACGTAGCGGGCCACCTGCTTGAGGTGCCAGATCACCACCTTCTGGGCCACGCCGCCGAAGAACGGCAGCGCCGCCACCACCTGCAGCATGCCCGCGAGGGTGCGCGCGCCGAGCCCCTTGGTCGCGGCCCCGTCCGTCATGTCGGGCGCGTGCGCCGCGTACAGGTCGGCGAGCAGGGCGCGCTCCAGGGTGTCCTCGAGGTCGCCGGGCGCGTACTCGGGGATGCCGTCCGCGCCCTTGCCCCCCTCCGGACGGAACAGCGCCCCGTAGAACGCCATGCTCACCTCCGCGGGGTCGAGCCGTCCGCCGGCGTTCGAGACCCCGCCGGCCAGCGCCGGCGCCCAGGTGGCGAGCAGTGTCTCCGCCGCCTCGTAGGCCTGCCCGATGCCGTGCACGCAGACGATCCGTGTCATGCCGACCTCCTCCCCGGCTGCCGCGGGCGGGCCGCGCCGCCCCATGGGAAGGCAAGCTGCCCGCCCCATGCGCCGCGCGCTAGGGACGCCCGGCGCGCCACTCGCCCTCGAGCAGGCCGTAGACCGCGTGGTCGAGGAACCGGGTGGTGATCCAGTGGCTCTCCCGCTTGATCCCCTCGAGCCGGAAGCCGAGCCGCTCCGGGATGGCCCGGCTGGCCGTGTTCTCCACCGCGCACAGCATCTCGACCCGGTGCAGCCGCTCCACCTGGAACAGCTGCCCCACCACCGCCGCCGCCATGCGGGTGGCCAGCCCGCGGCCGGTGTGCCCCGCATCCAGCCAGTAGCCCACCTCCGCGTGCCGGTTCTGGCGATGGATGCACCAGCAGACGCAGCCGCCCGCGAGGGCACCGTCCACCCGGAGGCCGAGGTGGAAGCCGTCCCCGGCCCGCTGCTTCTCCTCGAAGAGCGTGATCAGCGCCGCCGCGTCGGCGAGCGTCTGCACCCCGCTCGACCAGCGCAGCCACCGGTCGAGGTGGGCGCGGTTGGCGGTGACGAGGCGGTGCAGGTCGGGAGCGTCCGCGGGGATGAGGGGGCGGAGCGTGGCGGTGGGCGGGAGCGCGAGCGGATCCATGGCGGGGGGGCGTGTGCGGAGGTGGCCGCGCGGCGGCCGGCGGTTACGGCCGCTCCGGCACGAAGCGGAGCGGCTGGCCCCCGTCGCCCGGGTAGAGCAGGAGCGCGGTGGCGTCGACCGTGAGCCGTGCCGCCGCGGCGAGCGCGGCGAGGTAGCGCGCCTCCTGCCGCATCGCGGGCTCGGCGCAGGCCTTCCGGGTGACCGCCAGCGCGCCCACGCGGATGGTGTCCCCCGCCAGCTCCACGGGGCCGAAGAAGCGGTTGCAGGAACCGCTGCCGATCACCCGGCCCGCCTGCGGGAACTCGAGCGTGGCGTGGGTCCCGCTGATCGCCACCGTCCCCGCCAGGTCCGCCAGCCGCCAGGCCGTCCCGACCAGCGCCGCGGCCGGCGTGCCCGCGGCCTCCGGCACCCGGACCAGCGCCAGGTCCACGCGCGCCGGGTTGCCCTGGGTCAGCACCCGGTACGCGGCGGTGGTGGTGTACAGGAGCCGGCTTCCGCTGCGGACACTGGCCCGGGCCGAGTAGCTGCGCGACTCGACGATCGACTCGGCCGGGAACCGGAGCGTGAAGGGAATCGGCCCCACGGTCGTTCCCGCGACGAAGGTCGTCTCCGCCATGGTGGCCGCCGCGGCGTCCTGCCGCGACACGTCGTCGAGGCGCACCTCGATGGTGGCGCCCGCGGGGAGCGCGATCCCCGCAGGAAAGGCGAGGGCCCCCTGCAGCACGCCACCATCCGCCGGGCGCGCCTCCCGCCGGGCGCAGCCCGCCGGCAGCAGCGCCAGGAGGCCCGTGACGATCCACCTGCGCCAGGCACGACTCATCGGCTTCCTCACGGGTCAGTTGGGGGCGCTGGCCCGCCCCGGGGCCGGCACCAGCAGGAGGTCCACGGTGCCTCCGGGATGATGGCTGCGCATGCGGAAGGTCGTGTGCGTGAGTCCCAGCACCTCGACCGGGTGCGACACCCCCTGCTCCACCAGCGTCAGCGAATCGGTCGTGCCCGACCACCGGCCCAGGGCGGGCTTCCCGCGCGCCGAGGCCACGACGAGCGTCCCCTCGCCGAGGAACGCGTAGAGGTCACCGCTCGCGGTGCCGGTGGAATCGGCCACCTGCCAGACCCGGTTGATGAAGGTCGGTCGGCCGACCGGGGCGGGCGCGTCGGCCGTCGCGGGCCCTGGCGGCGCACCCGCGGAGGGCGGGGCTGGTGTGACGGGAGCGTTGGAGCGTGGCGCCTCGGCGGGGCGGGCCGGTGGCTCGGCACAGCCCAGCAGGGTCAGCAGCACGGCGGTCGCGGCGAACGGGGTCGGGGACATGGCTCCCTCCAGGGCTGGGGTACGCGCGCGGGGCGAAGGCGGCCGAAAAACTACGCGTGCACCGTCGCCCGGAACATCCCCCAGCTCTCGAAGGCGTCGGCCACCCGGGCCCGGCCGGTCACCGAGTATCCCACATGCTCGTAGAGGGCCACGTTCCCCGCCAGTTCGGTGGTGAGGCTCACGCCCCGGGCCCGGGGGTCGGCCGCCGCGTGGCGGTGCACCCGGTCGAGCAGGCGGCGCCCGCGACCCCCGCCCGCGAGCCCGCGCCGCACCCCGATCATGTTCAGGTGCCAGTGTGGCTCCGGCGCCTCGAAGCCGCGGGTCACCGCGCCGAACGCCTCGTACCGCGCCCGCGCCTCGGCGCCCAGCCGGGCCCAGAGCGCCTCGCGGGCGGCGTCGAGCGCCGGCGGCGCCACCGTGCTGGCGCTCCAGGAGAGGATCGCCGCGCCCGAGAGCTGGCCGTCGGCTTCACGCAGCCCGTACATCGGCTCGCCCCGGAGCACCCGCGCCGCCACGAAGAACCCCACCAGGTCCCGCAGCCGCGCCCCGTAGTCCGGGGGGTCGCCCAGGCACCAGCGCATCACGGGATAGTCCTCGAACGCGCTGCACATCACGGCGACGACCGCAGGCGCCTCCGCGGCGGGGAGGCTGACCGGGTCCATGGCCTGCCCGGGGGCGCTCAGAACAGGCGCACCTGGAGCTGGCGCCCCGCGCGCGCCTCGAGCACCCGGTAGCGACCTTCGGCATCCCGAGCGACCCGGATCCGGGGGCCGAGCAGTTCGGTGGTCGTCCCGGCGCCGGAGCGATCGGGCAGCACCAGCAGCGTCACGTCGCCCTCGAGGGTGGCGGTGGCGCCGGGATCGAGGTCCATGGTGATGGGTGCCGTGAGGGTGGAATCGTGCCCGGCCGCCACCACACCTCCCCCGTCGATGCGGACGGCAGCGCCGTCGGCCCGCAGCGTGAAGCCGTAGGCCTCGCCCTGTGGTCCCGGGAGTACCTGGAGCCGGGAGGGCGCGGCGGCCACCGGCGGCAGCGCGGCGGCGGTGAGCAGGGCGATGGCGGCAAGGCGGAGCATGGTCCCTCCTGACGGGTGGGATGGCCGGGGGCGCGGCCCCGGGGGCCGCGCCCTGAATCTACGCCTTGGTCCGGCGCCGCGTGGCGGATGTCGATCGCACGCGGGCCGCCGCTACGGCGCCTTCTGCACCCGGAAGTTCACGTCGCCATCGGCCTGGCGCAGGCGCAGTTCGATGAACCAGGTCCCGGCGGTCGACAGCGTGCTCTGGAAGGTGCCGTTGCCGGTGAGGTCCGACTGGTAGACCACGGTGCTGTCGGGGCCGCGCACCGTGAGCGTGGCCGTGCCGCCGGTGACCACCGTCGCCTGGTTGATGCTGGCGCTGTCCCCGGTGTTGGTCCAGGCATACCGAAGGGTCTCGGTCACGTTGTGCATGCTCGTGACCTGGAGCTGGAAGTCGTCGGCAGCGTTGGTCACCTGCAGCTGATTGCCGGGCCCGATGCCGTTGGAGCCATCGCCCCCGCAGGCCGCGAGCAGCAGGGCGGCGGTGAGGGCTCGGAACGTCGTGACGGTACGCATGCGGCACTCCTTGCAGGGGTGCCGGAATAGTACCCGCGGGTGCCTGACAGGACGATGAACGCCCGGTCGCGGCGGGACCGCGTCCCCGCGCCCCAATCCGCCGCACCCCACTCCCGTATCCCGGCGCCCCCGCCCGCCGCCCGCCGCCCTCACTCCCCCGGCCGGTAGCTCCGCTCCGTATGGCCCGCCAGCTGGTCGGGGTAGAAGTACACCTCGCGCAGGTTTCCCGCGGCGTAGCGCTCGGCCTGGTCGTTGAAGTGCGGCGAGGCCGGATCCCCGCTCTCGCCGCCGGCGGTCACCGCGCGCGCCCGCACGCTGTCACCGAACTCCACCACCGCCACGAAGCTGTTGCCGCTCACGCCGTAGCGCTTCTTCGTCCCCGCGGGCGTCACGGTCCCGAACGAGGCCAGCGAGCCCCAGCGGCTCGAGGTGAAGGGCACCGGGAGGCTCGGGCCGGCGTCGTCGAACGGGTGGACGATGTCGTCGGTGAGCCGCTGGAACCGGTTGACCTCGCCCCACGGGGTGCGCCAGGTGCCGAAGTCGCGGGTGAGCTGGTCCACCGCCTCCGCCAGCGCCTCCAGCCGCAGGGCGCGGGTGGTGCGCCGAGCCATGAACTCGTAGAGCGAGAGGTCCTCGAGATCGGCCTGCCGCGACCGCGCCCACAGCGCGTCGCCCCAGGAGACGGCGAGCGTGGTGGGGACCGACGCCGCCGACCAGCGGTAGTCCCACCCGCGCAGCGCCGCGACCGGCTCCGCCAGCGCCCGGCGCAGCGAATCGCCGGGCAGGAGGTGGTCGTACGCGTCGAGCAGCGCCGGCACCAGGTCGGCAAAGGCGGGGAGGTAGCTGTCGTAGGCCGCGGTCACCAGCGCGTCCACCGTGAAGTCCCGGCGGGTGCCGAGGACCTGCATGGCGTGGATGCCGCGCGGGTTCTCCAGGCCCAGGTCGGTGTAGGCGGGGTAGTCGGCGCGGCGCGGGCTGTGCCCGGGCCCGGCGGCGGAGTAGGGCCAGTTGTTGCTGTTGTACACCCAGCCGTTGGGCGGGTTGTGCACCAGCGGCGAGCTGTCGAGCGCCATCGGCGCGCCCCACTCGGTGGCCGGATCGCTGCCGTCCACCGGCCGGTTCCAGTCGAAGCGCGGGTCGCGCCGCGGGATGAAGTTGGCGTGGAAGTAGGCGATGTTGCCCTCGCCATCGGCGAAGAGCGTGTTGTTGGAGGAGTTGGTGTGCAGCCCCATCACCTCGCGGAACTGGGCGTAGTTCGCGGCCTTGGTCCGCGAGAACGACTGGGTGAGCGCCTGCTGCGGCGCCTCCATCAGCCGCACCGCCACCCACCGGTCCCCCTCCGCGCGGACGATCGGTCCATGGTGGCTGCGCCAGGTGGTGAACCGCCGGGTGGCCAGGCCGGTGTCGGTGCGGAAGGCCACCGTGATCTCCCGGCGCGCCAGCGGGCGCTCGGCGCCGTCGTACCGGTAGGTGGCGCTGTCCCCGCGCACCGTCACCGTCTCCAGGTACTCGTCGATGTTGTCCACCCCGCTCGAGGTGTGCATCCACCCCGCGGAGGCGTTGAAGCCCTGGTACACGAAGAACTGCCCCCAGGTCACCGCGCCGTAGGCGTTGAGCCCCTCGTCGCTCGTCACCTGCAGCTCGGAACGGAAGAAGAACGAGGTGTGCGGGTTGATGAGCAGCAGGGCGTGGCCATTGAGGGTGTTGGCGGGCGCGATCGCGATGCCGTTGGATCCGGTGGCCTCGAGGTACGCCGGGAGCGGCGCGGCCGGCGCGGCTGTGACGCGCGCGGCGACCGTGGCCGGGCCGTCATGGAACGCCTGCAGCGCCCCGAGGTCCACCCGCTCGATGTCGCCGCCGATGCTCCCCTCGCTGAAGGACAGGGCCATCCACGGCTCGAACCGGGTGAGCACCCTGGGCTTCACCGCCGGGTGGGTGTGGAGGAAGTAGTTGAGCCCGTCGGCCCAGCCATCCATCAGCGCCCGGAGCCACGCCGGGCTGGACGCGTACTGGGCCTGCAGGTCGGTGGTGTCGATGAAGAGCCGCTGCCGCAGGTCCCGGTACAGCTCTCCCTCCCCCTCCGCCTCCGCCAGCCGCCCGAGCGACACCAGGTAGTTGGTCTCCACCCGGTTGAAGTCGTCCTCGGCCTGGGCGTAGATCATCCCGAACACCGCGTCGGCGTCGGTCGTGCCGTGCACGTGGGCGATGCCCCAGTCATCCCGCACGATCGTCACCGCGGCCGCCCGCTGCTCCCAGCGGGACAGCTCCGGGGGTGGCGCCGCCTTCGTGGCGCAGGCGGCGAGCAGGAGCACGGCGATGACGAGGCAACGGGGCATGGCGAGGTACCGGATAGGGGGGACGGCGGGACCTCAGGAAATGGGCAGGGAAACGGGGGAAAAGGGAAGAGGGAAGCGGGACGCGGCCCACCCCTTCGCCGCTTCCCGCTTCCCGCTTCCCGCTCTCCACCAGGAATCGCCCACCCCGGCTACAGGTCCAGCACCTCCCGCACCCGCCGGCCCAGCGCGGCCACCGAGAACGGCTTCTGCAGGAACAGCTGGTCCGGGCTGGTCAGGCCATCCCGCAGCACCGTGTCGTCGGTGTAGCCGCTCATGAAGAGCACTTTGAGTCCCGGACGGCGCGACGTGAGCGCCTCGGCAAGCTGCCGGCCGCCCATGTCGGGCATCACCACGTCGGTGAGCAGCAGGTCCAGCCGGCCCTGGTGGCCGGTGGCGAGCGCCATGGCCTCCGCGGCCGAGGCCGCCGGCAGCACCCGGTAGCCGCGCCGTTCGAGCGCCACCAGCGCCAGCCGCCGCACCGCCGCCTCGTCCTCCACCAGGAGGATCGTCTCGGTCCCGGGCCGCTCCGGCGCCGGCGGCTCGGCGGCGGCCTGGCCCGCGGCGGCGGCCACCGGCAGCAGGACCCGGAAGCTGGTGCCGTGGCCCGGCGCGCTGCTCACCTCCACGTGGCCCCCGGCCTGCCGGATGATCCCGTACACCGTGGCCAGGCCCAGCCCCGTCCCCTTGCCGACGCCCTTGGTGGTGAAGAACGGCTCGAACACGCGCGCCCGGACCTCCTCGCTCATCCCATGCCCGGTGTCGGACACCGTCAGCTGCACGGTGTGCCCGGCGCGGAACTCCCCGGTCTCGGTGGTGATCATCGCCGGTACCAGCAGCTCGGAGGTCTCCACCACCAGGGTGCCGCCATCGGGCATCGCGTCGCGGGCGTTGACCGCCAGGTTCAGCACCACCTGCTCGATCTGCCCCGGGTCGATCCGCACGGGGGGGAGGCCCGGCTGCAGCCGCGAGACGAACGTCACCTGTTCCCCGATCAGCCGCCGCAGCATGCGCGCCGCCGCGTCCACCACCTCGTTCAGGTCCACCAGCCTGGGCTGCACCATGGCCTTGCGGCTGAAGGCCAGCAGCTGGCCCGTCAGCGCCGCGGCCCGCTGCCCCGCCTCGAGGATGGCGTGGACCGACTCGCCGGCCTCGCTGTCCGTGGCGAGCTGGGCCCGCAGGATCTCGGCGTAGCCGTTGATGACGGTGAGCAGGTTGTTGAAGTCATGCGCCACGCCGCCGGCCAGCTGTCCGATCGCTTCCATCTTGTGCGCCTGGCGGAGGCGCTCCTCGCTGGCCCGCAGCTCCGACATCACCCGGTCGCGCTGGATCGCCACCCCCGCGAGCTGCGCGGCCACCTGGAGCACCTCCGCCGATCCCGGCTCCGGCGCCCCCGCCACCCTCCGGTACAGCGCGAAGGTCCCCAGCAGCTCGCCGGTCGCGCTGGCGGCTCCCGTGGCGTCGCCGGCCAGGATCGGCATCGAGAAGCAGGAGCACAGGCCGTGGGGCAGCGCCACGTCGCGGAACGCCGCCCACAGCGGGTCGGTGGCGATGTCCGTGACCAGCACCGGCTCCCGCCGGTACGCGGCGGTGCCGCAGGAGCCCACCGACGGCCCGATGGGCACCCCGTCCACCGCGGCGTTGTACGCCGCCGGCAGGCTCGGGCCCGCGCCGGAGCGCAGCACCTCGCGGCCCGGCTCGCGCACCATCACCGCGCAGAGCGACCCGGGGAGCTGCTCCTCCACCATCGCCACCACGCCCTCGAGCACCCCCGTGAGGTCGTCGCCCGTGGCGATCCGGGCCAGCACCCGGTTCTGGGCCACCAGCATGGCCTCGGCGAGCTTCCGCCGGGTGATGTCCACGTGCGCCACCACCGCGCCGCCGGTCGCGGGCCCCAGCGGCGTCACCCGCATGGAGAACCAGCGCCGTTCCGCCGGGCTGTGGCAGGGATACTCGAGCTCGAACCGGCCCCGCGCGCCGGACAGCACGGACACGATCCCGGCGGCGGCGTCCTCCGCCTGGCTGGAGCGGCACACCTCGAGGTAGTTCAGGCCCACCCCGGCCACGGCCGGCGGACGGCCCGGCGCCGCATTGGCGATGCCGAACTCCCGCCACGAACGGTTCACGGTGCGGATGGTGCCGTCCCAGGCGAGCACCGCCACCTGGCTCGACATGGAATCGAGCACCGCCCGCTCGAATTCCTCCCGGGTGCGCGCCTCGAACTCCGCCCGCTTGCGGTCGGTGATGTTGTACGAGAGTCCCAGCACCCCCACCGGCGTGCCGTGGCCGTCGAGGATGCGGCGCACCCGCGCCTCGATCCAGACCACCGATCCGTCCTTCCGCACATCCTCGAACTCGCCGTTCCACTCGGTGCCGGCGGTGCGGCTGACCATCTCGGCCGCCACCCAGGAGCGCCGGGGCTCCGGATACCGGTCGGCGTACGGCCGCCCCAGCATCTCCGCCGCCGACCAGCCGAACAGGCGCGTGGCGCCGTCATTCCAGTAGGTGACGATGCCCGCGAGGTCCGTCATGACCACGGCGTCCCGGATGCCGCGAAGGACCAGGCTGTCGCACACCACCGCGGACCCGAGGGCGGGTGCAGGCAGCTCGAGTTCTGGGACGTGATCCGGTGCCACGGCGCCTCCGGGGTACAGCCAGCGTCCTCAGTATCGACGGCGGGCGCAGAAACTCATGCGGGCGGGTGGGTGGGCACACGCCATGAAGGATACGTGACCATTTCCGGTCACCCGACGGACAGACCTTCATGAACCGGCGAGACCTACAGCGCGCCCTCCCCCGCCAGCCGGGCCATCCGTCCCCGGACCTCGCGCATCACGGGCGCGAGGGTCGGGTCGGCCTCGCGCCACTGGTCGAGCAGGCGGCCGTAGTAGTCGAGCGCCTTCGCCCGGTCGCCCCGCTCCTCGTACAGCTCGCCGATCCGCCGGTAGGCGCGGGCCTGGTTGATGGCGTCGTCGTAGAACTGCTCCCAGTCGGGGGCGGCGTTCACCACCCGCTCGAGCACGGCCAGGACCGAGTCCCGCTCCCCGGCCCGGTCGTACGCCCAGCCAAGGTCGTACCCAGCGCAGTTCGCGCAGTAGGCGGAGTCGGCGTTGAGGCGGATGCGGGCGAGCCCCGGGGCGTACTGACCCTCGGCGACCTCCACCCAGCCGAGCAGGTACTGGGCCTGGCGGCCGCCGGCCGGCATGACGGAATCGGCCACCATCTGCGTGTACAGCTGCCGTGCCCGGTCGGCCCGCCCGAAGTTCGCGTACTGGCTGACGAGCATGGTATAGGGCCGGTCGGGCGCGGGCATGGTGGCCAGCGGGTCCCGCGCCAAGGCCTGGTCGAGCAGTCGAACGCCGTCGCTCACCGACCCGCCCCACATGGTCCGGGCCTGCGCCTGGTACACCGCCTCCTTGAGCCGGCTGCTCGGGTCAGCGGCCGTCTCCGCGGCCGCGGCGCGCATCAGCCGGTCCATCTCCGACACCTGGCCGCGGATCCCCGCAAAGGCGGACAGCGCCGCGAATGCCCACTCACGGTCCCGCGGCTGGGTCAGGGTCGGCAGCGCGGCGCGCGCCACCGCCGCCGCGCTGTCCCACTGCCGCCGCATGGCCCGCACGTTCCAGCGGTAGCCGGGGATCACCGTCCCGGCGGTCGGCACCAGGCGCGCCATCCGCTCCGTGGCGGCGTCGGCCTCGTCCACCTTGTGCTGGGCGGCGAGGGCCTCCACCAGGTTCACCTGGAAGCTGCGCACCGTGCTGTCCACCCCCACGCCGCGCACCAGCAGCGTCTCCGCCGCCGCCCACTCCCGGCGCCGTGCAAACACCAGCGACAGGTTGTTGATGCTGGTGATGTCATCGGGGCGGCGCGCCAGGACCGCCCGGTAGGAGCGCTCCGCCTGCACCATGTCCTCGGTCACGGCCCAGTGGTAGTACGCCTCGGTCTGCAGCCGCTCGATATCGGGCAGGCGCTCCCGGTGCTGGTACGCCACGGTGGCGGCATGCAGCTGCTTGCTGCGCGGGTCGCCGGTGTTGTAGTAGAACACGCCCAGTGCCCGCCAGGCGGTGGCGAAGCCGCTGTCGAGCGCCACCGCGCGCAGCAGCTGCTGTTCCACGAGACGCGGGGTCCCGGTGCGCATGAGGGCGCGCGCCTCGGTGTAGAGCCGCAGCGCCTCGAGCGATGAGGTGGTGACCTGTTCCATCGGCGGGGCGGCGCGGAGGTCGCGCAGCGACTCGCCCAGCCGCTCCCGGAGGCGCTTGGAGAGTCGGTCCATCGCGGCCAGCACCTCGGTGTCGTCCGCCGCGGTCTCCCGCAGCGCCACCAGCTCGGCGTCGCCGTCGGTGGCCAGCAGCCGCGCCGTGAGCAGGAAGCCCCGCCCCGCGGCCGTCACCTCGCCCACCAGGTAGGCCTTCCCTCCCTCGCGCAGGGCCAGCTCGCGCGCGGTGGCCGGGTCGAGCCGCGCCCCGCCATCCGGGCGCGCCATGCGGCGCAGCGCGTTGCGCACCTCGGTGGCGTCGAGCACCCGTACCACCGGCGTCTGGCTCAGGTCGATCCGCAGCGCCTCCGACACCGAGGGGCCGAGGGTGCTGTCGGTGCCGGCGCTGGTGAAGTCGGCCACCACGATCCGGTCCTGCGCGTGCAGCGCCCCGCGCGCCACCAGGGTGCCGAGCGGGCCGATGCCCAGCAGGCGCATGGCGGTGTACGCCGCGGCGGCGAGCCCCAGCCCGGTGAACGCGGCCAGCGCGGTCTGCCGGGTGCGCCGCCAGGTCATCAGCCGCTGCAGCCCGGTCTCCCCGCTCGCATGCCAGGTGCCGGTGGCGCGGGCCGCCGCGCGGCGCCGCTCCATCACCGCCGTCCCCACCGCCAGCGGGAAGCCGGCCAGCAGCAGCAGCTGGGTGCCGGTGAGCACCCAGTCGGGCAGCCCCACCCGCAGCACGAGGGCCGTGACCGCCGCCATGAACAGCAGGCCGCCGAACCCGAACAGCAACGCCACCTGCACCGGGTGCGTCTCCTCCGGCACCGCCGCCGCGGGCACCGGCTGGGTGCCATGGGCCGGCGTGGCCACCGCGGGCGCCAGCCGGTCCAGCGCGTCCCGCAGCTGCTCGGCGCTGGCCCAGCGCGCCGCCGGCTCCTTGGCCAGGCAGCGCATCACCACCTCGGCCAGCCCCGGGGGCAGGTCGGGGCGCAGGCCGGCGATCGGCTCGGGAGGCTGCGTGATGTGCGCCGCCAGGATCTGCTGCGGCGTCGTGGCCTTGTACGGAAAGCGGCCGGTGAGCATCTCGAACGCCACGATGCCCAGGGCGTAGAGGTCCGCGCGGTGGTCCACCGCCGGATCGCCCGCCGCCTGCTCCGGCGCCATGTACGCCGGCGTCCCCAGCGCAAAGCCCACGCTGGTGAGCCGCGCGCTGGTGCTCGCCTCGCGCACCGCGCGCGCCACGCCGAAGTCCATCACCAGGGCGTGGCGCCCGGAGAGCATCACGTTCTCCGGCTTGATGTCGCGGTGCACCACCCCCTGCCCGTGGGCGGTGGCCAGCGCGTCCGCAATCTCGCTCAGCAGCCGCACCGCCTCCGCCACCGGCAGCGGGCCCCGCTCCAGCCGCTCCCGCAGCGATTCGCCGGGAACGTACGGCATCACGTAGTACGGCCGCGCCGCCTGCCCCGCCCCCGCCGCCACCCACCCCGAATCGAGCAGCGGCAGGATGTGCGGATGCTGCAGCCGTGCGGCGATCTCGATCTCGCGCACGAAGCGCTCCGGCCCCACCGCGGCGCCGAGCTCCGCCCGCAGCAGCTTGATCGCCACCGGGCGATCGTGCTTGCGGTCGGTGGCCAGGTACACGGTGGCCATCCCGCCCTGGCCCAGCAGGCGGTCGAGGGTGTAACGGTCGGCGAGCGCGGCAACCAGCTCGGGGGGAAGCTCAGCCAGGGGCGGGGACCGGTGAGGGTGAGGAGGTTGGAGGAAGGTAGAATCCCCGGGAGGGCCGGGCTAGGCTGCGCCTTCCCCCGCCCGCCCGCCCGCGTACCTTAGGCCGATGCCCTCCCCCCTCTCCCGCCGCGACGCCCTCAAGACCCTGGGCGTGGCGGGCGCCGTGGCCCTCCAGGCTCCCCTCCCGCCGGGACCAGGCACCGGCGACCGCCCCGCGGCCCCGATCCTCCCGCTGGTCAGCAGCAGCGACGTCTTCGTGCCCCCCCGCGGCCGCAGCTTCGTCAAGTACAGCTTCGACTTCCCCGAGCCCTCCGTCGCGTTCGAGGGGCTCACCTTCGGCCTCATGGTGTTCACCCGCGAGAACGCCTACGGCCTCGACCAGGCGCGGATGACCGTGCGCGAGACCGACACCGGCCTCGAGCTGCGCGCCACCGGGCTGGTGTGGGCCGGCGGGCAGCAGCGCGCGGACGGCGAGGTGCTCCTCGCCCTGCGCCGGGTACCCGACGGGGTGGAGTGGGACGGCACCGTGACCATGGACCAGCCGATCAAGGCCGTCACCACGGTGCTCCGCGGCGTGCCGCGCGGGCCCGTGGCGGGCGGCGGCGGCGCCTTCACCGATCCCGGCGACGACGAGCTGCTCTACGGCTACCCCTTCGGCGGCGGCGACCTCTTCGTGGCCGGCGGCATGAATACCCCGCTGCTGCAGGTACGTGAGGCCGACGGGCGCTGCTTCTTCGTCTCGAGCCGCGACACCGCCGTGCGCACCAAGCGCTTCTACCTGCAGCCGGGGGAGCGCGGCTACCGGCTCGAGGCGGTGCACGAGGTCGAGGGCTGGAAGGACGAGCGGCGGGTGTCCCTGCCCGCCTGGCGGGCCGGCCACGCCGCCACCCAGGAGGCGGCCACCGCCGATCACTACGCCCACCTGGCGCGGGCCTACCGGATCCCCGACTGGGACACCCGCCCCGACGTCCCGGACTGGCTCCGGCGCACCGCGCTCGTCACCACGCTGCACGGGATGCACTACACCGGGTACATCTTCAACGACTACCCGAAGATGCTCACCACCCTCCGGTGGATGGCCGCCCGGATCCCCGGCGAGCGGATCCTCGCCTTCCTCTCCGCCTGGGATGGCCGCTACTACTGGAACTACCCCGCCTACGAACTCGACCCCCGCATGGGCGGCGCGCGCGCCTTCCGCCGCCTGATCGACGAGGGCCACGACCTCGGCGTCCGCTTCATGCCCATGTTCGGCGCCAACGCCGCCAACCGCCGCCAGTCGGCGTTCCCCGCCCTCGCCGAGGCGGCCACCGCCAAGGTCGACGGCGACACCATGGACCTCAACTGGGTGGACTGGGACAACGACCGCCACATGGACGGCTGGCTCGCCTACATGAACCTCGGCGTGGCATCGTGGCGCGAGTGGCTCGGCGGCCGCATCGGCGAGATGATCGAGCGCTTCGGCGTGGACGCCTACTTCCTCGACATCGCCGGCGGCTGGATCAACAACCCGCGCGCCGACATGCATGCCGGCCTCCGGCAGCTGGTGCACGACCTCCGCGCCCGCCACCCCGGCGTCGCCGCCGTGGGCGAGATGCACTACGACGCCCTGCTCGAGGTGCTGCCGCTCTTCCAGGCCGGCGGCGGCGGGCCCGCCGGCCCCTTCGTGCAGCGGCACGCCCGATTCTTCCAGCACCTGAGCCACCCCGCCCCGGGCCGCGGCAGCACCGGGGTGCACGAGGAAGGCTTCAGCCGCTTCGATCCCGACACCCTCTCGCTCGCGCCGCACGCCATCCCCACCCTCAACGTGGTGGACGACACCCTGGCGCGGCACCAGGACCTCATGGACGCCGTGATCCGGCGCGCCCGGGAACGGGCAGGCCTCTGATGACCAGCCACCTCTCGCGCCGCGACTTCATGGCCGCCACCGCCGCCGCCAGCGCCCTGCTCCGGCCCGGGGCCCTGTGGGCGGCCCCTGGCGACACGCCGCCCATCACCCCGCGTGCCCGGCCGTTCCCCCTCGACCGGGTCCGCCTCCGCCCCGGCTACGTGGCCGACCAGCTCGAGATCAACCGGCGCCACCTGCTGGCGCAGGATCCCGACCGCCTGCTGCACATGTTCCGGGTCACCGCCGGCCTCGCCTCCACGGCCGAGCCCCTCGGCGGCTGGGAGGCCCCGGACAACGAGCTGCGCGGGCACTACACCGGCCACTACCTCTCCGCCTGCGCGCTGCTCGTCGCCGCCACCGGCGACCCGGCCATCCGCGCCCGCGCGGAGGCCGTCGTCGCCGGGCTGGCCGGGTGCCAGCACGCGCTCGGCAGCGGCTACCTGAGCGCCTTTCCCGAGGAGCTGTTCGACCGGCTCCGCGCCGGCCAGCCCGCCTGGGCGCCCTTCTACACCATTCACAAGCTCATGGCCGGCCTGCTCGACCTGCACCAGCTCGCGGGAAGCGCACCGGCGCGCGAGGTGCTCGAGCGGCAGGCCCGCTGGGTGGGCCGCTGGTGCCAGCCCCTCGGTGACGCCCACATGGCCCGGGTACTCGAGCGCGAATACGGCGGGATGAACGAGGTGCTCTACAACCTCTACGCCCTCACCGGGGACGCGCAGCACCTGGCGCTGGCGCATCGCTTCGACCACGAGCGGTTCTTCGCCCCGCTGGCGCTGGGCCGCGACGAGCTGGCCGGGCTCCACGCCAACACCAGCATCCCCAAGGTCATCGGCGCCGCCCGGCGGCACGAGCTGCTGGGCGAGCGGCGCGCCCGCGACATCGCCGAGTACTTCTGGCACCAGGTCACCGGCCGGCGCTGCTACGCCACCGGCGGCACCAGCGCCGATGAGGGGTGGGGCGAGCTCGGCGCGCTGGCCGCGGGGCTCTCCGGCTACACCCAGGAGTGCTGCGTCACCTACAACATGCTCAAGCTCTCGCGCCACCTCTTCAGCTGGACCGCCGACCCCCGCGTGGCCGACTACTACGAGCGCGCCTACCTCAACGGCATCCTCGGCACCATGCACCCCGCCGACGGCGACAAGCTGTACTATGTGAGCCTCGCCGACGGGCTGTGGAAGCTCTTCGGCACCCCGGGGCACGACTACTGGTGCTGCACCGGCAGCATGGCGGAGTCGTTCGCGAAGCTCGGGGACAGCCTCTACTTCCACGACGAGGCCGGCCTCTACGTGAACCTCTTCGTGGCGTCGGAGCTGGACTGGCGGGAGCGCGACGTGCGGATCGTGCAGGACACCCGCTTCCCGGAGGAGGAGGTCACCCGGCTCACGGTGCGCACCGCGCGGCCCGCCACCTTTGCGCTCCGGGTGCGGGTGCCGGCGTGGGCCGCCGGTGGCCACGCGACGCTCAACGGCCGCGCCCTCGAGAGCTTCGCCCCCCCGGGGAGCTACCTGGTGGTGGAGCGCCGCTGGAAGGACGGCGATCGGCTGGAGGTCACCCTGCCCATGGCGCTCCGCGCCGAGTCGCTGCCCGACGCGCCCGCGCGCCACGCCCTCTGCTACGGCCCGCTGGTGCTGGTGGGCAGGCTCGGCACCGAGGGCCTCACCCCCGAGGCCCTCCGCGCCGAACCCACCGCGCCCCGCACCGTGCCCGAGTACCGGCTCCCGTCGGTGCCGGCGCCGACCCTGGTCGGGTCCGCCAGCGACCTTGCCCCCTGGATCCAGCCGGTTGCCGGGCGGCCGCTCACGTTCACCACCCGCGGCCAGCCGATCGACCTCGAGCTGGTGCCCTTCTACCGCTCGCTCGACGAGCGCTACGCGGTGTACTGGACCATCGCGGAGGCCTGACCGCCACGGGCGAGGTGTCCCCGAGGGGATTCCCCCACCGCCGAGCCGCCTAGTTGGGCAGCAGCACCCCGTCCACGATGTACAGCATCCCGTTCCCGGCGCGGACCGAGCCGAGCACCTTGGCGCCGCCGACCGTGAGCTCGTCCCCTTGCCGCTGCACCGTCACGCTGCCTCCGGCCAGCATGGTGAGCACCAGGCCGTCGGTCAGCTGCGTCGGGTCGTACGCGGTGACGATCACGTGGTGCAGCAGGATGGTGCGGAGCTGGCTCGCGCTCTCCGGCTTGAGCAGGGTCTCCACCGTGCCGTCCGGCAGCTTGTCGAAGGCGGCGTTGACCGGCGCGAAGACGGTGAACGGCCCGGGATTGTTGAGCGGCAGCACGTAGTCCACCGCCTTGAGGGCGGTGACCAGCGTGGTGTGGTCCGCCGAGCCCGCGGCGATCCCCGCGATGCTGTTGGGGTCGAGCGTCACCGCCGGCATGGCCACGGCGGCCTGGGCGGGGGCGGCGCCCTCCCCGGCCGGCTTGCAGCCGGCGGGCAGGAACAGGGCGAGCGAACAGGCGGAGAGCAGCACACGGCGGCGCATGGGACGATCCCTCGACGTGAAGTGAGACGGCACCCGCGGACGGGCGTGACGGCCCGCGCGAGCGCGGCCGGTCGGGCCCGGGTGGCAACGAGGGATTGCCTGACGAGAGGGGAGGGGCTGCGCCACCAGTCTAGGGCCGAGGCCCCGTCGCGTCAATGTCCCACCTGAAGATGCGATTAAGAATCCGTGACGGCCTTCGCCGGCCGGATCCCGGTCGCGGCGCGCCCCGGTGTCCCCACTTCCCCCGCCACGCCGGGCCCCGTAGACTGGCCCCATGACCATCCCCGCCACCGCCGCCCTGCGGACAGTCCTCGCCCACGCCGGGCAGCCCGTCAGCGAGCCGCTGCTGTTCGTCCAGGCGGGCGGCATCGGCGCCGGGGTCTTCGCCTTCCAGTATGAGAAGGAAGACATCGCCACCCTCTTCCTCGCGGGCCGCCACCTCTGGGCCGACGACCACGCCTACCTCACGGCGGCCGCCAGGTGCCTGGGCTGGAAGACGGTGACGAAGGAGAGCACCAGCGTGAAGGCGGCGGAGCAGGAGCTCCGCAAGGCGCTCGAGCGCGGGGCGCCGGTGATCGCCTGGGTCGACGCCGCGCACCTCCCGCATCGGGTGATGCCGGCGCACTACAGCGGCGGCGGCTATCACGTCATCACGGTGCAGGCCATCGCCGGCGACGAGGCGCGGATCACCGACGGGGGCGGGGAGCCCTTCGGCATCGCGCTCCGCGACCTGGCCGCCGCCCGCGGCCGGATCGCCAAGTTCCGCAACCGGCTCCTCTGGCTCGACGGCCGCGCCGGGCGGCCGCCGTCCCCCGACGCCGTGCTCGCCGACGCCCGGAAGACCTGCGTCACCACCCTGCGCAAGGCGAAGATGGCCAACTTCCGGCTCGACGCCTTTGCCGAGCTGGCCGACCGGATGACCGCCCCCAAGGGGAAGGAGAGCTGGGTGGAGATGTTCCCGCCCGGCCCGCGCCTGTGGGCGGCGCTCACCTCGCTGCACGAGTATGTCGAGCGCTACGGCACCGGCGGCGGGCTCTGCCGCGGCATCTGTGCCGCGGGCCTCCGTGAGGCCGGGCTGTCGGCCCCCGCCACCGCGTACGCCGCGCTCGCCGGGGAATGGACCGCGCTGGCGGAGGCCGCGCTGCCCGCCGGGGTCCCGGCGTGTGATGAGGCGCGCGCCCTGTTCGCCCGGCGCACCGCCCTGGTCGCCGCCCGGGGGCCCGTCCCCGAGATCCGTGCCTGCTGGGAGGGGTTGAGCCGTCTCCAGCGCGATGCCCGGAAGAGCTTCCCCCTCGACGCCGCCCGGTCGGCCGACCTCCGCGCCACCCTGGCGGAACGCCTCCGTGCCATCCACGCCATGGAACTGGCCGCCCTCGACCTGCTCTGAGGCGCCGCCCCGGCCCTGCGGCCGCGCCGTTCAACCCTCTTACTATTCCCCCATGCGAAACCCCATCCTCGCCGCCGCCCTGCTCGCCCTGGTCGCGTGCGGCCCCTACACCCCGCCGCTGCCCCCCTCCCCCCCGGCCGATACCCTGCCGCCGGCGCGCACCTCGATCTCGGGCGCCGCGCTGCTGGACCTGCGCTCCCGCACCAGCGCGCGGCTGCAGGCGGTCAGCGTGGTGAACGAGAAGGTGGTGTGGGCCAGCGGGACCGGCGGGGCATTCGCGGTGACCACCAACGGCGGGGCCAGCTGGCGGAGCGGCGTGGTGGCCGGCGCCGACAGCCTCGAGTTCCGCGACGTGCAGGGCGTGGACGACAAGACCGCGTACCTGCTCTCCAGCGGCAACGGCACCCGCAGCCGCATCTACAAGACCACCGACGCCGGCCAGAACTGGCAGATCCAGTTCATCAACCGGACCCCGGAGGCCTTCTACGACTGCTTCGCCTTCTGGGACGCCGAGAGCGGCATCGCCTTCAGCGACAACGTGAACGGCGTCTTCCCGGTGCTCACCACCCGGGACGGCGGCCTCGACTGGCACTTCCTGAGCGAGCCGGGCTCGGAGACGCCCTCGCCGGTCCCCGCCGCCACCGCGGGCGAGGGCGCCTTCGCGGCCAGCGGCACCTGCGTGGCCACCCTCGGCAAGGAGGCGGCGTACATCGCCACCGGCGCCGGCACCCGGAGCCGCCTCCTCTTCACCCCCGACCGCGGCCGCACCTGGGTGAGCTACGACACCCCGGTGAGCCAGGGGACCAACACCACCGGGCACACCTCGATCGCCTTCCAGGACGAACGCACCGGCCTCGTGGTCGGCGGCGACATCGGCAGCGCCACCAGCGGCGGCATCCGCGTGGCGCTCACCGCGGATGGCGGACGGCGCTGGACCGAGGGCGGGCAGCCCACCTTCCCCGGCGCGGTATACGGCGCGGCGTGGGTGCCCGGGAGTCGCGGCACCGTGGTGGCCGTCGGGCCGGGCGGCGCCAGCCTCTCCCGCGACGAGGGCCGCACCTGGGCGCCGCTCGACTCGCTGGCCTACTGGAGTGTGGCGTTCGCCGGTCCCAAGGCGGGATGGATGGTGGGACCGGGAGGACGGATCACGAAGGTGAGCTTCTAGTCCCGCCGGCCGGGCGCCCCGTCGCGGGCGCCCGCGCCGGCCAGCGCCGCGATGCCGGCGGCGTCGAGCTGGTAATCCACCCATCCGTCATCCGGGCGCGCGCCCAGGCGTTCGTAGAAGCGCATCGCGCCGGCGTTCCACCGCGCCACCTGCCACTTCACCAGCGCGCAGCCGCGCGCCCGCGCCCGCCGGGCCAGCGCCGTCATCAGCGCCGCCCCGGCGCCGCGGTCCCGCCCCGCCTCCGCCACGTACAGCTCCTTGAGGTACAAGGTGGGCCGCGCGCGGTAGGTGAACGGCACCATGTAGTGCACCGCCATCCCGAGCACGGCCCCCGCCTCCTCCGCCAGCAGCGCCTCGAAGTCGCGCGCCCCGCCGGCGAACCCCTGCGCCAGCAGCACCGCCTCGGTCACCTGGAAGTCGGCCGCGTAGCGTTCGTACGCCGCGAGCCCGCGCATCAGGCCGAGCAGCGCGGGGATGTCGGCGGCGGTGGCGTCGCGCACCACGAGCCCCGCGGCCACCGGGCTCACAGGTACCGCGCCCGCAGCACCTCGAGGTGCCAGATGGTGTGGCCCGGCGGCACGTGGGCCAGGGCCCGCACCGTGAAGGGGTTGCCCGAGGCGGTGCCCCGGCGCAGGGGCGTGTCGGCGGGGAGCCCCGCCAGCAGCGCCATGGTGGCGCGGCGCACCGCCGTCCACTCCGCGAGCAGGCTCGCCATGGGGCGCTCGCCGAAGCGCGCCGGCGCGATCCAGGTCTCGTGCTCCCAGCTCGGCAGCGCAAGCGGGTCGCCGCGGGCGATGCTGAGCGCGCGGTGGCTGAACACCCGCTCGGTGTCGGTGAGGTGGCCCAGCACCTCCTTCACCGTCCACTTGCCCGGGGCGTAGGCGTGGTCGGCCTGCGCCGGGGTGAGCCCGCCCAGCAGGTCGCGCACCTCGGCGACCTGCGCCTCGAGCAGCGCCAGCAGGTCGCCCTCGGGGACCTTGCCGATGTAATGAGCGTAGTAGGCCGCGTACTCGTCCGGCGCGGGCCGGTCCCAGCAGGCGCGGGCCGGGGCGGTGGCGGGTTCCGGGGTCATGAGGCCACCTCCGCCGCCACGCCCGTCTCGAGCGCAAAGCCCTCGTCGAGCCAGCCGGTCACGCCGCCGAGCATCAGCTTCACCGGCCGCCCCAGCCGCGCCAGCCGGATCGCCGCCCGCTGCGCGCCGTTGCAGTGCGGCCCCGCGCAGTAGACCACGAACGCGGCATCGGCCGCGAAGGGACGCAGCGTGTACTCGACGATCTTGGCGTGCGGCAGGTTGACGGCGCCCGGCAGGTGACCCCGGGCGTACAGCTCGGGCCCGCGCACGTCGAGCAGCACGAAGTCCCGTGCGCCCTGGGTCCGGGCGTGGTGGACATCCCAGCAGTCGGTCTCGAACCGCAGGCTGTCCTCGAAGTGGAAGAGCGCCTCGGCGCTCCGGGCGGGGGGGACGAGCATCACGGCGGATGGCATGGGGCCTCGAACGGTGGTCGGGAATGCGGGAGCGCTCCCGGAAAGCTACCGCTCGATGGTCCCACGGCCAGCGCCACTTGGCATGGTGCTATGGGACCACTGGCCGGGTCGCCCCCTTGAGCAGCGGCGTCACCTGCGGCGCCAGCAGCCCCACCCCCCGGACGATCCGCTCCGGCGTGGTGGCACCGTAGAAGAGCAGCAGTCCCCGGTGCCGCGCCTCGCCGTAGTAGTAGCGGCTGAGCGGTGAAACCCCGAACCCCGCGTCGGGCAGCCCGCGCACCAGCCGGGTGTCGTTGCTGCCCCGCGGCAGGTACGCCACCAGGTGGAGCCCCGTGTCGCTCCGCCCGAGCGGCACCCCGTCCCAGGCGCGCGTCACCCGGCGCACCAGCGCGTCGCGGCAGGCGGCGTAGTGCGCCCGCGCCTGGCGCAGGTAGCTGGCGAAGTAGCCGCCGGCCAGGAAGTCGGCCAGCACCGCCTGCGGCAGCGGGGGCGAGAATCCGTCGCTGATCCGCCGCCCGGCGGCAAAGGCATCCACCAGCGGCGCCGGCACCACCAGGTAGGCCAGCCGGAGCCCCGGAAAGAGCACCTTGTTGCAGGTGCCCAGGTACAGCACCCGGCCCTCCCGGTCGAGCCCCTGCAGCGCCGCCAGCGGGCGCCCGTCGTAGCGGAACTCGCTGTCGTAGTCGTCCTCGAGGATCCACGCCCCGGTGCGCGCCGCCCAGTGGAGCAGCGCCAGCCGCCGCGCCAGCGACAGCGTCACGCCGAGCGGGAACTGGTGCGAGGGCGTGACGTAGAGCAGCCGCGCCCCCGGCCGCTCGGGCAGCCGCTCCGCCACCAGCCCCTCGCCATCCACCGGCACGCCCCGCACCGTGGCGCCCGCCGCGAGCAGCGCCGCGCGCGCGCCCGGATACCCCGGCTCCTCCACCAGTGCCGTGGCCCCGGGATCGAGCAGCAGCCGCGCCGCGAGGTCGATCGCCTGCTGCGTGCTGCTCACCACCAGCACCTGCCGCGCCTGGCACTGCACCCCCCGCGTCAGGCGGAGGTGCTCCGCCAGCGCCTCACGCAGCGCCGGCAGCCCGCTGGGGTCGGCCGGCCGGTACACCGAGGCCTCGCCCCGCCGCGCGTGCCGGAACAGCAGCCGGTTCCAGGTCTCCGCCGGGAACCCCGCCACGTCCGTGGCGCAGAGCCCCGCCGGCTGGTCCGCGGCGATCTCGGCCAGCCCGAGGTCGGTCATCAGCCGCCCCCGCCGCGACAGCGCGGGCGCCGTGCCCCCCGCCGGCGCCGGCGCCGCGGCCCGCCCGCCCCGCGCGCCCGGGCGCGAAGGGCGCGCCCTCGGCCATGGCCCGCGCCACCACTGAGCCGGAGCCGATGCGCCGCTCCACGAAGCCCTCCGACACCAGCTGGAGGAACGCCGCCTCGACCGTGTTGCGCGACACCCGGAGGTCGGCCGCGAGCGTCCGCGCCGACGGCAGCCGGCTCCCCGGCCGGAGCGCGCCGGAGAGGATGTGCTCCCGCACCTGCCGGTACACCTGGGTGTACAGCGGCCCCGTCGGCGACTTTCCCACCGGCAGCGCCAGCGCCACGCCCTTCGGCGCCGCCGGCCGGCCCCGTCGTCCCTGCGGCTCCCGCCTCGTCATGCGCTGCATTCACGACACCCCGCCCGCAGCCGTCAAGCCCGCGCCACCGGCCCGTTGCGGTTTTCCCCGTTCCCCTTTCCCTTTTCCCTGTTCCCCGGACCCGCCCCCGCTCCCGGTGCCTGCATGCACACCCCCGGCATCTACCTCCTGGACCCGGATCACGCCGACGCCATCCAGCGCCTCGCGGCGGACGCGCGCATCGCCGCCACGACCAGCATTCCCCACCCGTACCCCGAGCACGGCGCGCGCGACTACGTCGCGCAGCAGCGGGAAGACCGCGCCGCGGGGCGGGCCTGGGCCTTCGCGATCATGGACGGGGGCGCGCTGGTCGGGGCCTGCGGCGTGCACGGCATCGCCCCGGGCGCCACGCCCGAGGTGGGCTACTGGGTGGGGGTACCGTACTGGGGCCAGGGCTACGCCAGCTTCGGGCTCCGCCAGCTGCTCGAGTTCGTGTTCATCCACCTCGGCCTGGAACGGGTGGGGGCGCGCGTGCTCGAGGCCAATCCCGCCTCCGCGCGGGTGCTCGAGAAGAACGGCATGCGCTTTGTCTGCCTCCAGCCCAACGAGGACGCCGCCCTGCACCCCCCGGGCGTGCCGGTGGCCTGGTACGCCCTCACGCGTGAGGAGTGGCTGGCCCGGCGCCCGGAAACCCCGGGGCCCCTGTCGGACGGTCCACCGCCCGCGCGCCCCATCCGCACCTAGAGACCCGCCCCATGGACCTGCCCGTCTTCCGCTATCACCCCGATCCCATCGCCAGCGGCAGCATCGTGCCCTGGGACGAGGCCTGCCCCTGCTGCGGCGAGGTCCGCGGCTTCGCCTATGACGGGCCGGTCTACATCGAGGGCGACACCCCCGAGGGACTCTGCCCCTGGTGCATCGCCGACGGCACCGCGCACGAGGAGTACGAGGCCACGTTCGTGGACCGCGAGGCCTTCGCGCCGGGGGTGCCCCCCGCGGCGGTCGAGGTGATCTGCACCCGGACGCCGGGCTTCGATGCGTGGCAGGGGGAAGGGTGGCCGTCGTGCTGCGGGGATGCCGCGGCGTTCATGATGCCGGCGGGGCTGGCGGAGCTGCGCGCGCGGGACCGCGCGCTGGAGGGCCTGGTGCTGGGGCACATCGTCCACGAGATGGGCATCTCGGGCGGCGCGGCCACCCGGCTGCTCGACCGCCTCAACCGCGACCGGGGTCCGACCCTCTACCTGTTCCAGTGCCTGCACTGCGGCGGCCCCAGGTTCCACATCGACGGGCCCTGATCCCGCTCAGCGCCGCCGGCCGCCCTCCTCGATGGTGGCCACCAGCCGGTCGGCCAGGCCCTCGAGTTCGGTGGACCGCGTGCGGAACTGGCGGCGGAGCAGGCCGCGCGCCAGCGCATACGAGGAGCCGATGGCGGTTGCCCCGAGCGCAATCGTGGCCGGCACCGAATGCAGCAGCCCCATGCCGATCCCCATCCAGACCCCGACGGTCCCGCCGCCCAGGCCGCCCATGAACCCGCCGAAGTAGGCGCCCGCCACCTGCTTCAGGTTCTCCTCGAAGCGGATGACCGTCTGGCCCGCGCCGGGCCGGAAGGTGATGAACAGCTGCCGCCCCGGCGTGCCGCCGTAGGCCACCGACTGCCACGAGAGGTCGCGGCCCAGCCGGCTCACCTGGCCCATGTTGCCGATGGCCTGCCGGATGAGGTCCACCAGCTGCGCGGCGTCGCCCTCGCTGAACTCGCGCCGCGCCACCCGCTCGAGCAGGATCCGGGTGGGCGAGCCGAGGAAGGGGTGCGCCTTCGGCGCGGCGCTGCGCAGCGCCACCTCGCGGGCGGCGCGCTCCACGTGGGCCGGCGCGATGCCCACCTCGCCGGCAATCCGCTGCAGCCCGCCCAGCGAGAGCGACGCATCGGTGGTGGGCGTGGTGGCGTCGAGCTCGGCGGCGCGGGCCATGATCTGGTCGGCGTCGCCGGCGGAGAAGCGCGGCGTCGGGCCGAACGCCGCGGCCAGCTCCCGCGCGAACACCCCCGGGCTGGCGTGGCGCTGCTGGTCGCGGAGCAGCAGGCCGCGCACCAGCGCCGCCTCCACCGCCCCCGGCAGCCGGTCGAGCGCGGCGCGCACCGCCGGGGCCGCGTCCACGAACTGCCCCGCCCGCGCCGACTCCTCCCCCGGCCACATCCCCGGCAGCTCCCCGACCAGCATCTCGAACGCGGTCGCGGCCAGGCTGTAGACGTCGCTCCGCTCGGAGAGGTCGGTGAGCCCCGCCGCCTGCTCCGGGCTCATGTAGCCGATGGTGCCCACCGGAAACCCGGTGCGGGTGATGCGGCCCTCGGCGCCCGCGGTGCGCTGCCCCTCGACCATGGCCTTGGCGATGCCGAAGTCGGCCACCAGGGCGTGGCCCGCGGAGAGCAGGATGTTCTCCGGCTTGATGTCCCGGTGGATCACCCCCTGCCGGTGGGCGTAGTCGAGCGCGCCCCCCACCTCCGACACCAGCGCCACCACCTGGTCGTGCGGCAGCGTCCGTTCCCGGAGCAGCCGCTGCCGCAGCGATTCCCCCTCCACGAACGGCATCACGTAGTACAGCCGGCCGGCCGCCTCGCCGGCCTCGATCAGCATGAGGATGTGGGGATGCTGGAGCCGCGCCGCGATCTGGATCTCGCGCTGGAACCGCTCGGCGCCAAGGGTCGCGGAGAGCTCGTCGTGCAAGACCTTCACCGCCACCGGGCGGTTGTGCCGCACGTCATGGGCGCGGTACACCACCGCCATGCCCCCACGACCGACGACGCGCTCGAGGGCGTATCGCCCCGCGAGCGCGTCGGTCAGGTGCGGCGGAAGGGCCTCAGCCATGGCCCCGGATCCGGAGCTGGCTCACTTGAAGGAGAGGAGCTCGACCTCGAAATACACCACCGCGTTGGGCGGGATCGTCGGGGGAGAGCCCTGCGGCCCCCAGCCCAGCTCGGCCGGGATCCAGAACTCGTACTTGGAGCCCACGTTCATCATCTGCAGGCCCTCGGTCCAGCCCGGGATCATCTGGTTCAGCAGCAGCGACGCCGGCCCGCCGTGGTCCTCGGAGGCGTCGAACTTGGTGCCGTCGATCAGCGTCCCCTTGTAGTTCACGGTCACCGTGCTGGTGGCCTTGGGCCGCGGGCCGGTGCCTTCCTTGAGGACCTTGTACTGCAGGCCGGTCGGCGTGGTCTTCACGCCGTCCTTGCCCTTGTTGTCGGCCAGGAACTTCTCGCCGTCGGTGCGGTTGCTGATCGCGGCCACCGAGTCCTTCTGGTGCTGGATGCCCATCATGCGCACCTGGAAGGCCATCATCGTGGCCTGCATCGCCGAATCCGGGATCGTGGCCAGGGTCCCCGCCATCCCCTCCTTGAGCCCCCGGAAGATGAGCTCCGGCTTCACCGGCACCGACTGCTGCTTCAGGTTCTCGCCCATCTTGTAACCGAGGATGTAGCTGACGCTGTCGTCCTGGGTGGCGAGGCTGCCACCGCCGACCGCGCCGCCTCCCTGGCAGGCGCCGAACGCGAGCGATCCCATGGCGGCAAGGGCCAGGATCTTCATGGAAACTCCGAAATCAGGGGGTCTGGAGACTGCTTTGGACGGGCGGGAATATAGGCGGGAACCAAGGAGGGCGGTACGGCGGGCCACCAGGCCACCACCCGTACCGCCTTTACCGCCTTTACCGCCTTTACCGCCATTACCGTCTAGCGCCGCATCAGCCGCCAGGCGATCTCCCGCCCCTGCCCCTGCGGGTAGGCCAGCGTGATCCACAGCATCGCGAACGGCTCGAGCAGCCGGGCCCGCGCCAGCGGCCCCGCGTCGAGCATGCCAAAGCCCAGCTCCCGGCCCAGCGCCGCCACCGTCGCCTTGGCCTCCGGGTCGTCCCCGGCGTACAGCATCGTCGCGGCACCCTCCGGGTAGTCGGGGGCCAGGAAGTTGTTGGCGCCGGTGGTGTTGAAGCACTTCACCACGCGGGCACCCGGCGCGGCCCGGGCAATCTCCTCCGCCCCCGACGTCGCGCCGCCGACCCCGAGCCCCGCCAGGTTCGGCAACAGCGGGTTGGTGGTGTCGATGACCACCTTCCCCGCGAGTGACAGCCCGCGCACCACCTCGAGCGTCGCGTCCCACGGCGTGGCCAGCACCACCACCGGCGCATCCGCCACCGCCTCCGCCAGGGGCAGCGCCACGCCCGGGGTGGCAAACTTGCCGAGAAGCGCCTGCACCTTGGGATCGGCGGGGTTCCGCACCCCGAGCCGCACCTGGTGACCGCACCCCGACCAGCCGATGGCCAGGGTCCCGCCGACACTGCCCGCGCCGATGATCGCGATCCGCACTGTCCATCCCCCCATCGCCGATGGTCCCCTCAACTCGCACGGAGCGTAGCGCCTCCATCCCCGATCCGGCAGGGTGGCACGACGAAGGGGGCGGCGCGGGAACCTGCCCCGCCCCGCCCCCTCCCTACCGCCCACTCCCTCGCGCCCGAGTCGCCGCGGCGCGGCTCCTGAAGGGCGCTCGGTCGCCGCCCTACCGCCTACACCGCGCCGGTCGTGCGCGTCACCAGGTACTGCCCGCACTGGGTGAACAGGATGTTGACGAAGGTGGTCTCGCCGCCGCGGGTCACCACCAGGTCGAGCTCGCCGGCGGTGAAGCGCGGCGCCACGGTGCAGGTGGGATCGTAGGCCAGCGGCGTCACGGTGCTGGTGGTCACGCTCCAGCTGCGGTTGGCCGTGGCCCAGGCCCCGGTGCCGCCCAGCACGAAGGAACCGGCCGGCAGCGGGGTGATCAGCGAGATCGAGCCCGGGGTCGTCGCGGTGAAGGTGGCCACCCAGTCCTTGGTGTGGGTCGTGGTCCGGCCGCTCGGGTGGGTCCACACCGAGGTGAAGCCCGTGATCGTGTGCCCCAGCGTGTCGGCGTTGCCGCCCCACTCACGGGTGCCGTTGTGCACCGCCATGAAGCTGCGCAGCGGGAAGGCGGTATTGATGCGGGCGCGGGTGAAGTTGGTGAACACGTGCCGCACGCCGAGGCTGGTGGCGTTGGGCAGCGGATCGAGGAAGTCGATGGTGCCGCCGAGCGAGTCGGTCACGGTCCCGGCGCCACGGGTGAAGACGCAGGCGTCGTAGGTGAACCGGACCGAGTCGGGAATCGCGTCGCCGTCGCTGTTGGTCGGCGGGGTCGGCGCGACCGTCACGCAGACGGCCGGCGGCGCGCCCAGGATCGCGGCGGGCGCGGGCGCGGAGAGCGGCACGCCGTTGGACACATCATACGTCGACAGCTCGGCCAGCTCGTCCACGTCGGCCGCCACGTCGGCGCTGATGTCGTTGGCCTGCGCGGAGGTGAGGATGTTGCCGGTGCTGCCAGAGGGGGAGCTGCTGTCGGCGCAGGCGCCGAGGATCAGGGCGAGCGTCGCCACCAGGGCGAGCCGTCGCGGGAACGGGGTTCCAGTCATGGGACACTCCTTCAGGGGTCATCCGGGGATCGCGGCCATCCATCTGCCCCAGAGACGCAGCCCCGCCGAAGGCGTTAAGTCGTGACCTGCGTCACACTTCCGGGACGTTGCGGCAGGGGGCGCGATCCGGGAAGCGGGAAGCAGGTACTGAGCGACGGATCCTGACTTCCCGTTCCCTCTTCCCGCTTCCCCTTCCCCGCCCTCAGCGCGTCGTCGCCCGGGGGCTGCACCCGAAGAGCCCGAACCGCCCCAGAATCCGCTCCAGCGGGCAGAAGCCGGTCAGGCTCGACTGGATCAGGTTGAAGCCCACGAAGGCCGTGAACAACAGCCAGTAGGGATTCACCCAGTGCGCCAGCGCCAGCGACAGCAGGATGAACGTGCCGGCGATCCGCCGGATGACCATTTCGTTGCACATCGATGCCTCCTCAGAAATCCAGGGGGTGGGCCCGGGGCGCGACCCCGCCGACCCGCTCTCATTTTCCCTTTTTTTCCCTTTTCCCTTTTCCCTCTTCCCGCTTCCCTCTTCCCTCTCCCCGCTTCCCGCTTCCCGCTTCCCGCTTCCCGCTTCCCGCCAACCCTACGCCCCCACCTGCCGCCGCCGCAGCTCCCAGTAGAGCAGCGGCACCACCACCATCGTGAGCAGCGTGGCCACGATCGCGCCGAACATGAGCGCCACCGCCAGCCCCTGGAAGATCGGGTCGAGCACCATCACCAGCCCGCCCACCACCACCGCGGCCGCGGTCAGGGCGATGGGCCGGAACCGCACCGCTCCCGCCTCGATCACCGCCTCCGCCACCGGCACGCCACGGCGCTCGGCCAGCTGGATGAAGTCGACCAGCAGGATCGAGTTGCGCACGATGATCCCGGCGAGCGCGATCATCCCGATCATGCTGGTGGCGGTGAAGAACGCCCCCGTGACCGCGTGCCCCGGCAGGATGCCCACCAGGGTGAGCGGGATCGGCGCCATGATCACCAGCGGGATGCTGAACGACTCGAACCACCACACCACCAGCACGTAGATCAGCAGCAGCACCGCCGCGAACGCCAGGCCGAGGTCGCGGAAGACCTCGATCGTGATCTGCCACTCGCCATCCCACTTCATCGCCACTTCGTCCAGCTGGTCGGGCTGCACCGCGTTGTAGCGCCGGATCCCGGCGCCATCCACCCGGATGGTATCCAGCGCCTGGTTCATGGTCAGGATGGCGTAGACCGGGCTCTCGATGCTGCCCGCCACGTCGCCGGTCACGTAGATCACCGGGCGCAGGTCGCGGCGGTGCCGGGTGCCCTCGCGCAGGGTGCTGTCCACCGTGACGAACCGCCCCAGCGGCTGGGGCCCGCTCATGGTGGGCACCGGCAGGGCCAGCAGCGCCGCCACCGAGGAACGCCGCGACAGCGGCAGCCGCGGCACGATGCCGATCCCCTCCCGCGCCGTGGCGCTGGCCAGCCGCCCCGCCGGCATGCCGGCCTGCGCCAGGTAGACCGTCTGCACGATCTGCTCCACGCTCGCCCCGGCCTGGGCCGCGCGGGCCCGGTCCACCCGGAACGCCAGCTGCGTCTCGGGCGCCTCGACGGTCCAGTCCACGTCCACCACGCCCGGGGTGTGCTCGAAGACCTCCTTCACCCGCGTGGCGGCCGCCAGCCGGGCCGAGTCGCTCCCGGCGTAGATCTCGGCGACGAGCGTGGAGAGCACCGGGGGCCCCGGCGGGATCTCCGCGATCTTGGCGCTGGCCCCGTACCGCCGCGCGATCGAATCGACCCCCGGCCGCACCGCCACCGCGATCGCGTGGCTCTGGCGCGACCGCTCCTCCTTGGGCACCAGGTTCACCTGCACGTCGGCGACGGTGCTGCCCTGGCGCATGAAGTAGTGCCGCACCAGTCCGTTGAAATTGAAGGGCGCCGCGGTGCCGGCGTACACCTGGGTATGCCGCACCTCCGGCACCCCGCGCAGGTACCTGGCCACCTCGGCCGCCGCCGCCGCGCTGGTCTCGAGCGTGGTCCCCTCCGGCAGGTCCAGGATCACCTGGAACTCCGACTTGTTGTCGAAGGGGAGCATCTTCACCTGCACCACCTTGAGCGCCACCAGCCCCATCGAGGCGAGCAGCAGCGCCACCACCCCGACGTAGAAGCCGAGCCGGGTGCCCCGCCGCTCCATGAGCCGGCGCATCAAGCGGGCGTATCGGCCATCCGCCGGACCGGGTGGCGGTGCGGCCGGAGCCGAGTCATCGTGCCGCCGAGCCGACGGGCCGCCGACATGCCCCCGCAGCAGCCGCAGCGCGATGTACGGCGTCACGATGAACGCCACCGCGAGGCTCGCCAGCATGGCCACGCTGGCCCCCACCGGGATGGGCCGCATGTAGGGCCCCATCAGGCCGCGCACGAACGCCATCGGCAGGATGGCCGCGATCACGGTGAAGGTGGCGAGGATGGTCGGGTTGCCCACCTCGTCCACCCCCTCCACCGCCGCCTCGCCGGCCGGCTTGAGGCCGAGCTGCAGGTGCCGGTAGATGTTCTCCACCACCACGATCGCATCGTCCACCAGGATGCCGATCGAGAAAATCAGCGCGAACAGCGTGATCCGGTTGAGGGTGTAGCCCAGGGCGTAGTAGCTGAACAGCGTGAGCGCGAGCGTCACCGGCACCGCCACCAGCACCACCACCGCCTCGCGCCATCCCAGGAAGAGCCAGATCAGCACCGTCACCGACAGCGTGGCGATGACCAGGTGCAGGATCAGCTCGCTCGCCTTCTCGCGGGCGGTCTCGCCGTAGTTCCGGGTCTCGGTGACGGTGACCTCCGGCGGCAGCAGGCGCGCCCGCGCCTGCTCCACTCGCGCCAGCACCTGGTGCGCCACCAGGGTGGCGTTGGCGCCCTTCCGCTTGGCCACGCTGAGGGTCACCGCGCTTGCGGCTCCGCCCTCCCGGCCCGCGTGGCTGACGTAGCTCTCCCGCTCGCCGAACTCCTCCCGCACCGTGGCCACGTTGCGCAGGTACACCGGCACCCCGCGCCGCGCGCTCACCACGATGCCCGCCACCTCCGCGCCGCTGTGGAGCGGCGCGCCCACCTGCACCCGATAGCTCCGCCCCGCGCTCTGCAGCTCGCCCGCGTCGAGCCGGGCGTTGGCGCCGGCCAGCGCCTGCGTCACCTCGCCCGGGGTCACGCCGGCCGCGGCCAGCCGCGCCGGGTCGAGCTCCACCCGCACCTGCCGCGGCGCCCCGCCGATCACCTGCGTGGCCGCCACGTCGGTGACGGTGCGGATTTCCTCCTCCAGCTGCACCGCGAGCTGCCGCAGCGCGTTGGAGCCGTCCCGCGTGGACGACAGCGTCAGCGTGAGGATCGGGACATCGTCGATCGAGTGCGGCTTGACCAGCGGCGGCAGCGCGCCGGCCGGCATCCGGTCCAGGTCGGCCACCAGGCGGGCGTGCACCCGGGTGATGCTGCGCTCCTGGTCCTCGCCGACCTTGAAGCGCACCGTGACCATCGTGTACCCCTCGCCGGCCATGCTGTACACATGCTCCACGGCGGGGATCTCCCACATCCGCTGCTCGATCGGCCGGGTGAGGAGGTTCTCCACCTCCGCCGGGCCGGCGCCCGGCAGCGCCGCGATCACGTCGATCATCGGCACCGAGATCTGCGGCTCCTCCTCCCGTGGCGTCCCCACGATGGCCAGCGCGCCCACCGCCAGCGAGGCGATGATCAGCAGCGGGGTCAGCTTGGAGTGCAGGAACCGCTGGGCAATCCGTCCGGCGAAGCCCATGTCAGTCGCTCCCGGCCAGGATCACGTCGCCGGCGGTGAGCCCGGAGAGCACCTCGACCAGGCCGCCCGTGGCGGGCGCGTCGCCGGCGGTGCGCACCCAGCGCAGGTCGGCGCTCCCGCCCGAGACCACCCGCACCCCCACCAGGTCCCCCTCGCGGACCAGCGCGGCGGCCGGGACCAGGATCGCCGCCCGGGTCCCGTCCGGCACCCGCAGCGTCGCGGCGCTGCCGGGGAGGAACTCCCCGGCGGGATTCCGCACCACCGCGTTGACGGTGTAGACCCCGCCCGCCGGCGAAGGCACCAGCCCCTCGATCGTGGCCGGCAACGCCCGGCCCTCGATCATCGCCTCGAGCGCCTGCCCGGGGCGGAGGCCGCGCGCCACGCGGGTCGGCACGCTCACGCTCACCCGCAGCCGGCTCGCGTCCTGCACCTCCACGATCGGGGCGCCCGGCGCGGCGAAGGCGCCTGGGTCCACGTAGCGCATGGTCACCACGCCGGCGAAGGGCGCCACCACCGCGGCGTACGACCCCACCGCGTCGAGCTCGCTTCGCGCCGCCCGCGCGGTGCGGAGCCCGGCTTCGGCCCGCGCCAGCCCCGTTTCCACCTGGTCCAGCTGGAACCGCGTGGCCGCGCTGTCGGCGTAGAGCGCCCGGAAGCGCCCCGCCTGGGTCTCGGCGTCGGCGTACATCGCCTCCGCAGCCGCGATCCCCGCCTCCACCTGCGCCCGCTTGGCCTCGACGTCCCGCGCGTCGATCCGGGCCAGCACCTGGCCGCGACGGACCTGGTCGCCCTCCTGCACCAGGACCGCGGTGACGCTCCCCATCAGCTTGGTGCTGAGCAGGGCACGCTCCACCGGTTCGGCCACCCCCGTGGCATCGAACCCCGCGGTGATCGTGGTATCCCGGACGGTGAACGTTGCGCCGTGCGCCGTGGCGCCGGGGCTCGCGGCCGGTTCGACCTCTCCCGACCCACCGCACCCCTGCGCCATCGCCATCGTCACCAGGACCAGCCAGCCGTGCGTCCGCATTGCATGTTCTCCCGGGCCAGCGGCCCGGTTCGAGGTATCAGCGATCGAGCGCGCGGAGCGCGCCGAGCTCCAGTCCCTGGGCCTGCCGCGCTTCGGCCGCCGCCACGATCACCTCGTAGCGCGCCGCCGACAGCCCCAGCCGCGTGGCCGTTTCCACCGTCGCGGCATCCAGCAGCTCGCTCACGGTGGCCAGTCCGCCGTCGTACTTCCGTCCCACGATCCGGTGCGCCTCGGCCGCCTGCGCCACCGACCGGTCGGCGATCGCCAGCCGCGCCAGCGCCACCGCCTGCCGGTCCCGCGCGGCGGCGATCTCGAGCGCGGCCTGGGCCCCCGCCGCCTGGGCCATGGCTCGCGCCCCGTCGCGACGTCCCGCGGCGCTCCGCCGTTCCGCCAGCTCCTGCGCCCCCGCGAACGGCGACCAGGAGAGCATCACCCCGAGGGTCCACGCGCTCTTGCCACTGAACGGGGCGTCCGCGGAGTTCCAGTCCAGCCGTCCAAAGCCGTTGAGCCGCGGCAGGTAGAGCGCCGCCGCCCGGCGCGCGTCCGCCTCCGCGGCGGCCCGGCCCAGCTCCGCCGCCTGCACGTCGGCCCGGGCGGCGGCGCCGCCGCTGTCGGTCCCGGCCAGCCCGGCCACCGCCCGGACCGCGTCCAGGGACGGCAGGGAATCGGGGAGGGTCCAGCCGCTGTCCGCCGGCGCGCCCAGCAGCGTGGCCAGCCCCCGCCGCGCCTGACGCGCCCGGCGCTCGGCCTCGAGCAGCTGCGCGTCGACCTCCCCCGCCTTCACCGAGGCCAGCAGGGCGTCGGAGCGGGTGGCCATGCCCTGCCGCACCATCGCCTCCGCCTGCCGCACGTGGGCCGCGCCCGCCGCGCTGGCCGCGCGCAGCGTGGTCACCTGCTCGGCGGCCAGCACCGCGCCGAAGTACGCCTGCACCACCTGCACCGCCGTGCCGCCCCGGGTCCACGTCTCGGAGGCGGCCGTCGCGTCGCGCGCCGCGCGCGCCGCGCGCCGGCCCAGCCAGGCGTCGGCGTTGAACAGCGGCTGCTCCAGCACCACCCCGGTCATCAGGTTGCCGATGGCGGCGGGGTCGTTGAGCGTGGCCGGGTTGAACGCGGCCGGGGTGACGGCCCGCTGCCGGAGCAGGAAGCCGAAGCTGTTGAGCGGATCGGTGGTGCGGAGGTAGGCCGCCTCGAGCCGCACCGAGGGCAGGATCCCCCGGTAGGGTGCCAGCGCCTCGCCGGCCCGCTCCCGGGTGGCGCCGGCGGCGATGCGGTTGGCGTACCCGGCGGTGTCGGCGCGGGCGAGGGCCTCCCCGAGGGTGAGCGGCTGCTGCGCCGCGAGGGGCGCGGCGGCCAGCGCGGCCCCGAGGACCAGGCGGACCAGCGGACGGCGGAACGGTAGCGGCATGGCGGTGACCCGGGGCGTCGGCCCCTTGCGAAAGACCATATAACCATATAGTCATATATACCAATGGTCAACCCCCGCCCACGGCCCGCGGACGGGGGCCGGTTGCCGGGCGGCCCGCTTTCACTACATCATTATATGGTCACCAATCGCGGGGACTGCCCCGATCCCATGGCCGGCAAGGCACTCACCCAGGACCAGCTGCTCCACATCGCCGATCGCTTCAAGGCGCTCGCCGAACCCTCGCGGCTGGAGATCCTCCAGGCCCTCAAGGGCGGCGAACGCAACGTGTCGGAGATCCTCACCCTCACCGGCTTCGGCCAGGCCAACGTCTCCAAGCACCTGCAGCTGCTGCACGCCGCCGGCTTCGTGGAGCGCCGCAAGGACGGCGTCAGCACCTACTACCGCCTGGCCGACAACGACGTGCTCAAGCTGTGCGAGCTGATGTGCGGGCGGCTCGAGAAGGAGGCGCACAGCCGGAAGAAGCTCTTCACCGGCTGAGCGCCCCCCGGCGCGCCTACCGCAGCGCCGTCATCGCGGCCCGGATCCGGGCGTGCTGCCCCGCCGGCGCCAGGTCCAGCGCCTTCTGGTAGTTGGCCAGCGCGTCCCGCTTGTCCCCCTTCACGGCCAGCGCCTCCCCCAGGCTGTCGTAGACGTTCCACGACTTCGGGTAGTCCCGCACGTTCTGCCGGAACAGCGCGATCGCCTCGTCCAGCTTTCGCTCCCCCAGGTACTGGTAGCCGAGCACGTTCACGTCGGCCTCGGTGGCCAGCGTCAGCGCGCGGGCGCGCAGCGAATCGGCCTGCGCCTTCCGGCCCTGGCGCTCCAGTACCGCCGCCTTGGTCCGCAGCGACGCGAAGCTCGGCTGCAGGGCAACGGCGCGGTCCGCCCACGCCTCGGCGCGGTCGAGCCCCGTGTTGTGCGCCAGCGCCCAGCGCGCCGCTTCCAGCCATCCCGTGGGCCAGAACTGCTGGATCCCCGCCAGCTGGTGGCTCAGGCTGTCGAGCACCACCGCGTTGGTGGACACGCCGAGCGGGAACGCCACCGCCAGCTTCTCCCAGCGCAGCGTCACCGTCACCGTGGAATCACCGGGCGCCTCCAGCGTGTACTGCAGGAACTCCACGTGATCGGCGGCGCGCGGCGTCACCGTGAACCGCAGTGCGTCCTTGGCCTGGTCGTAGCTGAAGCTCCCCCAGTTCTCCGCCTCACGGTTGAGGATGATCGTCCACTGCTGCGCGCCCGGGATGGTGTGCAGGCCGTACCGCCCCGCCGGCAGGCGCGTGCCCCCCACCGTGAACGGCGAGGTCACCGCCAGCACCGTGTTCATGTTGGCCCCGGCGCGCCACACCGAGTCGAATGGCACCAGCTCGCCCCAGACCTTACGGCCCTTCACCGCCGGACGGCTGTAATCAATGGAGATGTCGGTGAGGCCGATGGTCTGCCGCACCCCGGCCCGCTGGCTCGCCCAGGGGAGGACCATCGTGGGAGCGCCCTGCTGGGCGGCGGCGGGAAGGGTGGGGACGAGCAGGAGCGCGAACAGCAGCAACGGCCGACGGCGAGCCAGCATGGAACCTCCGGAAGGTGGCGTGGATGGGACCCGCGTTCCTACGAGTCCCATCCCCTCCCGGTTTGGATGTTCCGCCTCGAATCCTCGACCACCCCCCTCAGGGCGTGACGCCCGCGGGCGTGGCCGGCGCGGGGCGGATGGCGGGCGCCGGGGGGATGACCGGCGCCGGCGGAATCGCCGCCGACCGCCGCGGCGTACGCGCCGCCAGCGTGGTGCGCGCCGGAGCCGCGGCGGAGGCAGAGGCGGTCCGCAGCGTCTGCAGCGAATCTTCCAGCGTCTTCACCCGACCCGAGACGGAATCCAGCGCGGCCCGCACCGCGGCGACCTCCTGGGCGGCATCCGGCCCCTCCGGGGCCGCCGGCCGGCTGGTGAAGCCGAGCAGCAGAGCCACGACAGTGCAGGCGCCGCCCGCCAACAGCGGCAGCGTCCACGGATGCTCGCCCAGGCCAGCCATCGCGGAGGGCCGGGCCTCGTACAGACCGCCGAACGTCGGCGCGCTCGGCCGTCCCGGGCGCCCCGGCGGCGGTGGCGGCGGGGCGGGGCGCTGCGACTCCTTGTACTCCTCGAGCTCACTCCGCAGCTTCGCGAGTGACTTGGCCACCATCAGCGTGGCCCATCCAACCGTACCCACCGCGCCCGCCGCGGCCAGCAGCAGCAACGGACTCAGCGTCGGGCCGGGGGTTCCGGCCAGGGCAATCAGGAGCATGGCGGACTCCCATCTCAGTTCAGCAAGGCCGGTCGGGCCAGGGCGGAGCGCCCGGGCCCTCGGCACGAGCGAATCACGCCGCGAGTCGTCACGGCCCCATCACGATCGCTGATCGAGCGGGTCAGAACCGGAGCCCGGCCGCGGCTCGAGGCGCCAGCGGTCTCCTGCGCGTCGTTATCCTATCTCTTTAATCGTCATGTGCTTACCGGATGCGGCTCCGGGTGATCCGGGGGTGACCGGAGGGTGATGGGGTTGAGTAGCTTTCTCCCGTCACCCATACCTCGGAGCCGCACCATGTCCGGCCGTTCGCTCGCCCTGACCAGCCTGCTGGTCGCCCTGTCCCTCGTGGCCCAGCCCGCGGAGGCCCAGCTCGGCGGCCTCACCCGGAAGGCCAAGGAAAAGGCCACCCAGGCCGCGGGCATCCCGTCCACCGACCAGCCGGCGCGGATGGCCGGCCCGGAAGCCACCCCGGAGTCCATTGATCACCTGCTCGCGGGGCTCAAGGCCGAGGCCACGGTGCGGCAGCAGCAGGCGGAGCAGGAGCGGCTGCGGCAGGAGCGGGAGGAGGCCGCGCGCAACGCCTCCGCGCGGCAGGGGCAGTGCTACGAGGACAAGAAGGCGAGCGACCCCGCCTGGCCCGAGCTGCAGCGGCTCGAGGCGCAGGCCAAGGAAGCCGTCGACAAGGGCGACTACAACAAGGCCAGCCAGATCGGGCAGCGGATGACCACCCTGGCCACCGAGATGCAGGCCCGCATCCAGGCCGCCTGTGCCGCGCCCGCCCAGCCCACGCCCGAGCAGCAGGCCATCCAGCGCCAGCCCGCCGCCAACCCGGAGCAGGCCGGCGCGGAGGCGGCGGGGATGTCGCTCACCGACTACGCGCAGTTCAAGGAGCTGGTCTACACCTACCTCTCCGCGGGCAACCGCGCCGGCCTGGCCGACAAGGAGAAGCAGGCCGTCGACGCGAAGAAGCGCGAGCTGCGCGAGCGGCTCAAGGCCGTGGGGCTCGGGTGATCACCGGACGCACCCTGCTGCTCGCCGCGCTGGGGGGAGCGATGCTGCTCGTCACCGGCGCGGGGAGCCGCGCGCCCGCGGCCGCGGGCGTCACCACCTGGCGGGCGGTGCGCCCCGGCGTCGAGCTGGGGGAGCGCGCCGTTGCGGCCGCGGGTGAGGGGCGCTGGACCGAGCTGCACCTGCTCCGGATCGATCCGGCGCGGGTGCGGCTCCGGTTGCAGACCCGGCTGGGCGCCGGGTTCGACCAGGGCGTGTGGACCGTGGACAGCGCCCCCGCCACCGCGCTCGCCGCCTTCAACGCCGGCCAGTTCAGCGGCATCGCGCCGTGGGGCTGGACCGTCATGGACGGCGTGGAACTCCGCCCGCCGGGGAGCGGCCCGCTGTCGCAGGCGGTGGTGGTGGACCGCGCGGGCAGCGTGCGCTTCCTGCCGCCGGACAGCATCGCCGCCGCGCGCGCGGCCGGCGGCGTGGAGCTCGCCCTCCAGTCCTATCCCGCCCTGCTGGTGGGCGAGGGCGAGATCCCCGCCGCGCTCACCACGCCGGGCAGCGGGGTGGGCATCACCCATCGCGATGCGCGGCTCGCCCTCTGCCACCTGGCCGACGGCCGCCTGCTGGTGCTGCTCACCCGCTTCGACGGCCTGGGCGAGGCCGGCGGCGCCATCCCCTTCGGGCTCACCCTGGCCGAGACCGCGGGGCTGCTGCGGGAGGAAGGGTGCCGCCGCGCGGTGGCGCTCGATGGCGGCATCTCCGCCCAGCTGGCGGTGCGCGAGAGTGGCGGCCGCTGGCAGGCCTGGCGCGGCTGGCGCAAGGTCCCCCTGGGCGTGGTGGTGGTGGAGCGCTAGCCCGGTCATCGTGGGTTCATCTCCCGGGGCTACCATTGCGCCACGTCCCGGGAGGTCCGTCCATGCATCGCTCGCTCGTGGTCCGGCAGCTGTTGCCCAACGCCGCGCTGTTCGCCGGGCTGATCCTGGCCGGGATCGGGTTCGACTACGCGCTCCACCTGGCCGGCCTCGCCGCCATCGGCTGGTACCTCGGGCCCGTCGGCACCCTCCTCGTCCTCGCGTCGTTCCTCTACTCGCTCCGCAAGCGGAAGCTGCTCCGCGCCGGCTCGCCCAAGCGGCTGCTCGAGCTGCACGAGACCCTGGGCTGGCTCGGCACCCTCTGCATCATCCTGCACAGCGGCATCCACTTCAACGCGATCCTCCCGTGGCTCGCGCTCGCCGCCATGCTGATCGTCGTGGCGAGCGGGATCACCGGCGCGGTGCTGCTGCGCCGCGCGGTTGATACCCTGAAAGCGCAGGAGACCCGGCCCGAGCCGGAGGACAACCGCCTGCTCGACGCCACCACCGTGGACCTGATGCGCCAGTGGCGCCTGATCCACATGCCGCTCAACGCGGTCTTCGTGGCGCTCGCGCTGGTGCACATCGCGAGCGTCATCCTCCTGCGGGACTGGTAGCCGATGCGCGCCCGCACCGTCTTCCTGCTCACGCTGCTCCTCGGCACCGCCCTCGCCGTCTTCACCCCGGCCTCCGCGCTGAATCCCGGCCCGCTGGTGGCCGGCCACGCCGCGCTCGCCGCCGACTGCCTCGGCTGCCACGTGCCCTTCCAGGGCACCCCGGCCGCGCGCTGCACCGCGTGCCACGCCCCCGACAGCATCGGGCGCACCCGGGAGGTGCGGCCGGCGGGCTGGGAACCGCGGCCGGGCCTGGTGGGGCTGCATCGGTCGCCCGGCGCCGCCGACTGCCTGGCCTGCCACACCGACCACGCCGGCGCCGATCCGGCCCACGCCACCCGGCCCTTTGCCCACGACGGCCTCGCCGCCGCCGACCGCGAGCGCTGCGGCAGCTGCCACGAGGCCAGCCGCCCCGCCGACGCCACCCACGAGCGGCTGACCGACGAGTGCGCCGCCTGCCACACCACCGAGGCCTGGACCCCGGCGCAGTTCGATCACCAGCGCTTTGCGGGAAGCCGCCGCTGCGCCGCCTGCCACGACGCCGACCGCCCCGACGACGGCCTGCACGCCGACGCCGCCGCGAACTGCGCCGACTGCCACACCACCCGCGCCTGGTCCCCGGCCGACTTTGCCCACGAGCGGTACTTCGTGCTCGACCGCGACCACAACGCCCGCTGCGCCACCTGCCATGACCAGCCCGGCACCTATCGCACCTACACCTGCTACGGCTGCCACGAACACACCCCCCGGAACATCCTGGGCGAGCACCGCGAGGAGGGCATCCGCAACCTCGCCGACTGCGTCCGCTGCCACCGCTCCGCCAGCGAGCACGAGGGCCGCGGCGACGACTGACCGGCCCGCCATGCCTCCGCCACCGGGAACGCGGCTTACCGGACTCGAACAGCACCCCCCGGGGGCGGCGGCGTACCTTGCCGCATGCCCCTCGCGCTGCTCTCGCTCTGCCTCACCCTGCTCGGCTGCCAGGCCCCCGCCGATGGCGCGCCCGCCGAGCCGACCCGCATCCTGTTCCTGGGGAACTCGTTCACCTACGTCAACGACCTCCCCGCGATGGTCGCCGCCGTCACGGAGCAGGCGGGCGTGCCCCGTCCCGTCACCGGCATGGTGGCGCTGCCCAACGCCTCGCTCGAGGACCTGATGGGGGAGGGCACGGCGCGGGCACGGCTGGACGGGGCGCGGTGGGATTTCGTGGTGCTGCAGCAGGGCCCCTCGACCCAGCCCGACAGCCGCGTGCACCTGATCGAGTGGACCCGGCAGTGGGCCCCGCTCATCCGGCGGGCCGGGGCGGAGCCGGTGCTCTACATGGTGTGGCCGGGGGTGGACCGGGTGGCGGCGACGGACGATGCGCGGGTCAACTACCGCGACGCGGCGCGCGCGGTGGCGGGGCGGTTTGCGCCGGCGGGCGCCGCATGGCGGCTGGCGCTCACCGCCGCGCCCACCCCCTCGGTGGCCTCAGGCGATGGCTTCCACCCCTCGGTGGCGGGCACCTACCTGGCCGCGGTGGTGCTGGTGGCGGTGCTCACCGGCGCCGATCCCGCGATGCTCCCGGCCGCGGTGCCGGGCCACCCGGAGATCGGGGCCGCGGCGGCGCGCCAGCTGCAGCAGGTGGCCCGGCAGGTCCTGGCGGAGGAACGCTAGACCGCGTCGAACCAGAGCTCGACGTCGTAGTGGATGGTGATCTCCTCGCCGGCCGCGATGGGCCGCAGCGCCTCGAGCACCACCAGCTCCCGCTCGTACTCCTGCCACACGCCGGCGTTGGCGTCCTCGGCGTGGTTCACCAGGCTCACCACTCCGTACGCGATCGCCCCCCGCCACCCCGCCTCGTCGTCCTCGTCGCCATCCCAGTGGAAGTAGTGGTGCGCCAGCGGGGTCCCCTCCAGCAGCTCCGCCTCCGCCGCGGTGATGATCGAGACCGGGGCGAGGTCCAGGATCTCCCCCTCCTCGATGGCGCGGGCGGCGTACACCCCACGGCCCTTGAGCGGGTCGCGGCGCACCACGATGGACGGGGTTTCGAGCAGGATCGGCGAGGGCGCGGAGGCGGTCATGGGGTGCGTCGGGCGCTGAAGTGGACGTCGGGCCGGTCTGGCGGCGCGGGAATCTCGCCCGCGGTGCGGCGGGGGGGAAGGGGGGCACCGGGGCTGCTATGTTTCCCCCCGGTCGCGGGCGGGTACGCGGTCTTCCTCATCCGTCGTGGAGTCTCCCATGGACGTCGTCGAAGCGGTGGCGGGCGTGCTCTCGAGTGCGTGGTGGCTGGTGCTGCTCGCGGTGGTGGTGGTCTTCTACAAGGTGGTGCTGCGGCTCTTCGGCGCCGTGATCATCCCCGGCACCGCCATCGGCGTGGTCCGCAAGCGCTGGGTCCTCCTCGGCAGCAGCCGCACCCTCCCCGACGGCAAGATCATCGCGCTGCACGGCGAGGCCGGCTTCCAGGCCGACACCCTCGCGCCGGGCCTGCACTGGGGCTACTGGCCCTGGCAGTACGAGATCAGCGTCGTCCCCTTCATCGACATCCCCGAGGGCAAGCTCGGCGTGGTCGACGCCAAGGACGGCGCCCCCCTCACCAAGCGGGTCTTCGGCCGCGAGGTGGACTGCGACGCCTTCCAGAACGCCCGCGGCTTCCTGCTCAAGGGCGGCCAGCGCGGGCCCCAGATCGCCATCATCCCGCCCGGCACCTACCGGGTGAACACCGCCCTCTTCTCGGTGAAGCTGGTGCCGGTGCTCGAGATTCCCGAGGGCAAGCTGGGCATGGTCACCACGCAGGATGGCTCCCCGCTCAAGACCGGCGAGATCGCCGGCCGCGAGGTGCCGGGCCACAACACCTTCCAGGACGGCGAGGCGTTCGTCACCAGCGGCGGTACCAAGGGCCTGCAGGCGCAGGTGATGATGCCGGGCAGCTACTACCTGAACCCCAACTTCGCCACGGTCGAGCTGGCCAACATGACCGAGGTCACCATCGGGCACGCCGGCGTGGTCATCGCCTTCGTGGGCGAGCCCGGCGCCGACGTCACCGGCGAGGGCTTCAAGCACGGCAACCTGGTCAAGCCGGGCCAGCGCGGCGTGTGGGTCGAGCCGCTCGACCCGGGCATGTACCCGATCAACCCCAAGACCAACCACGTCGTCGCGGTCCCCACCACCAACGTGGTGCTCAACTGGGCCACCGGGAAGACCGAGGCGCACAAGCTCGACGCCAAGCTCTCCACCATCACGGTGCGCTCCTCCGACGGCTTCACCTTCAACCTCGACGTCTCGCAGATCATCCACATCCCGCGCTCCTCGGCGCCCAAGGTGATCGCGCGGTTCGGCAGCATGGACAACCTGGTCACCCAGGTGCTCGAGCCGACCATCGGCAACTACTTCCGCAACGCGGCGCAGAAGTCGGACGCGATCTCGTTCCTCAAGGAGCGCACCCAGCGCCAGGGCGAGGCGCGGGAGCACATCCAGCACGCGCTGGAGCAGTACGACGTGCAGGCGGTCGACACGCTCATCGGCGACATCACGCCGCCCGAGAGCCTGATGAAGACCCTGACCGACCGGAAGCTGGCGGAGCAGGAGCGGATCACCTACGAGACCCAGCGCGAGGCCGAGGCCACCCGCCAGGCGCTGGAGCAGTCGCGCGCGCTGGCCAACACCCAGGCGCAGGTGGTGGACGCGGAGCGGAGCGTGCAGATCGCCGAGTTCCACGCCCAGTCGGCGGTGAAGAAGGCCAAGGGCGAGGCCGAGGCCAAGACCACCAACGCCGCCGCCGACGCCGAGGTGACCACCGTGACCGGCACCGCGGAGGCGGGGCGGATCAAGGCCGTCGGCGCCGCCGAGGCGGAGGTGCTCAAGCGGAAGGTGGAGTCGGTCGATCCGCAGTACTACGCGGCGATGGACATCTTCCGGAACCTGGCCACCAGCCAGCTCAAGCTGGTGCCGGACATCGCGGTGGCGGGTGGCGGCGGCTCCGGCGGCCCGCTCGACGTGCTGCTGGCCATGGCGCTGCGGGATGCGACGAAGAAGGAAGCGGTGGGCAAGTAAGCCGAACGCCGCCCCGGTCGGGGCGGCGTTGGTGTGGCCATGGCTGGAGAGGGAATCGAACCCCCGACACGCGGATTTTCAGTCCGCTGCTCTACCAACTGAGCTACCCAGCCGCGAGGGGCGGGAATATAAGGATCGGAGGGGGGCGGTGAAAGGGGCCCGTCCGGAACCGGAAACCCCGCCCCCGCAAACCCTTACGGGGTCACGCCTCCCGGCCGGCGCCCCGGCGGGCTATCCTCCCCGCCATGCTCCGCCCCCTCCTCCTCGCGGCCCTCCTGGCCGGCTGTGCCCCCACGCCCAATCCCTACCTGGCCGTGGAACGGGCGCCGGTGCCGGAGGGCACCCGGCTCCGGCTGGTCCCGGCGGCCGGGGCCCGCATCAATGCCCAGCAGCGGCCCGCACTCCAGCGCGCGGACAGCAGCGTGGTGCTCTTCGACTCCCCGTCCCTCACCACCGATTCCGCCTACTTCACCGAGCCCCCCGAGGCCCTGGTCACGGGCCCCACCGCCGGCCGCATCGTGGCCTCCGTCTGCCCCAGCGGCGAGTACGTCTGCCGGCCGGTGATCTTCGACATCCCCTGACCTGGGCCGTCACAAGCCAGGGGCCGGGCCGCAGCTTCTCCCCCGACGTTTCCCGCTTCCCATTTCCCGTTTCCCGCTTCCCGTTTTCTGCCCCCCGCCCCATCTTGAGGCATGCCCCACCCCAGCCACCCGAACCTCACGGTCCTCGAGCACCCGCTCATCCAGCACAAGCTGACCCTGCTGCGCGACCGGGCCACCAGCACCCGCGACTTCAAGCAGCTGGTGAGCGAGATCGCGATGCTCATGGCCTACGAGGCCACCAAGGACCTCCCCACCGAGACCCACGAGATCGACACGCCGCTCGAGCACATGACCGGGCGGATGGTCTCCGACAAGAAGCTCACCCTGGTGCCGATCCTCCGCGCCGGGCTCGGCATGGTCGACGGCGTCTCGCAGCTGCTCCCCACCGCGCGGGTGGGGCACATCGGCGTGGCGCGCGACGAGCAGAGCCTCGAGCCGCATCACTACTACGCCAAGATCCCGGGCGATGAGCGCGAGGGCCCCGCGGCGCTGGCCGGCATGGCGCACGAGCGCGAGTTCTTCATCCTCGACCCGATGCTCGCCACCGGCGGCTCCGCCACCGCGGCGGTGACCACCCTCAAGACGGCCGGCGCCCGCCGCATCCGCCTGCTGTGCATCGTGGCCGCCCCGGAGGGCGTGCGCCGGATGCTCGACGGCCACCCCGACGTGCGGATCTTCGCCGCGGCGCTCGATCGCGGCCTCAACGCCCAGGGCTACATCGTCCCCGGGCTGGGCGACGCCGGCGACCGGCTCTTCGGCACCCGCTGATGCTCGCCGCCACGCTCCTGGCGGCCGCGCTCATGACCCAGGGGGACACCGGCCGCCGCATCGCGATCACCTTCGACGACCTCCCGCTCAGCCGCGCCGCCACCCCCGTGGCGGCGCAGGAGTCGCTCACCGTCGCGCTGGTCGCGGCGCTCACCGCCGCGCGAGTCCCCGCGATCGGCTTCGTGAACGAGGGCAAGCTGCGCGGCGACGACCGCGCGGTGGATCCCCGCCGCGTGGCGCTGCTCACCCGGTGGCTCGACGCCGGCCTCGAGCTGGGCAACCACACCGCCACCCACCCCGACCTGCACCAGGTCCCCCTCGCCGACGTCGAGGCCGACCTCCTCGCCGGGGAGGCGATCCTGCGGCCGCTGCTCGCCGCGCGCGGCGCCACGCCCCGCTACTTCCGTCACCCCTACCTGCACACCGGCCGCTCCCTCGCGGTGCGCGACGCCCTGCTCGCCTTCCTCGAGGCGCACGGCTACGAGGTGGCGCCGGTGACGATGGACAACGGCGACTACCTCTTTGCCCGCGCCTACGACCTGGCGCGGGACCGCGGCGACCGCGCCGCCGCCGACCGCATCACCGCGGAGTACCTGGCCTACCTGGAGCGGGTGGTGGTCTTCTGGGAGCGGCAGTCGGTGGCCATCACGGGGCGGGAGATCCCGCAGGTGCTGCTGCTGCACGCCAATGCCCTGAACGCCGCCACCTTCCCCCGGATCGCGGGGCTGCTCGCCGGGCGCGGCTACACCGCCATCCCGCTGGCGCAGGCGCTGGCCGACCCGGTGTATCGTTCGGACGACCGCTACACCGGCCCCGCGGGCATGAGCTGGCTGCACCGCTGGGCCATCACCCGCGGCCTCCCCGGGAGTACCTTCCGCGGGGAGCCCGAGGTCCCGGAGTGGGTCCAGGCCGCGGCGCGCTAGCCGCCCACCCGTCCGTCGAACCGTCGAACCGCCGACCCAACGAGCCGATGCCCATGCCCATCCGCCTGACATTCCACGGCGCCGCCGGCCAGGTCACCGGCTCGATGCACCTCCTCGAGGCCGCCGGCGCGCGCTTCCTGCTCGACGCCGGGCTGTTCCAGGGGCGGCGCTCGGAGGCGCACGCGCTCAACGCCAACCTCCCGATCGACCCCCGCACCCTCGACGGCGTGATCCTCTCCCACGCCCACATCGACCACGCGGGACGGTTGCCGCTGCTGGTGCGGCGCGGCTTCCACGGCCCCATCTACGCCACCGCCGCCACCCGCGACCTCTCCGCCGTCATGCTCCCCGACGCGGCGCACATCCAGGAGAAGGACGCCGAGTTCCTGGCACGCCGGAAGAAGATCGGGCCGGAGAGCGAGCCGCTCTACACCCTGGCCGACGCGGTGGCGGTGCAGGACCTCATGCTGGGCCTGCCCTACCGCCGGGTGCAGCACCTGCGCAAGCACATCGCCTTCGAGTTCACCGACGCCGGTCACATCCTCGGCTCCGCCTCGGTGGACCTCCGCATCACCGAGGGCGCCACCCACCGGCTGGTCTTCTCCGGCGACATCGGCCGGCCCGGGCTCCCCATCATCCGCGACCCCGACCCGCCGGCCGGCCCCGTCGACACGCTGATCATCGAGTCCACCTACGCCAACCGCACCCACGAGACCGTCACCGACGCCGAGACGCGCCTGGGCGACATCGTGCGCCAGGTGGCGGGCCGCGGCGGGAAGATCCTGATCCCCTCCTTTGCCGTGGGCCGCACCCAGGAGCTGGTGTACAGCCTGCACCAGCTCTTCCGCAGCGGGAAGATCCCCGGCATTCCGATCTTCGTGGACAGCCCGCTCGCGGTCGACGCCACCGCCGTCTTCCGGCTGCACCCCGACCTCTTCGACCGCGACGAGCACCTGATCGAGCGCACCACCGCGCTGTTCGACTTCCCGCTGGTGCAGTACGTGCGCGACGTCAGCGACTCCCGGAAGCTCAACGGCATGCCCGGCCCCGCGATCATCATCGCGGCGAGCGGCATGGCCGAGTCGGGCCGCATCCTGCACCACCTCGCCAACCACGTCGGCGACCACAAGACCCTGGTCCTCTTCGTCGGCTTCCAGGGCGAGCACACCCTCGGCCGCCGCATCCAGGACGGCGCCCGGGTGGTGAAGATCTTCGGCGAGGAGCTGCCGGTGCGCGCGGGCGTGGAGACCATCGGCGGCTACTCCGCCCACGCCGACCGCAACGAGCTGCGCGGCTGGCTCCGCAAGCTCGGCGGCCCCATCAAGCGCGCCTTCGTGGTCCACGGCGAGCGCGAGGCCACCCTCGCCATGGCGCAGCTGCTCAAGGAGGAGGGGGTGCGCCAGGTGGACGTGCCGGCGCAGGGCGAGAGCTTCGACCTCGGATAGGCGGGACGGGCGGTACCGCCCTACCGCCTTACCGCCGTACCGCCTTTACCGCCCCCCCGCTTAACTTCCGCCCGTGCCTCGTTCCCGCCGCCTGCTGCTCGCCGCCGTCCTCACGCCGGCGCTCCTCTACCTCGTCTCGCTCCTCGCCGTCTACCTCGTCAGCCGCGAGGACCAGCGCCGCCTGGCGGACGCCATCGTGGTCCTCGGCGCCGCCCAGTACAACGGCAAGCCCTCCCCCGTGCTGCGGGCCCGGCTCGATCACGCCCTCACGCTCTACCGCGAGGGACTCGCACCGACGGTGGTGGTGACCGGCGGGATCGGGGAGGGGGACCGGGTGAGCGAGGCGACGGTGGGGCAGCAGTACCTGGTGGGGCACGGCGTGCCGGAGGCGGCCGTCGTGGTGCGCCCCGAGGGCCGCTCTACCCAGTCCTCGGTCCGCTCGGTGGCGGACTGGGCCCTGGAACGCGACACCCCGCGGGTCCTGCTGGTGAGCGACCCCTTCCACATGCTCCGGCTCCGCATCGAGGCCAGCCGCGCCGGCCTCACCGCCTTTGCCTGCCCCACCCGCACCAGCCCGATCAGCCAGCGGCCGAGCGCGGAGCTGTTCTTCTTTGCCCAGGAGGCGTGGAAGATCCCGGTGGTGCTGATGGGCGTGCGCGCCGAACGCTAGGCGAGCGGCAGGTACAGCGTCATGGTGGTGCCCCGCCCCACCGCGCTGGCCACGGTGATCCCCCCGTGGTGCCCCACCGCCACCCCGTACACCTCCGCCAGCCCGAGCCCGCCCGCGCTGTGCACCGGCCTGCGGGTGAAGAACGGGTCGAACAGTCGCGGCAGGTCCTCCACCGCGATGCCACTGCCGGTGTCGCGCAGCGCCAGCGCCAGGTAGCGCCCGGCCGGCACCGGCAGGTAGGGACTCTCCAGCCGCGTGGCGAACGCGACCGCCGTCAGCTGCAGCACCGGCGGCGCGGCGCCGCCCGCCTCCACCGCGTTGCGGGCCAGCTGCTGCAGCGCGGCCGTGAGCAGCGGCAGGTCGGCCCGCACCGCCAGGAACTCCACCCCCGGCGCCGGCGCGAGCGCCACCGCCGGCTCCAGCAGCGGCCGCAGCTCCGCCAGCAGCCGCCCGATGGGCACCGGTTCCAGCCGGAACACCTGCTGCCCGCTGAACGAGAGCAGCTGGCGGGTCAGCCGCGCCGCGCGCTCCGACTGCTCCCGGATGATCGCCAGGTCCTCGTGGGCCGCGTGCCCCGCCGGCACCGCTCGCTCGGCGAACTCGGCGTGCCCCGCCACCACCGTCATCATGTTGTTGAACTCGTGCGCCAGCCCGCCGGCCAGCCGCCCCACCGTCGCCAGCTTCTCCCGCTGCAGCCGCCGCTCCCGTTCCGCCTCCTCCCGCAGCCGCGCCGCGCTCTCCCCCGCCGAGAGCAGCACCCGGATCACCAGCAGCAGGGTGGTGACGATCAGCATCGCCACCAGCGGCTGCACCCGGCTCGGGGGCCCCTCCGTCATGGCGTGGAGCAGCGCCACCACCACCAGCACCGGCGTCACCAGTGGCAGCGGGCTCAGGTCCCGGAGCCACAGCGGCCCCGCGGTGGCGGGTTCGAGGTCCACCGGGTCCCGCCGGATATGCACCGCCGCCACCAGCGCGGGCAGCACCCCGAGCACATAGAGCACCCGCCCCGCCACCTTGGTGATCACCTCCGCCATCCCCAGCTGGGAGAGCAGCAGCGCCGGGAGGTACGCCGCCTGCGCCCCCACGAACCACCAGAACGCCCGCCGGGACGGCATCGGCCGGCCCCGCACCACCATCACCGACAGCCCCGCCAGCGAGGCCACCTGCGCCAGCCCGTAGATCAGCGACCACCGCGTCTCCGCGACATCCGGCGTGGCGTCCGCCAGCGGAAAGGTCACCTCGATCAGCACCAGCGCGCCCATCGCGCCGGCGGTGATCACCAGGTCGAGCAGCAGCGTGAGCGCGTCCCAGCGCCGCGCCACCACCCGGGGCCACAGCAGCAGCGCCAGCGCCGAGAGCATGTAGGAAAGGAACATCCAGCCGTCGAGGGCGAGCCCGAGCCACTCCGGCGCCCGCCCCGAGACCCAGAAGAGCGGGAGGTTGGTGAGCAGCGAGACGACCGAGATGCCGCCCGTCAGCCGCAGCACGCCGCGCAGCGCGCGCGGCAGCTCCCGCCGCCCCGCCGCCCAGAGGTACGCCGCCCCCTCGATCAGCAGCCGCACCTCAAACAGCACCAGCAGCCCGGTCTCCGGGGGCTCCACCCATCGTGGCAATGCCAGCACCACGCTGGCCAGCACCAGGAACGCGCCGCTGGCCCAGATCCACGCCGGCACGGCGGCGGCGGCCCGCTGGGGGGCGGGGCGGAGCGTGGGATGGGCGACGGCGTCGAGCATCGGCGTCCGCGGGTGCAACGGGTGAGGGACGGCGATCAGGGTGGGCGGAAAGCTGCCGGGGAATCTACCGCGCGGACGCCGCCGCAGAAGGACGGCCGTCCCGGCGGCTGGCCGGCAACCCCCTGCGCGGGGTTCCGTTGGCCCTTCGGCCGGGCGGGTGGGGCAGGCGGCGCCGTCCGTGGCCGGGGCCTATGCCGCCTCCGGCAGGTAGAGCGTGAGCTGCAGCCCCTGGTCCGGTTCGCTTGCGGCCACGATGCCGCCGCCGTGCGCCGCCACCACCCCCTGCACCGCCGCCAGGCCAAGCGCCGGGATCCCGCTGTCGGCCGAGGTGGAGAAGGGCTCGAAGATCCGCTCCACCGCCGGCCGGGGCAGCGCGGGCCCCGTGTCGGTCACCGCGAGCCGCAGGTACGCCCCGGCCGGGAGGGTGCCGGCCGCCACCCCGACCGGCGCCTGCAGCAGCGCCCGCTGCAGCTCCAGGGTCAGGGTCCCCCCCGACGGCATCCGGCGTTCGGCGTGGCGCGCCAGCGCGAGGACCATCTCCGCCAGCTGTGCCCGGTCGCCGATGACCCGCGCGGGCCCGTCCGGGAGCTGCACGATCACCGACACCCGGCTTCCCGCCGCCTGCCGGATCCGCGGCGCCTGCCGCCGCAGTTCGGCGCCCAGGTCCAGCCGCTCCCGGCCGGTGAACTGGCCCCCGCTGTACGCCAGCAGCTCCCGGGTGAGCACCGAGGCCCGCTCCGCCGCGGCACGGATCCCCTCGAGATCCCGCCCCACCCGGCTGCCCGGATCCACCTCCGTCAGGCCCAGCTCGGCGTGGCCGATCACCGCCGTGAGCATGTTGTTGAACTCGTGCGAGATCCCGCCCGAGATCCGGCGCAGCGCCTCGAGCTTCTCCCCCTGCAGCGCCGCCTCATGCTGCACCAGCCGCGCGTTCTCCCCCACCGTCGCCACGAGGCGGATCGTCTGCAGCGCCACCAGCACCACGAGCCCGAGCGCGAGCACGGTCTCGATCGCCCCGTCGCCGCGGGTCACCTCGGACAGGAAGAGCGCCGCCACGCCCGCGATGGCCAGCAGCGGCAGCGGGTTGAAGGTGAGCAGCCACGGCGGCAGCGGTGACGGCGCCGGCTCCTCCACCGGGTCATGCAGGATCAGCAGCCCGGCGAGGACGTACAGCAGCTGGACCACGATGTAGAGCGCGTCGTCGTAGCGGCTCACGCTGTAGGGGGGCAGGGTGGCGGCGAAGTACTGGATCACCACCAGGCTCACCACCTCGAGGCCGAGGGCGGCCATGTACATCCGGAACGCGCGCGGCGTGGGCAGCGGCAGCCCGCGCACCAGCACCACGTTGAGCGCCACCAGGTCGAGCAGCTGCGCCGCGCTCAGCGCCAGCAGGAACCCGCGCTGCGACGGGGCGCCCACCGGGTCCCCGGGCAGCGTGGACAGCACCCAGAAGAAGAGCCCCATGCCCGCGATGCCGATGGTGGCGTCGAGCCCGAAGTGCCACCACCGCCCGCGCGGCAGCGGCGCCAGCGGCCAGCAGAGGAGCCCCACCACCGCGATGCCGTAGGTGGCGAAGGTGAGCACGTCGTCGAGCAGCGTGGGGAACGGCGGCAGCGCCCCGAGGGTGGCGGCGCCGCTGTACAGGTAGGAGAAGGCGCTCACCCCGAACGCCGCGGCGGAGATCCCGAGCGCCAGCCGCAGCCGCGGGCCCAGGTCGGCGCGCCGCGCCGCCCGCCAGAACAGCGCCCCCTCCACCGCGGTGGAGAAGCCGAAGCCGGCGTAGCGCCAGGGGATGCTCCACTCGGCGAACGGCCCGAGCAGCGCGAACAGCGCCCACCCGCCCCACACCACCGCCGCCGCCGCCAGCCACCGCGTCACGTCATCGCGCGGCTGCCCTGGAGCGCCTGCGACCACCACTGCCGCCATGGACCGTCCTTGCCGGGGCCGGAGGGGAGCCGGGCCCGCTATTATTCTCGACCCATGGCGGGGTTCACGCCAGCACCCCGCCGCGTCCCGCTTGGAGAGTCCATCCCATGCTGCTCCGTCCCCCCGCCCGCGTCCTGCTGCTGGCGGCCCTGCTCGCGCCGCCGGCGGCGGCCCAGGCCCCGGCGCTCCGGGTCCCCGTCACCGTGGACACCCTGCCCAACGGGCTCACGGTGATCGTCCACGAGGACCACAGTGTCCCCACCGTCGCCGTGAACGTCTGGTACCACGTCGGCTCCGGCGACGAGAAGGCCGGCCGCACCGGCTTCGCGCACCTGTTCGAGCACCTGATGTTCATGGGCTCCCAGAACGCCGAGTACCCCGCCTTCGACCGCCTCCTCGAGGGGGCCGGCGCCAACAACAACGGCTCCACCACCGAGGACCGCACCAACTACTACGAATGGGGCCCCGCCACGGCCCTCCCGCTGATGCTCTGGCTGGAGGCCGACCGCATGGGCTGGCTGCTCCCCACCATGACCGGCGAGAAGGTGGACCTGCAGCGCGACGTGGTGAAGAACGAGCGCCGCCAGAGCAACGAGAACCAGCCCTACGGCCTGGCCAACGAGACCATCCTCGCCCTGCTCTACCCCGCGGGCCACCCCTACTCCTGGCCCGTCATCGGCTCCATGGCCGACCTCTCCGCCGCGTCGGTCGAGGACGTGAAGGACTTCTTCCGCCGCTACTACGCGCCCAACAACGCCTCGCTGGTCGTGGCCGGCGACGTGCAGCCGGCGGAGGTGCTCCGCCTGGCGCGGCAGTACTTCAGCGAGATCCCCCGCGGGCCCGCCATCGAGCGCACCACCGCCGCGGCCGTGGCCCTCCCCCGCGACACCGCCGCGGTGCTCGAGGACCGGGTGCAGCTGGCGCGGCTCTACTACGTCTGGCCCACCGTCCCCGGGCTGACCCCCGACGACGCCCCGCTCGAGCTGCTCGCCTACCTGCTCGCCGGCGAGAAGAACAGCCGCCTCACCGAGGCCCTGGTGCACGACGACCAGACCGCCTCCAGCGTCTGGGCCTACCAGGACGGCAAGCGCGTCGGCGGCGACTTCTGGGTGGTGGCCACCGCCAAGCCGGAGCAGGCCCTCACCGGGCTGCAGCCCACGATCGACCGGGAGCTGCGCCGCCTGGCCGCCGAGGGCCCCACCGCCCGCGAGCTGGAGCAGGCCATCAACGCCCTCGAGGCCTCGTTCCTCCGCCGGATCGAGACCGTCAACGGCAAGGCCGACATGCTGAACGGCTACTTCGTCCGCACCGGCCACGCCGACGGCTTCGCCGCCGACCTGGCCCGCTACCGCGCCATCACCGCCGCCGACATCCAGCGCGTCGCCACGCGGTACCTGACCCAGCCCCGCGTCACCCTCAGCGTGGTGCCGCAGGGCAAGCCCGAACTCGCCGCCACGCCGGTGAAGGGGACGCCATGACGCCGATCACCCGACCCCTGGCCGCCCTGGCGGCCGCGCTGCTGCTCGCCACCGGCGCCCGCGCCCAGGGCTTCGACCGCGCCCAGGTCCCGGCGGTGACGCCGCCCGCCAGCCTCACGCTCCCCGCCATCCAGCAGGCCCGGCTCCCCAACGGCGCCTCCCTCCGCGTGGTCCCCATGCACGAGGTGCCGCTGGTGCAGGTGACCCTGCGCGTGAAGGGCGGCGCCCGCCTCGACGGCGACCTCCCCGGCCTCGCCACCTTCACCGCCGGCATGCTCGATGAAGCCGCCGGCGCCCGCGACGGCCTCGGCATCGCCGCCGAAGCCGCCTTCCTCGGCGCCGAGCTCTCCGTCGCCGCCGACTGGGACTACCTCTACCTCAGCCTCAACACCCCGCGCCGCACCCTCGGCCCGGCGCTCGACCTCCTCGCCGACGTGGCCCTCCGCCCCGGCTTCCGGAGCAGCGACGTCAGCCGCGAACGCGACCTCCGCCTCGCCGCGATCCTCGCCGCGCGCGACCAGCCCAACGGCATGGCAAGCCTGGCCTTCGGCGCCATCGTCTTCCCGGCGGCGCACCCCTACCACCGCCCCATCAACGGCGACTCGGCCGGCACCGCCCGGCTCGACTCCGCCACCGTGCGCGGCTTCTACCAGCGGGTGGTGCGCCCCGACCAGTCGGAGTTCATCATCACCGGCGACATCTCCCTCGCCGAGGCCCGCGCCGAGATCGGCAAGCGCTTCGGCCCCTGGCGCGCCAACCGCATGGCGGCGCTCCGTGCCCCGGTGCCCCCGGCCCCCGAGGCCCCGAGCCGCCGGACCATCTACCTGGTCGACAAGCCCGGCGCCGCCCAGTCGGTCATCATGATCGGGCGCCCCGGCCTCGATCGCTCCACCCCCGACTACGCCGCCATCGAGGTGATGAACACCATCCTCGGCGGCTCGTTCTCCTCGCGGCTCAACCAGAACCTGCGCGAGACGAAGGGCTACACCTACGGCGCCGGCTCCGGCTTCGCCTGGCGCCCGCTCCCCGGCCCCTTCACCGCCCGCGCCGCCGTCCGCAGCGACGTCACCGACAGCTCGCTGGTGGAGTTCTTCAAGGAGCTCAACGCCATCCGCGACGCGCCGGTGAGCGACGTCGAGCTGGCCCGGGCCCGCAACTACATCGCCTTCGGCCTCCCCGGCGAGTTCGAGACCGCGGGCCAGATGGGCGACCAGGTCGAGGAGCTGCTCACCTACGGCCTCCCCGTCACCTGGTACGACCGCTACGTGAAGCAGGTCCTCGCCGTCACCGCTGCCGACGTGCAGCGCGTGGCCCGCGCCAGCTACGACCCCGAACGCCTCCACGTCGTCGTGGTCGGCGACGCCGCCAGGATCCGACCCGGCCTCGAAGCCCTGAACCTCGGGCCGGTGGTCGCCGTGGGGCTGGACGGGCAGGAGCGGTAAGGCGGTAGGGCGGTAGGGCGGTAGGGCGGCAGGTTACCGCCTTACCGCCCTACCGCCCTACCGGCGTTGTCCAACCTTCCCATACCCAACATTGCCCCTCCCCTTCCCCGGACCTACTCTTGTGACCCCGGGGCGGGGCGCCCATGTTCCGCCCATGGCGCTGATCGGCTCGGAACGGAAGTACACGGGGCGGGTGATCCACCTCGACGTCGAGACGGTGCGGTTCCCCGACGGCAGCACCGGCCAGCTGGAGATGATCCGTCATCCCGGCGCCGCGGCCGTCGTCCCCATGCTGGATGATCCGGCCACCCCGGACCCTCGGGTGCTCCTCATCCGGCAGTTCCGCCACGCGGCGGGCGGGGTGATCTGGGAGATCCCGGCGGGCCGGCTGGATCCGGGGGAGCAGCCGGAGCAGTGCGCCCGGCGGGAGCTGCTGGAGGAGACGGGGATGCGGGCGAGCCGGCTGGAGCGGCTCACCACCATCTTCACCACCCCCGGCTTCACCGACGAACGAATCCACCTGTTCGTGGCCGGCGGATTGGAAGCGGGGCAGCACCAGCGGGAGCACGATGAGTTCCTCGAGCTCTGCCCCACCCCCTGGTCCGAGGTGCTGGCCCTGATCGAGCGGGGCGAGATCCAGGACGGCAAGACCCTGGTCTCGTTGCTGTACCTGCAGGCCTTCCGCGCCCCCGGGCGCGGCCAGACGAGGTAACTCGATGGCGCTGCTTCGGTTCCTGAAGTCTGCCCTGACCGGCGTCCGGCGGCCCCCCGCCGCGGCCCCGGCCACGCCGCCCGCCCCCCAGCCCGAGATCAACGCGCTCATCGAGGCGCACCTCGCCGGGGACCCGCGCGCCTTCGGGCAGATCGTGGGCCGCTTCCAGGTCCGGCTGCTCAACTTCGTGTACCGGATGATCGGCGACCGGGAGCGCGCGGAAGACCTGGTGCAGGAGGCCTTCCTGCGGGTGTACCGCCACCTCGACCGCTTCGACCGGACCCGGAAGTTCAGCACCTGGGTCTACACCATCGCCAGCAACCTCGCCAAGAACGAGCTCCGCAACCGCAGCCGCTCCCCCCTCATCGCCTTCGACCAGGGCCGCGCCACCGAGGACGAGGAGCCCCGCCCGGTCGAGTACGAGGACGCCGCCAGCCGCCCCGACTACCTCTACGAGCAGCGCCACCTGCGCGCCCTCGTGGACCAGACGGTGGCCCGGCTCTCCAGCCACCACCGCGAGGTGTTCGTGCTGCGCGAACTCGAGGGGAAGAGCTACGAGGAGATCGCCGAGATCATGCACTGCAACCTCGGCACCGTGAAGAGCCGCCTCAACCGCGCCCGGCAGAGCTTCGCGGAGCTGATCTCGCCCCACCTGGACTGAGGGCGCGGCCCGGCGCGGCCGCCCCCGGATGGGCCGATCTCCGGGCACCCGTGACGCCCGGAACATTGGACGGCGAAAGCGGTATAAGGGCAAGATGTGGCGTGGGTTCCCCCGCAGCGCCACCTTTCTAACTGCGACATCCGAGCCTCATGGACTGCCGGGACTTCCGGCGCCGCTACTCCGCGTATCGTGATGGACACGATCCGGAGCTTGCCGCCGACATGGACGATCACCTCGAGGTCTGCGCCGGCTGCGCCGCCTTCGATCGTGCCGTGCGCGAGGGCACCGAGGTCCTCCGCGGCGCCGACATCGCCCCGTCCCCCGCCTTCCTGGCCGGCCTCGAGGCGCGCATCCTGAGTGGCGAGGCCGTCCCCGAACCGCTGCCGCCCCGGGTCTCCCCCTGGGCCGCCACCGCCGCGGTGCTCCTCCTCGCCATCCTCGCCGCGATGAACGCCCGGGACTTCACCGTCCTCCCCGAGCCCATCGCCGCCGAAGTCCAGCCCATGGTCGTCGCCCAGCCCCGCGTCATCCCCGGCATGCCCTTCGTCATCTACGAGCGCACCCGCCCCTGATCCCGCCGTTACCGCCCTACCGCCTTACCGCCTTACCGCCCTACCGCCCTACCGCCCTACCGCCCCACCGCCCCGTCCCGGTACAATTCCCCCATGTCCGCCCGTGCCTACGATGACCTCCTCCGCGCACTGGGTAAGGGCGAGCTGGCCCCCGTCTATTACCTCTGCGGCGCCGAGGACATCCTCAAGGATGAAGCCGTCCGGGCCATCCTCGACCGGGCCCTCGAGCCGCACGAACGCGACTTCAACTTCGACCAGCGTGCCGCCCAGGGCCTCGCGCCCGAGGAGCTCCACGCCCTCGTCAACACCCTCCCCATGCTCGCCAGCCGGCGGGTGGTGGTGATCCGCGACATCGAGGCGTGGAAGAAGAAGGCCGCGACCCACGAGGTGCTGCAGAAGTACCTCGCCAATCCCGCCGCCGAGACGGTGCTCATCCTCGTCGAGGGCGCGCCCAACCCCGAGAAGGACCGCCACTGGGAGCCCGACGCGGCCATCGCCGCCCGGAGCTTCGCGGTGCAGCTGGATCCCCTCCCCCCCGATCGCGTGGCCCGCTGGCTCGCCTGGCACGCCAAGGGGATGGGCCTCACCTTCGGCGAGGGCGCGGCCGAACACCTGGCGCTCGCCGTGGGCTACGACCTCGGCACCCTGCGCGCCGAGCTGGAGAAGTTCTCCAGCATCGCCGACCAGGGCCCCGTCAGCCGCGACACCGTGGGTGAGCTGGTCGGCATCCGCCACGGCGAGACGCTCGAGGACTGGATCGAGGCGCTGCTCGCCGACGATACCCCGCGCGCCATCAGCCTCGGCCGCCAGGTGCTGGAGCAGGCCGGCATGACCGGCGTCAAGATGATCACCGCCCTCGGCACCGCGCTGGTGGGCATGCGGCTCGCCCGCGCCCACTACGAGAAGGGCAGCCGCGGCGGCGCGCTGGAGCGGACACTCATGGACCGCTTCCGCGCCGTCCGCCCCTTCGGCATCGGCGACTGGAAGGTCGTCGCCCGGCAGTGGAGCCGCGCCGCCGAGACGTGGTCCGGCGCACGGCTCCGCGCCGCCCTCCGCGCTACCTTGGAGGCCGACGCCGCCCTCAAGGGCACCCGCGTCTCCGACGAGACCGGGGTGGTCCTCGGACTGGTCCTGCGCCTCGGTGGCTCGGCGACTCGGCGGCCCGACGGTTCGTCGGTTCGGCAGGTGGACGGTTCGACCATGCATGGAGCAACCCGATGACCTGGAACTGGCTGGGCACCGCGACCGCCGTCCCGCCCTCCCGCCGTACCGCCGCGACAGCACTCCTCGCCCTCGCGCTCCACCTCCCCGCGGCCGCGGCGGGCCAGTCCGACCCCCGGCTCGTCGACGCGCTCCGCATTGCGCAGGAGGGAGGCAGCGACTCCGCCCGGGTGCTGGTCACCAACCTGCTCCGCGTCACCCCGCCCACCGACACCCTCTATCCCCAGGTGCTCTACACCATGGGGCTGGTGAGCCGGAGCATCGACGAGATGCGCCGCACCTACACCCGGGTGTCGGTGGAGTACGCCACCAGCGACTGGGCCGACGACGCCATCTACCGCCTGGCGCTGCTCGACTACGCCGCCGGCAACCTCCCCGGCGCCACCCGGCAGCTCGAGCGCATCCGCAACGACTACCCCGACTCCCCCGCCCTCGGCATGGCGGCCGAGTGGGCCGCGCGCGCCTTCTTCGACCAGAAGAAGCGTGACGAGGCCTGCGCCTGGCTGGCCATCGGGATGGAGCGCGCCGCCGACGACGTGGAGCTGCGCAACCGGCTCGAGTTCCTCAATGGCCGCTGCACCACTCCCCAGCCGACCGATACCGCGCGCCCCGCCCCGGATACCGCCGCCACCCCCGCGCCCCCCGCCACCCCGGCCCGCACCGGCTTCGGGGTGCAGGTGGCCGCGGTGAACACCCAGGCCGGCGCCGACAAGATCATGGGCGACCTGCGCAACGCCGGCTTCCAGGCCTACACCGTGAAGGAAGGCGCGCTCTTCAAGGTGCGCGCCGGCCCCTACGCCGATCGCGCCGCCGCCACCGCCGCCGCGGAGCAGATCCGCCGCAAGCTCCGCCACTCGCCCTTCGTGGTGCCGGAGCCGTGAGCAAGGCGGCCGACGCCAGCGGCACCCCGCTCATGCAGCAGTACCGGGAGATCAAGTCCCGCCACCGGGACGCGATCCTCTTCTTCCGCATGGGCGACTTCTACGAGATGTTCTTCGACGACGCCGAGGTGGCGGCGCGGGTGCTCAACATCACCCTCACCGCCCGCGGCGACGGCGTGCCCCTCGCCGGCGTGCCGGTGAAGGCCGCCGCCGACTACCTGCGCCAGTTCATCGCCGCCGGCTTCCGGGTGGCCATCTGCGAGCAGGTGGAGGATCCCAAGCTCGCCAAGGGCATCGTCCGCCGCGAAGTCATCGAGACCATCACCCCCGGCGCCGTCCTCGACGAGAACTGCCTGCCGGGCGTGCGCAACAACTTCCTCCTCGCCGTCGCGGCCACTGAGCCGTCCTCCGGCCTCGCCGCCATCGACCTCTCCACCGGCGAGTTCATCCTGGAGACCCTCGTCGAGGGCGGGCTCGAGGAGGCGGTGGCGCGGATGGCGCCCGCGGAGGTGGTGGTGGGCGGCGACACCGCGCTCCGGCTCGAGGACGGCGTGCTCCGCACCACCCGCGAGAAGTGGGAGTTCGACCCCGAGCTGGCCCGCACCGAGCTGGCGCGCCGCTTCGGCCTGGCCAGCCTCGACGGGCTGGGCCTGGGCCCCGACGATGCCGCGGCGGTGGGCGCCGCCGGCGCGCTGCTCCGCTACGTGCACGAGCTGCAGCCCGCCGGCCTGCCCCACCTGCACCGCCCCGAGGTGCGCCGCTCCCAGGTGCACCTCTGGGTCGACGAGATGACCCGCCGCAACCTGGAGCTGGTGGAGCCGCTGCGCGCCGGCGCCCGCAACACCACCCTGCTCGAGGTGCTCGACACCACCATGACGCCGATGGGCGCCCGGCTGCTCCGCCGCATGGTGCTCTCGCCGCTCCGCGACCCCGCCGCCATCGACCAGCGGCTCGACGCGGTGCAGGTGCTGGTGACCGACGGCCGCGGCCGGGGCCGCATCCGCGAGGCGCTGCAGGGCGTCCGCGACCTGGAGCGCCTGGCCGGCCGCGCCGCCGCCGGCCGCGCCACCCCGCGCGAGCTCGGCGCCCTGCGCGACAGCTTCCTCCGCCTCCCCGACGTGCTCGAGGCGCTCACCGGCCTCGCCGACCGCGACCGGAGCACCGCCCTCGGCGCCGTGCTCGACGACTTCGACCTCCTCGCCGACCTGGGCCAGGAGCTCGCCGCCGGCCTCACCGAGCGGCCCCCCGCCGTCCTCGCCGACGGCGACGTGATCCGCCCCGGCTACGACACCGAGCTCGACGAGCTGCGCGACCTCCGCGACGGCGGCAAGCAGTACATCGCCACCCTGCAGCAGCGCGAGCGCGACCGCACCGGCATCCCGTCGCTCAAGGTGGGCTTCAACAAGGTCTTCGGGTACTACCTGGAGATCACCAACGCCCACGCCGACAAGGTCCCCGCCGACTACGAGCGGCGGCAGACCCTGGCCGGCGCCGAGCGCTACGTCACCCCCGAGCTCAAGAGCTACGAGGCCAAGGTCCTCGGCGCGGAGGAGAAGATCGGCCAGCGCGAGGCCGCGATCTTCGGCCGGCTGCGCGAGCAGGTGGGCCAGGCCACCGCGCGGGTGCAGCGCACCGCCGGCGCGCTGGCGCGGCTCGACGTCTGGGCCTCCCTGGCCGACACCGCGGTGCAGCACCGCTACGTCCGCCCCGCGGTGCACGACGGCCTCTCGCTCACCCTGCGCCAGGCCCGCCACCCGGTCATCGAGCGGCTCATGCCGCGCGAGACCTTCATCCCCAACGACGTCCGCTTCGATCCCGCCGAGCGGCTGCTGCTGGTCACCGGGCCCAACATGGCCGGCAAGAGCACCATCCTGCGCCAGATCGGGCTGTGCGTGATCCTGGCCCAGCTGGGGAGCTACGTCCCGGCGGAGGCGGCGGAGATCGGCGTGGTGGACCGGCTGTTCACCCGCGTGGGCGCCAGCGACAACCTGGCCCGCGGGCAGTCGACCTTCATGGTGGAGATGAGCGAGACCAGCGCCATCCTGCACAACGCCACCAAGCGGAGCCTGGTGCTGCTCGACGAGATCGGCCGCGGCACCTCGACCTACGATGGCGTGGCCATCGCCTGGGCGGTGAGCGAGCACCTGCACGACGTCACCGGCTGCCGCACCATGTTCGCCACCCACTACCACGAGCTGATGCAGCTCCCCGAGGAGCTGGCCCACGCCCGCAACCTCAACGTGGCCGTCCGCGAGGCGGGCGACCAGGTGATCTTCCTGCACCGCCTCGAGGCCGGCGGCACCGACCGCAGCTACGGCATCCACGTGGCCCAGCTGGCCGGCCTGCCGGGCCAGGTGGTGCGCCGCGCCCGCGAGGTGCTGCGCACCCTCGAGGGCGACCACCGCGTGGTGCCCGGCGAGCCCCCGGTCAGCGATCCCGGCCAGCTCGCCCTCTTCGGCGAGGCCCGGCCCCACCCGGTCGTGGAGCAGCTCAAGGGCACGGACGTGGAACGGATGACCCCGCTCGAGGCCCTCAACCTCCTCGCGGACCTCAAGCGGCGCTCGGAGGGGTAGGACGGGAGGCTACCGCCCTGCCACCTTACCGCCATGGATCTCCTCGACCGCTTCCTCGCCGGCGTCAACGTCCCCACCATGATCGTCGCGGTGGTGCTGGTGCTGCTGGTGATGCTGGTGATCAAGATCGGGAAGGTCCTGCTCTTCGCGGCGGTGTTCGGCGGCATGGCGGCGGGCGTCTCGCTGGGCCAGGGCAGCCCCCCCGGCACCGCGGGCACCCACGCGGCCATCGCCTTCGGCGTGGCGGCGGTGACGATGTTCCTCGTGCGGATGGCGAAAGGGTTCCTGGTATGGCTGCTGATCACCGCGCTGGGCGTCGCGGCCCTGCTGCTCTTCGACGTGGGACGCCTCGGCCGATGACCGTCGGCGCGCCCGGGATAACCGTTGGCGCGATCGTCGTTGGCCCGCCGGTCGTCGTTGGCGCGCACGGCCGTGCGCGCCTTCCCATTCTACCCCTCCTCGCAATCCTCGGCTGCGCCCGCGGCGACGGCAATACCGTGGCCCTCCCCGACCAATCCACCGCCCGCCGCGGCGACGACCCGCCGGTGGTGATCAACCCCACCTCGCCGGTGGAATACCCCGCCACCCTCTACGGCCGCGGCATCGAGGGCAAGGTGGTGCTCCGGCTCTTCGTGGACGAGACCGGCAAGCTCACGCCCGACTCCACCCGCCTGGCGGAGTCATCCGGGTACCCCGCGCTCGACTCCGCCGCGCTCGCCGCGGTGCCGTCGTTCCGCTTTGCCCCCGCCCTGCAGAACGGCACCCCCGTCGGCGCGCTCTTCCTGCAGCCGGTCCACTTCCGCCACCCCGAGGCCGGGGGGATGACGCCCTAGCGCGCTCCCGCCGCGTTGCACGCGGCGGGAGCGCGCGGGAAAGGGACAAATCTCCAGGCCGGCGACGTTGTCACGCGCCGGACGGGAAGCGGGAAGGGGGGCTGAGCGACCCTTCCCCGTTCCCCCTTCCCCCGACGCTTCCCGTTTCCCGTTTCCCGTTTCCCGCTGTAAGTTCCCCTCCCCGACACCTCGGACCCTGGCCCGTGACCCCTCCCCATCTGAAGCCCTACGACTCCGTCCTCCCCACCATCGGCTGGACGCCGCTCATCCGGCTCGGCCGCGTGGGCGCGGGCCTCCGGACGCCGGTGTACGGCAAGGCGGAGTACGCCAACCCGGGCGGGTCGGTGAAGGACCGGATCGGGCTCCGGATCATCGAGGACGCGGAACAGCGGGGGGAGCTCCGGCCCGGCGGGGTCATCGTCGAGGGGACCAGCGGCAACACCGGCGTGGGGCTCGCGCTCGCCGCGGCGCTCAAGGGCTATCGCTGCATCTTCACCATGCCCGACAAGATGTCGCAGGAGAAGGTGCGGCTGCTCAAGGCCTACGGCGCCGAGGTGGTCATCACCCCCACCGCCGTGCCGCCCGACCACCCCGACAACTACGTCAACAAGGCCAAGCAGATCGTCCATGACACGCCGGGCGCCGTGCTGGCCAACCAGTTCTACAACCAGGTGAACCCGCAGGCGCACTACGAGACCACCGGCCCCGAGATCTGGACCCAGACCGAGGGCCGCGTCACCCACTTCGTGGCGGGCGCCGGCACCGGCGGCACCGTGAGCGGCACCGGCAAGTATCTCAAGGAGAAGAACCCGAAGGTCCGGGTCATCGCCGGCGACCCGCAGGGCTCCCTCTACACCGGCTTCAGCAAGACGAAGTCCCTGGGCGAGGGCTACCCCTACAAGGTGGAAGGCATCGGCGGCGACAAGATCCCGAGCACCATCTGGTTCGACCAGATCGACGAGTTCCGCCAGGTGCCCGACCGCGACGCCTTCGTCATGGCCCGCCGCCTGGCCCGCGAGGAAGGCATGCTCCTCGGCGGCTCCGCCGGCCTCAACGTGGCGCTGGCGCTCGAGATCGCCCGCGAGCTCGACGACCCGCAGGCGCTGGTCGTCACCATCCTCTGTGACACCGGCGAGCGCTACCTCTCCAAGGTCTTCAACGACGAGTGGATGCAGGAGAACCAGCTGCTCGACGCCCCGCGCATCACCGTGGAGCAGCTGCTGCAGCGCCGCCCCGCCAACAGCCCCGCGCTGGTGAGCGTGGCCCCCGCCGCGGCGGTGCGCCAGGCGCTCAACCTCATGAGCACCTGGGGCGTGAGCCAGATCCCCGTGCTCGAGGCCGGCCAGTGCGTCGGCGGGCTCATCGAGAACACCCTCATGACCCGCGCCCTCGCCCAGCCCGCCCTCCTCGACCGCCCGGTGCGCGAGGTCATGGACGGCCCCTTCCCCGTCGTCGACGCCCTCACCCAGACCGACCGCCTCGCCACCCTGCTCACCCGCGAAAGCCCCGCCGCCCTCATCCAGAAGGACGGCAAGCTCATCGGCATCGTGAGCCGCTACGACATCCTGCAGCAGATGATCGGGACGCGCTAGCGCGGCGCTCCGCGCCGCGCGGGAAGCGGACAGCGCGCCCGTCCGGGGCCGCGACAGGCACCTGCCGGGAAGCGGGAAGCGGTGATCCAGCCGTTTCCCGCTTCCCGCTTCCCGTTTACGATTCACCCACCCCGAGCCGCGAGCCCCACGATCCGGATCACCGTCCTCACTGGTGGCGCCTCAGCCGAGCGCGACGTCGCCCTGGCCTCGGCCCGGCAGGTCGTCCCCGCGCTCCGGGCCTCCGGCCACGACGTGGTCGTGGTGGATACCGTCTCCGGATTCGTCCCCGAATCACGGGAGACCGACCACCTCCTGGGCCGGGTGGGCACCACTTGGCCCTCGGTGACCGAGCTCGCCGACCGGGAGCGGACCTTCCTCCTGACGTCGCTGGGCGCGCTCCCCGAGGTCCGGGAAGCCGACGCCGTCTTCCTGGTGCTCCACGGCGGCCGGGGCGAGGACGGCACCATCCAGACCCTGCTCGAGACCCTGGGCGTCCCCTACACCGGGAGCGGCCCCCTCGGCTCGGCCGTGGCGATGGACAAGGACGCCTCCAAGCGCCTCTTCCGCGACGCCGGCGTCCCCACCCCCCGCTGGCGGATGGCCCCGGTGAGCGTCGCCGAGTCCGGGAAGGAACTCGGCTGGCCGGTCGTGGTTAAACCCAGTAAGCAGGGCAGCACCGTCGGCCTGACGGTGGTCAAGCGGCCGGAGGAGTTCGAGGCGGCGGTGCTCTTCGCCAGCGAGTACGACGACGAGGTGATGGTCGAGGGCTTCATTCCGGGACGGGAGCTGACCGTCGGCATCCTGGAGGGGAAGGCGCTGGCCGTCGGGGAGATCATCCCCCAGCACGAGATCTTCGACTACGAGTGCAAGTACACCCCGGGCATGTCGGAGGAGATCTTCCCCGCCAGCCTCTCCCCCGCGGTCACGGCGGAGTGCCAGCGCCTGGGCGTCCTGGCCCACGACGCCCTCCGGCTGGGGAGCTATTCCCGGGTCGATTTTCGCTTGACTCCGGAGGGGGCCCTCTACTGTTTAGAGGTCAATACCCTGCCCGGAATGACGGCCACCAGCCTCCTTCCCCAGTCGGCCAGGGCGGCAGGCATCGAGTTTGCGGCACTGTGTGATCGGATTTGCCGTACCGCCCGACGTCCCGGGCGGCAGGCGTAACCGGGAAGCGACGCATGTCCTTCAGCAGCCCCACTTTCCCTCGCCCCACACCGTGGGTGGTCCGCGTCATCGCGGCCACGGCGGTGGTGCAGCTGCTGCTGGAAACGATCTTCACATCCGGTCAAATCCACACGCTCCTCGCGATGGACCCGGCCCATTTCATGGCCCGGCCCTGGGGCGCCTTCACCTACCTGTTCGTGCATTCGGGGTTCCTGCACCTCGCCACGAACATGCTCTGGTTCTACCTGCTCGGCACCGCGGTCGAAACCCGACTCGGGTCCCGGACATTCATCCTCTTCTACATCTACTGCGGGGTCGGGGCGGCGCTGGTCTCCCTGCTCCTCAACGTCTTCACGCCGGTCGGCCCGATGATCGGCGCCTCCGGCGCGGTCTTCGGCGTCTCGGTGGCCTTCGCCATGCTGTGGCCCGAGGCCGAGATGCTGGTCTTCCCCATCCCCTTCCCCATCAAGGCCCGGACCCTGGTCCTGGCCGCGGCGGCGATCGAGGTGGTGGCGGCCCAGATCCCGTCCATGTCCGGCGTGGCCCACGAGGCGCACCTGGGCGGCATGCTCGCCGGCTGGCTGTTCTTCAAGATCCAGGCGTTCTCCCGCCACCGCCCCGTCCCCGCCTTCCGGGAACAGCCGGAACGCGCCGTCATGGTGCAGCAGACCGCCGCCAGCCGCGAGTCCGAGCGCCCCGCCGCGCCGATCCGCCCGCTCACCCCCCGCGCCGGCTCCGACCCCGTGGCCATCGAAGTGGACCGGGTGCTCGACAAGATCAGCGCCACCGGCATCGAGAGCCTCACCGCCGAGGAACGCCGCTTCCTCGATGAAGTGAGCAAGCGGAAGCAGAAGGATCTGAACTAGGGCGGTAGGGCGGTAAGGCGGTAGGGCGGTAGGGCGGTAGGGGCCGGCTGAATGCCGGCCCTTCGTGTGTGTCCCCTTCCCGCTTCCCGCCGTCCTACCCCACCAGCTCCGCCGCCTGCCCCCGCAGCTCCGGGATCGCCAGCGACTCCCATTCTCCGCCGATCCGGAGCGGCCCCATCGCGAACACCCCTGGCACCGGGGTGCCATCGGCGCCGTGCAGCTGGCCGTCCGCGGAGGTTTCCCAGCCCAGTCGCAGCGGGTCGGGGGTGAGCAGCCCGCGCATGCGCAGGTTCTGGATGAGCGGGTCTCCCACGCGGTGGTAGTCGCGGTTGGGGCCGGTGCAGTTCACCACCCGCGCGGCGCGGGTGTGGTGCACCTGGCCATCCTCCGGGGAGCGCCAGCGGACCACCAGGGCGTCGTCCTGCGCGCTGAGGCCGAGCGGCCGGCCCCGCAGCACCGTGAGCCGGCCCGCGTCGCGGAGCCGCGCCAGCCGCGCCGCGATCTCCGGCGCCATCCGGTGCCGGTGGATGTCCCACGGCCCCTGCGCGTGGCGGAGGAAGCGCGCCCGGTCGGTCACGCTCCACCCGCGCCAGATCGCCTGGCTGTGCGGCCGGAGCCCGTCGATCACCGCGCGCCACTCGGCGCCGCCCCGCACCTGCTCGCGGATCCACCGGAACGCCCCCTTCGGCGTCTGGAATGCCTCGGGGAGGGTGGGCTGGGGCCGCGGCGTGTACGGCGCGTGGGGGCGGGGCAGCCAGCCGCGGCGCGAGATCGCGGTCACCGGCCCCTCATGGCCCGACTCCTCCAGCGACAGCGCCACGTCGATCATCGTGAGGCCGGTGCCGATGAGCAGCACCGGCGCGGTGGCCGCGAGGCCGGTCGCCGCGGCGGGGTCCCAGGGATTGCGGTAGTAGGAGGGGAAGGCGCCGGGGTCGGCGTGCAGCGGGTCGTTCGGCGGGAGGTTTCCCAGGGCCAGCACCACCCGCCGCGCGGCGAGGGTGGTCCCGTCGTCGAGCAGCACCCGCCACCCCTCGCCCTCGCGGGCCAGGTCCACGGCGCGCCGCGGCACCGGCGAGACGAGCGGCGAGCGGAGCGCCTCCGCCAGCACCTCCTCGAGGTAGGCGCCGTACACCAGCCGCGGCGCGAACGTCCCCTGGTCCGCCCCCGGCGTCCGCGCGGCGAGCCAGCGCTGGAAGTGCCCGGGGTCGTCGGGGAAGGCGCTCATATTCCAGGCGGGGACGTTGAGCAGGTTGCTCCGGAACGGCGTGTCGTACGCCACCCCGCGCCCCGCCCCCGGCCCCACGCCGATCAGCGCCAGCCGGCCCGGCTTGCCCTGCCGCACATGCTGGGCGGTCACCAGCGCCCCGCTCGCCCCGGCGCCCACCACCACCAGGTCGTAGCCCACTCCACTCCACTGGGAATGCATCATCCTCACCGTGACGCGTGGCGCAGGCCCCGCACCCGTGCAGCGTTGCGACAGGCCTGCTGGATCAATTCTGGCCTCAAGGGAGGTCGTCCCCCGGGTTCGGTGCCACGCGCTCGGAGGACCAGTGGCGGGCAGGGACCCGGGTGGCAAGAGCCGGGCCGGGCCCCCTCGCGGCCAGCCCCATCCCCCTCCCACTCCCCACTCCCCCTCTCTCTTCCCTCTTCCCTCTTCCCGTTTCCCTCTTCCCGCTTCCCGGCTCTCCCCCCCGAAACCCCCCAACCTTTACACCCGTAGTCGCCATCCAAGCTCCACCAGGCACTCCATCCCCTCGAGGTCCCTTTGTCCCAGCGCGTCCCGCTGCTGGCCCTGCTGCTGCTGTCCCTCGGCAACGGCGTGGCCGCCCAGGCGGCGGATTCCAGCAAGCAGTTCACCGCGCTCCGCCTCGACAGCGGCCGCCTCCACATCGACGGCCGGCTGGACGAGCCGGCCTGGGCCGATGCCGCGTGGCGCAGCGACTTCACCCAGAAGGAGCCGGTGGAGGGGGGAGCGCCGAGCGGCCGCACCGAGGTGGCGTTCTTCTATGACGACGACGCCCTCTACGTGGGCGCGCGGATGGGGAGCGCGGACCCGGCGGGGATCCCCACCACCGTCACCCGGCGCGACCAGTTCAGCAACGCCGAGCACTTCATCGTGGCGCTCGACACGTACCACGACCGCCGCACCGCCTACAGCTTCATCGTGAGCAGCGGCGGGGTGCGCAGCGACTACTTCCATCCCGCCGACGGCGAGGACGAGCGCGACTACACCTGGGATCCCGTCTGGCAGGCGCGCACCAGCATCACCCCCACCGGGTGGATCGTGGAGATCCGCATCCCCTTCTCGCAGCTCCGCTTCACCGCGGCCGGCAGCCAGCGCTGGGGGCTGCAGATCAACCGCTGGATGCCGCACGCCAACGAGGACGTGTACTGGATCGTCATCCCCAAGAACGAGACCGGCTGGTCCAGCCGCTTCGGACTGCTCACCGGCATCGACGGGGTGAAGCCGCCGCGGCGGGTGGAGCTGCTCCCCTACGTGGCGGGGAACGGCCGCTACGAGGATGCGCCCTCGGGTGATCCCTTCAACGACGGCAGCGAGTACACCGGGCGGGCGGGGCTCGACTTCAAGATGGGCCTGGGCCCGAACCTCACCCTCGACGCCACCGTGAACCCCGACTTCGGCCAGGTGGAGGCCGACCCGGCGGAGGTGAACCTCTCCGCCTTCGAGACCTTCTTCGGCGAGCGGCGGCCCTTCTTCACCGAGGGCGCCAACCTCCTCGCGGGGAACGGGCCCGGCTACTTCTACTCCCGCCGCATCGGCACCTCGCCCCGGGGCGACGCCGCCGCCGACTTCGTCGAGCGGCCCGACAACGCCACCATCCTGGGCGCCGCCAAGGTCACCGGCCGGCTGCGGAGCGGCACCTCCATCGGGTTCCTCACCGCCTTCACCGACCGGGAGGAGGCGCGCACCTACGACGTGGCCACCGGCCGCTTCGGGCGGGCCGCCATCGAGCCCTTCACGGCGTACGGCGTGGGGCGGGTGCAGCAGGAGGTGGGGAAGAACCAGTCGGTGGTCGGGGTCTCGCTCACCAGCGTGTACCGCAGCCTGGGCGACACCGCGCTCGCGGCGCTGCTGGCCGAGCGGGCCATCACCGGCGGCGCTGACTGGAACCTGCGCTTCAAGGACGGCACCTACGAGGTCGGCGGGTTCGTGGGCGTGAGCCACGTGGCGGGCGACGCGGCGGCCATCGCGCGGGTGCAGCGCGCGCCGGCCCACTTCCTCCAGCGCCCCGACGCCTCCGAGTTCGACTTCGACTCCACCCGCACCAGCCTCACCGGGTACGCCGCGGGGCTCAACGCCTCCAAGAACAGCGGCAAGCACTGGCTGGGCAGCGTGGGGGTGAGCACCGAGAGCCCGTACTGGGAGCTCAACGACGTGGGGCGGCTGCAGAGCGCCAACGACGCCGACGCCTTCGTGCAGCTGCGCTACCGCGAGAACACCCGCGGGAGGCTCTTCCACCGCTGGAGCAGCAACGCCTTCCTGGGCCGGGGCTGGAACTACGCCGGCATCCCCACCTACACCGAGGCCTCGCTGGGCAACAGCTTCACCTTCCACAACTTCATGCGCCTCTTCCTGGGCGTGTACGGCAACCTCGCCGAGCAGAGCGACGACCTCACCCGGGGCGGCCCGCTGATGGGCGCGCCCGGTGGCATCGGCGGCGACGTGGAGCTGTCGGGGAACGAGGGCAAGCCCGTCACCTGGGACGCTGGCCTGAGCTGGTTCGACGACGAGGTCGACGGCTGGCGGCGCACCTGGGAGGGGTCCATCGGCATCCGGCCGGTGCCGGCGGTGTCGATCAGCCTGGAACCGTCCTGGACCCGGAGCGTGAGCAGCCGCCAGTTCGTCACCAGCCTGGGCGGCGGGACGGCGGCCACCTTCGGCGGGCGCTACGTCTTTGCCTACGTCGACCGCAGCACCCTCTCCACCAGCATCCGGGTCAACTACGCCTTCTCGCCGGACCTGAGCCTCGAGTTCTACGGCGAGCCCTTCGCGGCGAGCGGGCACTATCGCGACTTCGGCGAGCTCCCCGACGCGCGCAGCTTCCGGATCCGGAGGTACGGCACCGACGGCACCACCATCACGAAGCAGCCCGATGGCAGCCGCGACGTCACCGACGGGGCGCAGACCTTCAACCTTCCCGACCGCGACTTCAGCGTGCTGTCCTTCCGGAGCAACCTGGTGCTGCGCTGGGAGTGGCGGCCGGGGAGCACCCTGTTCGTGGTGTGGCAGCAGGACAAGTTCGGCGACGCCACCCGCGACGTGGGAGTGCGCTCGCTGTTCGATGCCTTCAAGGCCGACGGCGGGCAGTTCCTGGCGGTGAAGGTGACCTACTGGCTGGCGGCGAGGTAGGCGGTTCGGCGGCTCGAAGCCACACGCTGTCATCCCGAGCGCAGCGAGGGATCCCTCCAGGTCCGCAAGGCGTGCGCTACCGCCGCCGGATTGACAGACGTTGGCCGGCCCCGGCACCCGCGGCTAAAGCCGCGGCTCGGCCTCCATCGCTGAAGCGAGGCATGACGGGCCTTTGCCCACCCCGGGCCGAAAGACCCCAGGCGCTTTAGCGCCTGCCGCCGAGCCGCGAGTTTACTCGCGAGCTCGCGACGCCGGCCCCGCGAGAGTACTCGCGAGCTCGCAGCCCGCGGCTAAAGCCGCGGCTCGGCCTCCATCGCTGAAGCGAGGCATGACGAGCCCCTGCCCACCCCGGGCCGACAGACCCCAGGCGCTTCAGCGCCTGCCGCCGAGCCGCGAGTTTACTCGCGAGCTCGCGGCCCGAGCCCGCGGCTAAAGCCGCGGCTCGGCCTCCATCGCTGAAGCGAGGCATGACGAGCCCCTGCCCGCCCCGGGCCGAAAGACCCCAGGCGCTTTAGCGCCTGCCGCCGAGCCGCGAGTTTACTCGCGAGCTCGCGGCGCCCCCCCCCCCATACTCGCAGGCCGCGCTAAAGCCCGGCTCGGCCCATCTAAGGCGGGCCTGCCCCACGGGGGACCCGGCTGCCTGGACCCGCTCTCGCGGCTCGCGGCGCCGGACTCCCCTCGCCTTCCCTCTTCCCGCTTCCCTTTTCCCTCTTCCCTCTTCCCTCTTCCCGCTTCCCGCTTCCCGCTTCCCGCTTCCCGCTTCCCGCTTCCCGCTTCCCCCTTTCCCCTTCCCCGCCCTACCACCCCACGCCGACGCCGAGACTCACCACCGGCAGCGTCGTCCAGGCGTCGGCCCGTTTGGCGGCGAGGCCGTGGAGTCGTGCCTCGACGCGGGGTGAGCCGAAGGGGCCTGCCGGGGGTAGCGTCAGCGCCACGCCGACCGAGACGCCCCATCCCCATGCCCAGCCGCGGTCGGCCGAACGGTCCAGGACCTGACTGGTGGCGCTGTCCCGGACGGTTCGCCGGCTCTCCTGCCAGAGCCCGTAGCGGCCGGCGCTCAGCAGGAGTGCCGGGCGGATCCTGCCGGCGCGCGGGCCGGCCTCGACCGCGAGCCCGATGCCGAGCATTCGTTCCCGGGCGGTGGTGGAGATGATCGTCGGGGTGAAGACCGGGAGCGGATCGAAGCCATGCGTGGTGCGGGCCTCGTGGCCGAGCTGGGCGAAGGAGACCTCGAGTCCGAGCCGCGTGGCGCCGCGACCCCGGAAGATCCCGGCGCCGAGGGAGAGCCCGCCGCCGAGCGCTTCGCCGCGGAGGGAGCGCCCGTAGCCGGCGGTGACATGCGCGGACCATGGGGCGGGGGGGGCTGTCACCTGGGCCACCACCGGCGCGGACAGGGTGGAGAGCAGCGCCAGCAGGGTGGCGATGCAGGGGGGCGGGGCGGGGCGGCCCGCTGAGGGCTGACGGCTCACTGATTCACCCAGGTGAATTGGGGGAGAACCTTTTCGGGGTCGAACACGCCGATGCGTGGCTGTTCCTTGAGCGGCCACCACCGCCCCTGGTCGTATTGGTGCAGCGGGATCCTGGCGAACACCCGGTTCGGTTGGTACTGGATGTAGTCGAAGTGGTCGTCGGCGTTGGGCCACCCATCCGTCTCGACCACGTCGACCTCCAGGTAAGCATAGTTGTCCGGCGCATGGGAGAGGAGCGGAAGCCGCAGGTTGGTGGCGTGATAGTCCGGGTCCACGCCGGTCAGGCGCAGGGTCGCCTGCCCGATGACCTGGAGGCCGATGTAGGCCGTGGCCCGGAACTCGAACTCATTCGACTCGAGCGGGATGCCGTTGTCATCCACCCCGTTCACGCTCAGGCCGTTGAGCGAGGTCACCCCTTCACCGCCCACGATGCTCCCGCCCCCTCCGCCGCCGGCGCAGTCATCCTCGAGACCCGGCGGGCAGAGCTGCATGAAGGCCCCGGCGGGACCGAGATCGGCGAGCTGCGCCCGCCAGGCTGGCTGCCCCGGACGCTGGATAGTGAGCGTCCCGCCGACCCCTTCTTCCCGCGGGTTCTGGATCATGGCGCCGCCGGCGAGGCGGGGTCCCGTGCGCCGGTCCCTCCCCTCCGACGCCTGGAGCATGAGCGCCGGCCCGGGAAAGGGTTCGGGTCCTCGGGGGCGGACGAAGGGCGTTCCGTGCACATCGAATCCGCGGATGGACGTGGGGATCGTGCCAGGCTCCACGATCAGAAGCGGTATCGCGCCCGCGGTCCAGGTCGCGCGGTCGCGCCGGCTGGGGAAGTAGAGGTCAAGCGGCGCCAGCCCGTGGACCAGCCGCATGATCGAGTCCACGCCCAGGCCCGACTGCCGCGCCATCGCGCCCGCCACCGGTGCGCCCTCCGGGGTGGCCAGCCATGTCTCGAAGGGCAGCCGGTGATCTACCAGGGGGGAGGCGCGCATCGCGTCGTGCACCAGCCCGCGCAGGCCGGAATCGGCGAGCGCCAGGGCCAGCGCGCGCCCGACAGCCTCGCGTTGCTGCCCCAGGGGTGCGACGCGGCCGGAGGCCGATTCGCCCTGCGGAGTGGAACAGCCAAGGATGCCGAGCAGGAGAAGCAGCGGAACGCTGGTGCGGGGCGACATGGTGGGGGGCCTCCGGTCGGGTGCGAGTGGGGGTCGGGAGGGGGCATCCCTCCCGATGCTCGCATGACCTCGGCACCGCCCTGGCTCCCGACGCCGGCCGTCGCCGCGGATCATGCACGCGCCAACGTGTGCCAGCGCCCTCAACCCGGAATCAACCAACGCCCCGGTTTCCCGCCCTACTCCCGCTCCACGCCCCCCAACTCCACCCCGACCACGTTGCGTTGCAGCGCCGCGACGGCGCGCGTCATCGGGGCCCCTGCCCGCCCCGGGCCGAAAGACCCCAGGCGCTTTAGCGCCTGCCGCCGAGCCGCGAGTTTACTCGCGAGCTCGCGGCCCGAGCCCGCGGCTAAAGCCGCGGCTCGGCATCCATCGCTGAAGCGAGGCACCACGGGGCCCTGCCCACCCCGGGCCGACAGACCCCAGGCGCTTTAGCGCCTGCCGCCGAGCCGCGAGTTTACTCGCGAGCTCGCGGCCCGAGCCCGCGGCTAAAGCCGCGGCTCGGCCTCCATCGCTAAAGCGAGGCACCACGGGGCCCCTGCCCACCCCGGGCCGACAGACCCCAGGCGCTTTAGCGCCTGCCGCCGAGCCGCGAGTTTACTCGCGAGCTCGTAGCGCTGGACCCGCGAGAGTACTCGCGAGCTCGCGGCCCGAGCCCGCGGCTAAAGCCGCGGCTCGGCCTCCATCGCTGAAGCGAGGCACCACGGGGCCCCTGCCAGCCCCGGGCCGAAAGACCCCAGGCGCTTTAGCGCCTGCCGCCGAGCCGCGAGTTTACTCGCGCGCTCGTAGCGCTGGACCCGCGAGAGTACTCGCGAGCGCGCCGCGCCAGCCGCCCACTGATCACGCGTCGGTCCGGTCCTCCACGCGGCATTCTGATGCTGCACCGGGATGCCCCAGCCCCATGCTTCCGGATGCGCCACCGGCTCTTCGCCCACGTCGTCTGGACCACGCTCGACCGGGCGCCAATCCTCACGGCAGGGGTCGCGGAGTTCCTGGCGCGCTATCTCCCGGCGATGGCCGCGAGGGACCGGGCCAGGATGCTGGCGGTCGGAATCGTCGCGACCCACCTCCATGTGCTGCTGCGGCTGCACCCCCAGACCGACATCCCCCGCATGATCCAGCGGATGAAGGGCGGCAGCGCTCGGCTGGCCCTGCTTGAGGGGCACGCCGGCTACCTGCGCTGGGCCAGGGGGTACAACATCGAGTCCGTGAGCGCACGAGCCCTTCCCGCCGTGGCTCATTATGTCGCGGGACAGTCGCGCCATCACGCAGAGCTCGCCATCGCGGGGTGGGAGCCGCCGCCGCCGATGCTGGAGAGCCGCTGGCGAGAAGAGGCCTGGCCCCCCGCCAGCGAATGAAGCCGCCGCCCCCGCCGCCACGATCCCGCGGCTACGGGCGACGCGCCCCACGAGCCCGCGGCTAAAGCCGCGGCTCGGCCTCCATCGCTGAAGCGAGGGACCACGGGGTCCCTGCCAGCCCCGGGCCGAAAGAGCCCAGGCGCTTCAGCGCCTGCCGCCGAGCCGCGAGTGTACTCGCGTGCTCGCACACTCACCGCGGGCGGAGGCTCCAGCCGATCACCGTGAGTGCCGTGCCGGTCCAGAACAGGAACAGCCACTTGAAGAGGTCGGCCCGGAGCCGTTGCATCCCCACGTCCAGGTCGGAGCGGAGGCCGGTCATCTCCTGCTGCAGTGCGGTGCGCAGCAGCGTGAGGTCGTGCTGGGAGTCGGCCCGCAGCCGGGTGACCTCCTGGGAGAACCTGGCGTCCAGGTGATCGACCTGCTGGCGGAGGGTGCCGAACTCCTGCTGCAGCCCGCCGAACTCCTGCCGCACCTGTGCCAGCACCCGGGCCTCGGAGGCGCTGATGCGCGCCTCGACGCGGCCCCAGTTGACGTCGTTCTGTTCCCGCAGCTCCTGCCGGTAGGTGGCATCCACCTGGTTGAACCACTCCACGAGATCGTTCGCGATCTCGTCGCCGAAGGTATCGTAGAAGCGCTTCGACAGGCGCGCGGTCACGGGCATGGGCACCTCACCAGGTTCGGGATGGTGCCCAGTCTACGATACGCTCGGCGGCGCCGAGCAGGCAATCCTCCGCGACCCGGAGCGGCGCAATGCAGGTGGGGCGGTGGGGCAATCCTGTCACCGCCCCAGACCGGACCACCCCCGACGCCCCCTACTTCGGGCTCAGCGGCCCCGACACGATCGCTCCCGCCACGCTGATCCCCACCACCAGCTGCCCGCCGGTGAGCGACGCGACGCTGATGTCGTCATCCGCCTTCCCCATCTGGTAGTACTGCACCCCCGCGCGCACGCTCCCGATGGTGAGCGCCAGGCCGAACTCCGCCCCCGCGAACGAGCGGTCCTTGCTGCCATGCAGCGCGGCCTGCAGCACCGTGGGCGACTGGGCCACGTTCCCCTGCAGCGTCCGCAGCGCCACCCCCGCCGTCATGGTGATGGCCACGTCGGTGTCGAGCAGCCGGCAGGTGCACAGGAAGTCGCGGTAGACGCCGAGCCCGACCCCCATCACCGCGGCGTTGCGGGCGTGGGCGGTATCGGTCACCCAGGTCGAGTTGCCGCCGCTCAGGTAGCCGTGCACGCCGACGTGCCAGAGCTTCGGCATCGGCGGGGCGAACACCTCGAAGATGAAGGTCGAGAGCTTGCCCTTGCCGGAGCCGGGCAGCAGCACGCTGGCCCCGAAGCCGTCCTTCACCGAGTCGACCGTGGAGGCCACGGCCACCGAGGTGTTGAGCTGCCAGCCCGACGGGAACGACACCGCGAGCCCCACCGACCCGGTGCCGGTGGTGTTGTCCTTGCCGCCGGAGCCGCCCACCGCGTCGCGCACCGTGCCGTCGGCGTAGAGCGCCACCACCGGCCGGCCGGCGATCCCCGCGAGCGAACGCTGAATGGCCGCCGCCTCCGCCTCGATCTGGGGCACGATGGTCGCGTCCTTCACCTGTTCCAGCAGCGCGTCGCGCGCCTTCTGGTTGAGCGCCACCGCGGCCACCTTCGCCACCCTGGCGCGCTGCACCCCAGCCTCCGCCGCCGCCTCGAGCTCCACCCGCGCCTGGACGTAGAGACCGAGTTCGCCGGCGAGCACGCCGGCGCTGTCGCGCGCAAAGCGGGCGGCCTCCTGGAAGGCGGCCAGCACCGCGTTCGGATCGGGACCCTCGTCCTTGTTGTCGGGGTTCCCGAACACCTGGATCTTGAACGGACCGCTGCCCGGGTCGATCGCCGGCAGGTCGAGCGTGGCGTCCTGGGGCACGGTGACCTGGATCGGCGCGGGCTCGCATGGTCTGGGCGGTGGCGGGGGTGGCGTGGAGCAGCGCGCCCAGGAGCAGGGCGGCGGTGGGCCAGACGAGTCGTCGCGGCATGGGGTCCCTCGGAGCGGGAGTGGAGGCGGCATCGGGCGGGCCGTGAAGGGCGGCCGCCCTGCCTCCGGTCCATGCTGGGCCGAAGCGGTCACGTCGGGGTCAAACGGCTGTCAGGTGGGGGTTGGAGCGGATCAGGTCGGGCAAGCGAGGGCAAGCAACCGTCTCAAGCCGTGAACACCCGCCAGAACTCGGTACGCCCGCTCGCGCGGGTGCGGCGGTGTCGTCCCCCCTACACCTCCACCACCACCGGCGCGTTCCGGGGCTCGTACCGCAGGTCACAGGTCGAGGCGTTCACGAAGGTCACGTCGCCGTGGCGTTCGATGCCGTAGGCCTCGTGGATGTGGCCGAAGGCGTGGAGCCGGAGCCGCGGCAGGCGCGCGATCCGCCGGCGCAGGTCGGCGCAGCCCACCCGCTCCGGCGGCCGCGCGCTGGTCTGGTCGAGGATGCCGTGCGGCGGCCCATGGGTGAGCAGCACATCCACGTCGTCGGGGATCCGGGCCCATGCGGCCTCGAGCGCCGGCCCACGCTCCAGGTTGAACGCCCAGTCCATGAACCAGGGCTGCCAGGGCGCGCCCCAGACCGTGAGGCCATCCAGCGAGACCGCCTGGTCCCGGAGGTAGGTGACCCCGGGCGGCACCAGCGCCTCCGCCACCGCGGCCTGGCGCTCAAAGGCAAAGTCGTGGTTGCCGGCGATGAACACCTTGTGCCGGTACGGCAGCGCGCCGAACCACGTGAGAAAGGCCCCGATCTCCGGCAGGGTGCCCCGGCCGGAGACGTCGCCGGCGTGGAGCACGGCGTCGGCCTCGGGGAGGTCGGTGAGGCTCGGGTGGCGGTTGTGGGTGTCGGAGAGGAGGAGCAGGCGCATGCCGGAATCTGGGCGGGAGTAGCGGGCGGACAAGAGCGGAACAACGGCGAACCCGTGTGCTCACGCCTGCAGCGCCACCCCCGCGGGCAATTCCTCCCATGTCCGCCCTTCAAGCAGGCGCCCAGCCGTCTTCTTCCTGACCCCGCCCCACTGCTTGAAGAAGAACGGCACCCCGGCGGCCAGGCACTGATCACGGATATCGAGCGCCCAGGCTGGGTGCATCGGGCGGGCGCCGGGGCCTGACTCACCCCCGACGATGACCCAGTCGATCCCGGTGAGGTCGAGCCCGGGCAGTGGCCCGAGCAGCGGCTCCAGGGGAAAGGAAGCGGACCGCCGCCGCCGTGGAGCGCAACCGGTCGATGCGGTGACGGTAGCGGCCCTCCTCAACGCTCACACCCATCCACAGCTGTGGGGGCCATGGCAGCCGGGCGGCCACGGCGGCCAGCCGCTCCGCACGCTTGGTCAGGACCTGGAACCGGTGCCAGTGAGCCATCCGCATGACGCCAAACACGCGCTGGATGTACGCCAGCGGCACCCGGTCGTGAAACAGGTCACTCATCGAGTTCACGAAGATGACCTGCGGCTTCTTCCACCGGAGTGGCAGGTCGAGCATGTGGGGCTGCAGTGTCAGCGCGAAGCCGTCACGATAGTTCGGCTGGCCCATGGCCCGCAGCCGCTCCGCCATCCGCTCGGCGTAGCAGTGCGTGCACCCCGGGCTCACCTTGGTGCAGCCGGTCACCGGGTTCCAGGTGGCTTCCGTCCATTCGATGCCGGTGCCCAGGGCCATCAGGTCGCTTCCCGGAGGATGTGGTTCGCGATACGGAGGGCCGTCTCGGTCCCCCTGGGGTTGCCCACCGCGAAGCAGAGCAGGTACAGTGGCATCCCCCGTGAATTCTGCAGGATCGCCGGGCGGTCCGCCACGCCGCTGAAGATGCCACGGAGCCGGCGGGTGAAGTAGCCCCCGATCACCTCCTGCGAGGCTTTGACCACCCGGGCCCGATCATCGCCGAACAGCGTCGGTTCCGGCACGATCTCGTAGAAGGCCTGGTACCACTCCTCGCTGCCGAGCATCAGGTCGAGGCGATGCCGCCAGGGCGGGGGATCTCTCCGCTCCGGGTGATCAGGCGGTTCACGGCGATGCCCAGGGGGAACAGGACCCACAGGTCGACGGCCCGCGTGGCGGCGATGGCCTCGATCGTGGCCCATTCGACCTGCATCCCGTACGGGTCGAGGAACATGGTGGCCCGGCGCCCTGCCCAGCCGCCGGCACAGAGCGTCCGGATCGCGTCGTTCGCCTCCCGCCGTTCGATCACGATCCGATCGGCCAGTGCCGGGAAGTCCGCCCTCAGCTGCTCCAATTGCGCGCACCGGACCCGGTGCTTCTCGAAGAACAGGTAACGGTCGAAAGGCGGCTCCAGGCCCGCGCGCGCCCCCCCCCCCGCGCGGGCGGCGGGGGGGTTCGTGCGGCCGGAACCCGGGAAAGGCGGCTCCACGATCTCGGCGAGCGGCGACGTCTCGTGGAACGGGGTCCCCGCAAACGCGTCGACATAGAGGAGCGTGAAGGGCTGACGCCGGAGTGCCGTGGTGTAGGCATTCAGGTAGCGCTGGACCGCGTGGAGTTTCCGGGCCGTCCAGTCGCCGCCGAATTGATGCACCGATCGGGGGCCCTTGGAGTCATGGACGCGCTCGCTGATTCACGCTGGAGGCCCCAAGACTACTGCCCCTCGCCAGAACACGCGTACCAGAAAAACGCCACGCTAACCCCGCTACCCCTAATGCACCGTCACCCCGATCCCGATCTGCCCCACGTTCGCGTCGGCGTTGTCGGTGCGCACCGCGAAGCCGTTCCAGAACGGCGTGAAGCTCACGTTCCGCCCGATCCGGAAGTCGTACCCGAGCCCGAGCAGCGCGCCGGCGCCCGTCTCGCTGTCACTCCCGAAGCCGTCCACGCTCACGTGGACCGTCCCCAGCCCCAGCCCGCCGAGCAGGAAGAAGCCGCCGGTGCGCGAGGGGTAGAAGCGGATCAGCGCCGTCACCGTGCCCACGGTGAGCGTGGCCCCCGCCTTCGGACTTGGTCCAGCCGTTGGTCCCGACGCCGAGCAGCACCTTCTGGCTCAGCGTGCCACCGAGCGCCAGCCCGCCGCTCCACGACCCTTCCCGGGAGCCGCAGTCGTCGCACCCCAGGCTGCCGTAGCCCATCCCCGCATTGAACCAGATCCCGCTGCGCGCCTGGGGGTGCTGGCCGGCGAGGGGAGCGCCATCATCCCCGCCAGCAGCAGCCCCACCAGGCTCCGGCCCACCATCCGTCCGATCATCGCCGCCTCCAGGTCTCGAGGGTACACGCCGGCCGCCGGCCGGCGCCGCCATGGGTAGAGGATAGGGGAGGGTGTGACGGTGGTGGGGAGGCCTTGCCCCACCCGGTGCTCCTGAGGCATACTGATCAAGCCTGTTCTCTTCGGTGAACGCCGGCTCCATGCCGTGTGCTCGCACCAGCGAGCCTAGCCGGGGACAATGGGCATCAGCTGTTCCCGCCGGAGTGGATGCCCATCACCATCCCAGAGCCTCCCTCAACCCTCTCCGCGCCGCACGACATCCGTACTGAGGTCGTCCTCGACGGCCGCCTGGTCCGTCGCGGCTTTCGCCTGCTCGGCGGCCGCGATGATCGCGTCGAGGTTCGCTGCGTTGCTGAAGGGAAAGGCGTAGCGATCGAAGATCACGTTCGCGACATCAGCGCCATCAATCACGAAATAGCTGCGGTCGCGGCGGCGGCCGGGCCGTCCTCCCGACGGCAGGTGTCGGTCACCATCGATGGCCTTGCCGATTTCGATCCAGTCCTCCGGGCGGGAGGTCACCGGCCTCGCGTCGTCGAGATTCAGGTAGTAGCGCACCACGCTCGTGAGGATGAGATAGGAGAACCTGCCGTCCTTCTGCAGGCCGAACGCCTTCAGGAAGCCCCGGTAGAGCACATGGCGCTGCCCATGACTCACCCGGCTCAGCACGTAGGCCACGGTGAGGACATCTCCATCCTCGACCTTCAGGTCGTACACCCAGCGGTGCTGGACCAGCACACGCAGCGTTCCGCTGACGACGAGCCCGCCGGTGCCCCAGCCGAGCAGGGAGGCCACCGCCACTGGCGATGATGACGTACAGGAAGATCCAGTAGCGATCGGCCGAGAGCGTGGCGGCCACCTCGGCGACAGCAAGCGGCGTCTTGGAGGTGTCGAGGGCGATGGCCGCGAGGACTTCCCGCAGGTTGATGCAGGGGAGGAGGCTGCCGCAGAACCACCCGTTGGCAATCAGCAGCAGTCCATGCACCACGAAGGCGATGAGGACCGTGCCCGCAAGCTGGCCGAGTGGCGATCGTTCCACCACCTCCCGCGTGAACTTCTCGGGGAAGTAGAGGCCCACGAAAAAGAGAAAGCCTGGCAGGAGCAGTACGAGAAGTACGATGCCTGACCAGGCGATGGACATGCGGGGGGGATGGCTAGGCGCTGGCGGTGGCGGGGGCCTCACGATCCCGGACCTCGATGATCTTCTTCACCAGGGCCTCGAGCCCTGCGTCAGCGCTCTCCTGGGCCAGCTCGCGTAGCGCCAGTTGGAGCACGACGGGGCTGCCCGCCAGCTCTACCAGCCGCCCGAGCAGTTCTTCCTGTTCACGCGTCAGTGCCTGCATTACCGGCCTCCGGTGAGCACGGAATTCAACCTACACCTGATAGCATCCATGGTAAAGCAACGCCCCATGGCAGCAACCCTCACCCGGCGGCGAGTGGGGCCATAACCGGAACTATCGGAGACGTACCGAAAAACCGCAGGGAGAAGGGCGGTGGGAGGATGGTTCGATCGGGCCAGCGGAAGGGCGAGGTGCCCCTGCGGCTGGCGTCCATTGCAGGCTGTAGCGCTCAACTTGACACCTCTCAGCGGCTGGCCCTAGCTTGTCCTTGGTACCTGCAGCCCCCCACGCGGGGGCGCCGCAAGGCTCAGGTACCGCCCGGGCGGCCCGAAATGGCCGCCCGTTTCTCTTCCACAGCCAGATCGGGCGCGCGTTTTTCCGCTCTTGACGAGTTCGTACCTTGGGGTGACTTCATCCCGCCGGGTACGTCCCGGCGGCGCCCACGGGCCACGGTCCGTGGGCCTTCTCCTGGCACCCGCCCGGGAGCAGACTGTGGCAGCCACCCGTCCAGCGCCGGACATTCAATCCATGCCCCCCCCGCCCCCCCCCCCCCCCCCCCCCCCGCCCCCCGGCCCCGGGCCCCCGGCCCCCGGCGGCCCCCCCCCCCAGCCGCCATGCGGCTCATCTTCGACGAGGGGAGATGACCCACCCCTCCACCACCCGCAGGAATCCGCACTTCTTTGCGCTTTTCCGCGCGCGCACGTCTCACTAGCTTGAGCATGCGGTCGGGAGCGGGTTTGCCTCGGCGAGCCCCCGCGGACACCTCAAGGTGTCCGCCCCGATCGCTCTCCTTTTGTCACCCTGGCCAGAGTCTCTGGTGCACCACCCTGGACTGGCAATGGGTCCGCCAGAGCCGACCAACCGCCTGAGTGGATTCCCTTCGCTGTACCAGACTCCGTAGCCCTCGCGTGCAGTACCTCGAGGGCCTTGCCGAGCACCGCCGGCTCCCGGATCTCGCACAACCCCACCAGGAAGCAATGGGAGGAGCCCTCTGCTCCGACCACGATTTTCCCGTGCTTGTTGAAGAGCGTCAGGTCTCCCGCTTCATCCACGAAGAATTGACGAAGGGTCCTGCCCCAATATCCACCCCTCCACCGCCCGCACCTCCGCATCCGCCGGCTCCCCCGGCGCCCGGTGGCCCAGCACCACCAGCAGCATCCCCAGCAGCCCCGCGAACGCGTCGAAGTCGTCCTCCGTGGCAAAGCCGGTAGCGATCTCCGCCCGGGCCGCCTCGGACAGCGCGATCCCGTCGGGCAGCCGGCCCGCGAGCCAGTGGGCGCAGGCCGCCTGACGGTGCTCGCGCTTCCGCTTGCTGGTCCGGTACCGGCTCCCCAGCCGCGCGCCGAGCGGGCCGTACGCCTCCGCCGGGTAGATCTCGGCCACCGTGCAGCCGGGCTGGGCGAGCAGCGTGGCGAGCGGGCCGTCGAAGGGCCACAGCCGCAGGCGGTCGAGCGCCGGCTGCAGCAGCTCCCGCCAGCCGCTGATGGCGGCCCGTCCCACCTGCGCGCCGCCCAGGGTAAAGAACAGGCATTCCGCGGCCTTGCGGGTGGGCGTCCGGCGTTCGCAGCGGCGCCGCAGCTCGTCCATGGTGGCGGCGCCGAGCGCCTGCGCCAGGTGGGCCCGGGAGGTGGCGCCTTTCGACGGGTTGGGACGGGGTAGAACGGCTGGCGGAGCGTGGGGTGGTCGCTCACCTCGAAGAACCGCGCCCACTCCCCTGGCCCAGCTGGGTCAGGAGGGGCCGGAACGCCGTGACGCCGGTTTGCCGGGCCCATGCCAGCGGCACGCCGATGGGGTGATCGAGGCCGATGAGGATGGCGGCGCCGGGGCCGGCGCGGTGTTCGATGCGGGGGAGCAGGGTATCGAGCGGGCCGACCGCCTCGGGCGCGCCGACCAGGTAGCTGCCATCCCCCCGCCGGCTGGCGATGGCCATGCGCCGCTTGGCGGGGGTGGTGGACCAGTCGGCGGAGAGGAGCAGGTGACACTCCGTCACGCCTCGCCATTTCGCTGCAGGGGTACCGGCTGGACCTGGGGGTTCACCTGGGAATGGTCTTGGCGTGGACCGCTCGCCGCCGGGCCCCGCGAGTGCGAAGTCAGGTGAACGGAAGACCCTTCGCACCGCCTTGGCATTCCGGGCACAGGCGCTGGAAGATGTCCGAACCGTTCGCGCCGTACTCCAGGCTACAGGTGCCGCATCGCAGCACGTAGATACTCTGGCAGTGATCATTGCCAGGGAGCCCCGTAGCTCGGACAACGGACTGCCCATTGCGGTTCACGTAGCCCGGCTGAGTGGTGGGGCCCTTCCCACTTCGTGATTCTCTGGTCACTGACCGCTCCGCATACCCTTGATGAAGAATGCCATGTCGAGCACCTTGGCCCTGGTGTACCGGCGATGCGTAGGCTCGCCCGTGAGGAACTCCAGCGTAGGGATCCTGTAGCGATCGATCAGTGCCTTGTTATTGGCGTAGATCTCCCGACTCTTGCGAGCGACGCGCGGGCCCGTACGTCCAGCGCTCCAGCCCGCGCTTGAAGTACTGGTCGAACGCGGGAACACATCCGAAGACCCCGAGCATGATCTTGGTGAAGAGTGTATCGGACATCGAGCCCAAGGCCCTGCCCAGTGTTTCGCGTGCCGCCCCGAGAACTTCGATGTTGGACTCGGTGTAGCAGTCTGCGTCGATGTCCCAGACTAGCTGGTTCATGCCTGCAATAGCTTCCACTGTCGGTACCAGGTGCCTCGCGCTTCGCTGCAGAAGGTCCGCCGACCCGCGGTACATCCCCCAGCTCGCCAAGTAGAAACCCAGGTGCAGGCAGCTCTGCTGAAGGTGCTCGGGTGCGGCGAGTGCCGCGACGTTTCCAGCCTCGTGGAAAGACTGGAAGAAGTTGAAGCAGTAGTCGAAGGAGGCATATCGAAGGTTCGGCCTGGCACCATCCGGGAGCCCGGTGCCGTCAATGAACGCTTCGATGTCCGATGCGAGACTCATAGCAGCCTCTTCCGCCCGTCATCCGCCGCTCATTCCTCGCGGTGGCGTGTCTACTGGGCTTTCGGGAGCGTTCCTGTCACAGGAGCCTGCAGCCGGCTCCACAATTTCGGGTCAGACCTGAATCCCGACCCCTCCAGCCTCCGCAGCTCATGAAAGCTGTCTTGTGCGCGCTCCTTGATCTCTGCCCATGCCCGTGCAAAGGCCGGGCGACGCAGGTGCTGCTCAATTCCCTCCGCCCAGATAGTCCATGTGCTGTCCGAGATCCTGCGCGTTGCGCGCAGGAAGACCTGGGTGTTGCTCAGGTCGATGTAGCGGTAAAAGTCGTCCAGTGCTGCCTTGTACTCTGTCTCCCCGATATCCTCTCCGAGCAGTGCACCCACGGGTAACTCATGCACGATGTTCCGGTACTGCTCCGCGAGGGAATCCTCGAAATCCGTAGTTGCCTGCCGCTGCGAAAGTCGCAGCTGCCACCAGGCGAGGAATACGCCCACTGTCGTGGCAATCGAGGAAACTTCGTTGATCCATGAGGGGAGGGGCATCTTAACCGTCCTGACTAGTGTGGCAGGTCCGCCGGTCCGTGTGAGAGGCACACGCCGGAGTCGCTCACGGCCCCGCTCGCCCCGCTGCGCCTGCGCCAGGTTGTACAGCGGCAACAGCAACGCCATCTTCCGCGCCCGCGCGCCTGGAGCGTCGTTGGTCCGGGGGTCAATGCCGCGATCAAGGTTCTGGTATGCCCGCTCGATTGCCGGGCAGCCCAGCGCCAGGTAGTCGTCGTAGCTCAGGTCGAAGATCTGTTGCAGCTCCACCTGCTCGAGGTCTTCGGGCTGGTCGATGACGCCGTCGGCAAGGATCGCATCGAGGCGCTCCCCGATGAGCCGGGCCACCTCCCGTGGCCGTGCATCGACAAACTCCCCTTCATCGACGCTGAAGTACCGTTTGAGGTGGACCATGGCGAGGGAAAGGAGCGGCATCGCCACCCGGCGCTCGATGCCATCGTCGACGAAGCCGACAAGCAGGTCGAGCTCGGCTCCACGCACCGAGGGCTCCTGCTCGAACGACTGCACACTGTCGAGTCCCCGACGCTCGCCGGGATCCAATACCCCGGCCGCGAGCTGCGAAGCCTCGTGATGCAGGGGGCTGTTGTCCCCCCACTCCCCCAGCCGGCGCTGGAAGTACTCCCGTATCAGCTGCTGGCACTCATCCATGGTTGCGCTCCAGGTCTCCGGCCGACCCAACCCCTACCCCCCGCGGCCCCAGATCAAGCCTCAGCTCCTCCGCCTGCGCCATCGCCTCCGCCTCCGTCATCTGCCCCATGAGGAACTCGAGCAGGTCCTCCTGCCGCGGCTGGCCGAAGACCATCCGGTAGAGCGTGACCGACCGCCGGAGGCGTGCGAAGCGCCCCACCTCCCGGCTCAGCGGCAGCATGGGCACATGCCGCTCGATCCGCGCTCCCCCCTCGACCGGGAAGATCCAGTAGGGCCACAGGTCACTCATGCCGGCGGGCCGCCCGGCCGCCGCCGCCGCGAACATGGCCGCCCACGGGTCCTGTCCCAGCGTCACATGCGCGGAATCGGCATGCGCCAGCGCCACGTTCTTCCGCACGGCGTGGCACTTGAACCGGTGCACCCGCCCCTCACGCTGCTCGAGGTCCACGGGGTTGCCCGGAAGGTTCCAGTGCGCCACCGCGTGACAGTAGAGATGGAAGTCGAGGCCCTCCTGGCCCACGGACGTCGTGGCCATCACGAAGGGCCAGAAGGGACTGTTGAACGCCTTCCGCAGCGTGTCCGTCCGGGTCCGCTCCTTCGCTCCCTCGAACCGGTCCTCGCTGAGCCGCGCGGCATACCGTGACCGCATCCTGCGCCCCTGGATGGTGAACCCCGAGCCGTCCACGGCAGGGATCACCTCGTCCACCCCGGGGTTGGCGGTCCGGATGGTCAGCGCCTCGATCATCGCCTCGGCAACCTGGTCACCTACCTGCTCCTGCTGGTGCCCCTTCACGCCGAGCCATTCGTGCAGGGCGTGGACGTACTCCTCGACCACCGCGCCGAGCCCGCCGCGCACGCAGTACGCCAGCACCTGTTTCCAGTAGTCACCCGCCGGCTCCAGCGCCCGGATCAGCGCGGTCACTTCGGGCAGGTTGACGTAGCTCCGGAAGGCATAGGCCACCTGCCCCGCCAGCACCCGGATCGCGGCGTCGGTCCGCTCCACCTTGTGGCCATACAGGTTGGTGAGGGCCCGGAGGGCGACGACCGCCGGACCGGCGAGCGCAAGCTCCGCCAGCCGCGTGTAGAGGTCTTTCGGGCGCCGCCCGAGCCGCTGGCCCTCCGCGCCGACGACCTCGCGCAACTCTGGGATATGCTTGTCGACGAAGACGTCCGCCGCCTCCCCCTCTTCCTCTTCCTCACCGCTCTTCTTCCGCCGCAGGTTCGCATGCTCGAACCAGGCATCCGTCGCGGTCCTGTCCTCCCGGAGGTCGAGCAGCGCCGGTGCCGCCCAGTACCAGGTCTCGTCCTCCCTCCCCTCCTGCGGGTCGGGAAACGCCACCAGCGCCCGCCGGATCCTACCCTCCAGGACAGCGATCAACTCCCCAAGCTGCGGCAAGCCGCCGGCAATATCCCGCTCCGTCTCCGCCCCCATCCGCGCCAGCGCGAACGAGGGATAGATCAGCGCCATCAGCGACGCCCCGCTCTCCTTGGCGAACCGGAGCAGCGGCCGGAACCTGCCGCGCGCCTCCTCGGTGTTCTGGGCCGCGGCGTCCTCGAGGAGGCTCATCTCCCGCTCCGCGGCGTAGCTCGTGAGGGCGGCAATGGCCTTCGGCACCACGTTCCAGCTGGAGAAGATGAGCAGCTTGGTGAAGTCGGCCAGCCGCTGGTCCGCGTACGGCCCCTCGAGCTGATACCATGGCCGCGCCGGGGGTACCCAGAGCAACCGCCAGGCGCCGTTATCGATGAACCGGTCCTGCAGCCAGCGCATGCGCGCGTTGCCGGGATCGAGCTTCCTGAACGCGAGGTAGTCTGCCCACGGGAAGGTGAGCTGAGGGCACGCAGCCACCAGCGCCGCCACTCGCCTCGCTTCCTCGGGGTCATCCTCCAGTTCCCGGAAGACCTGCTTGAGCTTGTAGTCCTCCATGAACGAGAGCAGGAATGGCGCCGACTTCCAGTACTCGATGGGATCCCCCTGCTCGAGTGCGTCCGCAATCTGGCCAAGCCCGCGATAGGTCACGGCCTCCGCGGAGGTGACCGACAGGGGTGCGGCCCCCACCTGGACCAGCATCCCGTCCCGGTCCGGGGTGGCCGCCAGGCGCTCCGTACGGACCATGACCCGGCGCAACTCCCCCTCGAGCTCGTCCTTGAGCACGCGCAGCGGCGCCCCGTCTCCCGGCTGCAGCCGGAGCATCTGCCGCCGGAACTCGGCGAGGATCGTCTTGCACCGCTCGGTTCGCGCCGGCTCATTCTGCAGGAACCGCACGGTCGCGAGGAAGTCCTCGTAGTGGTCCTCACCACCCGCCTCGTCCGCCCCGGTGAACATCTTGTACGGGGTGGCCGACAGCAGCAGCACCCGGGCCCGTGACTCGTCGTTCGCGTAGTTGAAGAGATCCCGGGCCAGCCGGCTCTCCTCCGACGCATCGTCCATCAGGTGCTTGAACCGCTGGAACTCGTCCAGGATGATGAGGTCGGGTTCGAGTGCCTGCAGGCAGGTGGTCGCGAGGATGTCACGCAGGGTGCCGACGACTTCCACCTGCAGCTGCAGCGCCTCGGCCGGCCGGCCGCGACGCTCGGCATCCCGCGCAAAGAAGCTGCACAGCTGGTCCCACCGGGTGCGAATGTCCGGGACGCCGGCGGTGGCCTCCCCGGCCGCGACCCGTGCCGCCAGGGCCGCGGCGAACTGGCTGGCGATGCCATCATCGACACTCCCGGCCGGATAGCGGCTGTCAATCAGGCCGCGGAACCGTTCGGTGCCGGCATCTCCCTGGAGGGCGTTCTTCGGGGCTGCCCCCTTTACGCCCCACGCCTTCTCGAGCAGGCGGTACAGGACGGCCCGCTCGTCCATCATCCCGAGACTGGATCGCAGGTCGAACGACGTGGCCGGCGTGAACGAGACGAAGTTGAGCTTGCGGCTCCCCAGGTCCTTGACCTGCACCGGCAGCATCGTGATCCGGCTGGCCAGGTTCATCTCCTGGTTGCCCGGCACCACGTTGAGCTTGTTGATGTTCTGCCGGGCGATGGCTCCATTGGAGCAGATGTAGATGACGTCGATGCGCCGCGTGGTCTCCCACAGCTTGTCGACCGCCAGGGCGATGACGCCCCGCGCCACGTGCGTCTTGCCGAGGCCCACCTCGTCCGCCACCAGGAACCGGTGTGTGGGATCGGGAGCGTTGTAGAGTCGCTCGAAGGCGTACTCCGCCGTGGCACGCTGGAAGTCCTTGAGGTGGCTGAAAACCTCCGGCACATCCGGCCGCGGGATGTCGGTGCTCATGCCCGGATCCCCTGGCGCGCGGCCCAGATGGCTGGCCACACCTCGAGGAGGCCATGGGGGATCCGGCGCCGCCCTTCGTCTCCATCGCCCAGGTCCTGGAGCAGGCGGTGCACCTCGTCCAGCCGATTGGGGTCGTGTGCCAGGGCCCGAAGCAGCGCCTCGAGGACCACGAACTCCTCCTGCTGCCCACGGCCGATGACGCCGGTGCCTTCGACGGGACTCCCGTCGCCCCCCATCGGGTCGTCCACCCCCTCCCCAAGCAGGAACTGGAGGAACCGCAACACCTTCTGCGGATCATCGAGGACCTGGCGCAGGATCGCCTCGCGCCGCCCCGCGGGGCCACCCACCAGCGGGAGCACGAGCGCGAACCGGGTCAGCTGTTTGCGCCCCTCTCGCTCGGCGCTGACCTCACACCCAAGGAAGGTGGTAAGCTCCCCGGCGCCCACATCCACAAACCGGATCTGCGGAGCGTCTCTTGGCACGCGCTGCACGCTGCTCTCCGCCCTGAGGGTCACTGGCCAGACCCGTACCTCTACCCCTTCGGGGATTGCCAGGTTCGCCCCAGGGACCCTCTCGAGCCGCAGCTCCCACGCTGTCCCGGGCCCCTGCGTGGCAACGTACGTCCACCCCGCCGCGGCCATCGCTGCCCGCGCGGCGTTGACCAGGTCGTCGAGCAGGCGCTCTACTCGGTCGTCCACCGGGGCCTCCGGTGGCTCGTACTGCTGGAGCAGGCTCACCAGGCTCGCCTGTCCATCCTCCGGCGTCAGCACCGCGTCGATACCCGCCTTGCTCTTCTTCGCGGTCAGCTGGAGCAGGAACTCGACGTTGCGGCGGAGGGCGGCGCCGGTGGCGTTGGCCGAGCCGACCAGGAGGGAGCAGTTCCAGCCCTCCTCACGGAGGTAGAGCTTGGCGTGCAGGCCGCGGGGGCGCTCGGTCATGGGGGCGTCACCGTCAGCCTGCGGTTCCTGCTCCCCCTCGACGTCGCTCGCCAGCACGTACACCCGTTCCCACCCCTTGAGCGCCGCGGCCGGAAGCCGGTCCAGCTCCTCCTCCCGCGAGACCAGGACACTCCCCTTCGTCCCTGCGACAAGATCCTCGAGTACGTCCGCGGTGACGAACGGGGAGACGACCAGCGTCCGTCCGTTCCTTGCTGCAAATGGCTGGGTCCGCAGGCCCTTGATCCCCATGGGATGAAAGGCATAGTCCTCGAACGGCTGCGGCAGGTGGCTCTTGAAGTCCACCTTCCGTGCCTCCGCGGCCATCCGTTCGGCACGCGCCTTCACGCCGACTGTCGCACCCCGATGGGCCAGGTCGGGCAGCGCCGCGATGAAATCGGCGAGGGGGTGGTTGGAGGCGTAGGCCACCTTCCGGTCCATCAGCGGGCCCTCGAGCATGGCGGAGAGGTCCCACGAGGGATCGTCGGTGAGGTTGCGGGTGAGGCAGAGGAAGCGGTACCACACCGCCCGCGTCTCGGGATTGAGGAAGCGCAGCAACCAGATCTTGGGATGAAAGACATCCGTCGGGTCCGGCGCCGCGGTCTCGACGACGCACTCCTCCAGGTAGCCGAACAGCGGGTTCGGCCGCACGGGCACGGCGATCCGCCCGACCTGGCAGAAGACCGTGAGCCGGTCCACGTGCCGGCGGAGCGCCTCCAGCAGCAGCACGGGGTTCGAGGTCATCGCGCCCTTGGCATCCTCCCATTCGTACTGGGTGAAGGCCAGCGGCGTGGAGAGCAGCGTCACCAGGTCGAGCGAGTAGGTCGTTCCGATGCCCTCATCCAGCGCGTACCCCTCGGGGGGCTGCAGCGCCTCGAGCAGGACCACCCGCGTCTGGGGGTCAAGCACTGGCGCTGAGTCCGCGCTGGATGTCGGCGACTACCCGCGACACCGTGTTGCCCCACCGGTAGTCGAGTTGCCGGGCCCCGGAGGAACCACCCCACCGTTTGAGTGCTTCCGGGCTGTGGAGTCTCGCCAGCCGTCCCTTGATGGCCCGTTCCCGGTCGGAGGTGAGGCGACGGGTCTGCGGGTGACCCAGGAGGGTGGCGGGGTTTCCCGCCAGCGCCAGTCGGAGCCAGGTGTCCACGAACGTGCGGGTGGGGAGCGGGATCCTGGGGTTCTGCTCCAGCACGAGGTGCCAGAACCGCTCGCGGTCCCAGGCTGCATGTTCCTCTCGCCGTTCGGCCATCATCTCCGTCCACTGCTTGTAGCTCGCACCGTGGATCTCCGCCCACTCCTCGCGTCCCGACTGCTTGTCCTCGATCCCGCGCTCGGCGAGCATGATGTTGTAGAGCAGCGCCGCGCCGTTGATCACCTCGGAGAAGTTGCGGGCGTGCGTCAATCGTTCCTGGACGTTCTGTGGAAAGCCGCCGCTCTCGGGATGCTGCCAGACCAGTAGCACATCGGTTACGGGGCTGCACCGATCCACCAGATGGGCCAGGAGAGTCCCGCGGCAGTGGGTGAGGATCTGCTCGTGGAGGTACCCGGCCTCCCGACGCGTGAGCGTGAGTGACAGGGAGCACTTGGGGAAGTTGGTTGGCGCCGGTGGAAGCCCGGCGTCCCAGTTGCGCAGGCGGACGCCGTCGAGCGCCTGCCCGTCATCATCGCGCCCGCGGCCGTCCTTGAGCCCGTAGAACCGATCCAGGGAGCGGTGGTACTGGTCCTGGGACTGATCGGTGGGCTTGAGGCCCCAGGCGTGGAGGGCGCTCCAGTACATGGTGGAGGGGAGCTGTCGGAGTCCGGCCCTGGCCACGCGTCCGATCGTCCGCTCCGAGTCCTCGCTGGCGAGGATCGTGTCGATCAGGCCCACCTCTAGCCGCCTGGCCTCCTTGGCGATGGCGGCCGCGGGCACCCGCTTCGCTTCCAGGGTCTGGTAGATCCAGGGGATGATGAAGAAGTATCGCGCTCGGGTATGCAGCACCGAGGTGCCGGGAAAGAGGGCGTCGGACAGGGCATCCCGGACCGACCCGATTCCGATCTCATCGACGGTGCCCTTCTCCTCGAACAGCTTGATGACCTCCATCGCCTTTCGGCGGGAGGCAGAGGAGGAGTCGAGCCAGGAGAGGGTGGGGGGCATGATGCGAAACAATCGCCTAGGGGGGGGGCCAAACCAATGAGGGTTGCGCTGCTATGCAGCCGCGAAGTACGTATATGAGTGGTTTGAGGTCTCTTGCAGCCACCGCGTGCGGAGGCGCCCGGGGATGGCGTTCCCCTTGTGGCGCCCCAGCACCACCCGGCTGCGCAGCCTATGGTTCCAACGCTGCGACATCAAACCAGCTGGTATCCGCACGCAGGGCCTGCCCCGCGTCTGGTCCCCTAAGGTATCGGGCCAGTCTGTAGAAGTGCCTTATCATCTCTGCCCGGTCCTGCAAATGGCTGGCCGGGATCTCCTCGACCTCATAGTGCTTGCTCCGAAGTGTATCCCGAATCGCTCGATCGCGTTCCCGCAGTTTCGGGCCGGCCGTGAATCGCATTGCTCAGGCCATCGAGGTAGAGGCAAATGCCCGGGGCTAGGTCGTCACCCGGAAAAGACGTCCGGCGTAGTGGTGCCGAGTGGCACACCAAGTGCGATCTGATGCTGCCACTGACCCTCAGGAAAGTTGGCGCTCTGCAGGAGTCGCCGTAGGAGAGCCTCGGCCGCGTTCGTAGGAGCCTGCTGCCCGTGCGGCTGCGCGGCGGGCAGTCGGGCGGGGATTTCGTGGGCTGACCGCAAGTGCGGGCCATGAACGCCAAAGTACGCGGACGCCACCTGGCGGTTGAGGTGGCGATGATAGGCCATGTTGCGGAAGGACTGGAGGCAATCCGCGCAGGACTTCTGACAGCCCCCAGCGCAATGGTCGACGACAGCTCTCGCGGCGGCGACTATCTCCGGCCACCGCTCCAAGGCCTGATCGAGCAGCCCTGAACCGCCCGGCATTGGGTCGTAGAGAATCGCATCGACCTGATCCTCTCCCATTCTTCCAATAACCAGGACCTGAAGATCCTCCCGCGACATCTCCAGCACGTTGGTCATGCCGAGGCGCAAGGCTTCCATCACAGAGAATGCTTCCTCACGACTCGAGCATCCTGGCAAGGCAAGTGCATCCGCAGCCGTGTCGGCGAAGAAGCCGATCGCATCTGGGCGGCGGCCGTAGCGCTGCTCTTCGATGTTTGCAAAGTCGTCGCGCTCTCGCTGGCTCGCGAAGGGGGACCGACAGTTCCCCGAGATCAGGCTCACTGGGTACCCATACTCCCCTTCGGCGACGCGAGCCGCAGGCCCAAGATTGACGAGACGGAGGTGGAGGCCCCGGCGATAACTGAGCATCACCGACCCCCACTCATACATCCGCCCGGGACCATGCCGATCGAGCTCGTAGCCTTCGATCGTCACCTGCAGCTGGAAACGATACTCCTCCTCGTCAGAAATCGGCGCGCGCTGCGGCAGGTCTGCATCACTGATGGGTACGGCCTGGACTCCGGCAGCCCCAAGCGTGACGACAGCCTCGCGCGTAGCGACCCCGGCCTCCCTAACCGCGCCATGATCCCGGTCGTATTGAAACAGGAGCGGCACCGAATGACCGTCGACCGCACCAAAGTGATAGCGGCGAACTGCAAACCGCTGTCCGTTGGCATAGATCAGATTCCCAGGGACATACTCGCGCAGGGCGACCGCCGCAGGGCGCGGGAGGTCGAAATCGCCCTGTCCTCCTAGGCCCGGTGGCAGCATCATGGTTCCCCGGATCGCGCCTGTATCGAGACCGTATCCGGGCAAGTAGCCTTCCGTGGCCAAGACCCCGAAGGTTGTTGACTCGTCGAATCCCTCGGTATCGGTCCACCTGCCAGTTTCCGTGCCCTTGAGTCGCCGCACGAGTCGTTCGCACCGCTTATAGAGCGAGTCCTCATCTGGTTCCAGGGTGCCTCGACTTTGCCTCTCCTGGTCAAGCCGGCCCATCTGACTTTGGGCCCACTGAAGCCGGCGTCGAAGGGTCTTGATCACTCGCTCGAGCCGGGGTCCAGCATCCAGCATAATCGCCTGTAAGTGCTTGTGGCCAACCACTTCGGCATCGGTCGGTGGCCAGGCGTCCGTGAACGATTCCTCCACGTACTCCATCAATCGAGCCTGGTGCCTGGTGACGATACGGTCGAAAGGGGTCAGATCGTACAGCTGGGTGCGAACCCGCCCCTGATCGTCAAACAGATAGGTCTTCACTTGCGGAGGCAGCGCAACCGCCAGCGCCGCTACCAGCTCCTCGCGCTCCTGCTGCGACAGAGTGGCACTCGAGCGCGCAAGCTGATGGAGGCGGGTCAACACGGCCGCTCGCACATGCTTCGCGACCATGAGTTCGTTACGAAGGTTGAATCGGGGCGCTTCTACTCGCCCCCCCAATAGCCGCTCCGGTTGGGCGAAGTACTGCCGGTCGTGAGACACCGACCGGGCGTAGGTCAGATTGACCGCGAGGCGCATCCGGCGCCCGGCCCGCCCTGTCCGTTGCCAGTAGTTGGCCGCAACCGGGGGACGTTCCGAGCAGCACGGTATCGAGGCCCCGATGTCCACACCCATTTCAAGGGTGGGAGTGCAGACAAGCGTATTGATGGCCTCGCTGTCACTCTTGAACAGCTGCTCGATCCGCCCCGATCCTGCGCGGGAACCTGTGCGGAATGCTCTCGGGGCCGAAGTAACGTGAAGTTCTGATCCAGCGCCATCAGGTCGTAGTTGTCGCGGTCATCCTCCTCGATGCGAAGCGTTCCATCACACCGCCATGCGAGGCACCGATTGTGTGGGGTGGAACGGACCTGGGTTCGCTGGCATGTCTGGCAGCGCCACCGACCGCGATGCGCGACGACTTGCATCCGGTCGCTGTCGAGCTGCCGAGTCCCATTGGCCCCGGGCAAGGCGTTGCCGTGAGTGCCGACCAGTGTCGCCGGTGCCAAAAGCTCGAGGTCGATCAGCGCCTGCCACAGCTCCTCCAGGAACTCCTCCGCCTGCTCAGGAGCTACACCAAACTTCTTGGCGACCTGGCGGGCAAGGGTCTCACCAGCTCGACTGACCCACTGGTCGACCCAGCGTTCGTCATCTCCCGCTGCCCGTGACAGCTTCAGCCCTTTGGGGACGCCTCGAATCTCCGGGATGTAGCCCTGCTGGACTTCCTTGCTTCCTGGCGCCCAGAACCGCGAAAAGATGTGATCCTGGCGATCGAGTAGATGGAACCGCCGGCGCTCGATGTCGAGTAACGCGGCGATTCCCTCGGTCAGTGCCTCCCCAGGCAGCCCGAGCATGGGAGCCCATCGCTGCACGAAGGGCACCTCAGCCGTCAACCCCACATACCGGACCTGGACACGTCCCCACGGCTCAAGCCCGACGCGCTGCTTCAGCCCCGTGACCAGCTCACGCAATACCTGGATCCTGAGGTAGTACCGGCGCTGGCGGGCATGCTCGATCCCGGCCTGCTCGCGGCGGGCGACATTCCAGACCTCGGGCAGGAGAGCACGGGATAGCGGGTCGTCACCGTCAAAGACCTGATCCAGCCGAGCGACCACATCTCCAACCGAAGCTCCCTCTCCGATCTGTTCGGCCATCATCGCCCGGAGACGGAATCTGCGCGCATGGTCACGCATCCAGCCTGCCTGAAAAGCGGCTTCCTGACGGCTGTCGGCGAAAACCAGAAGGCGCCGGCGGTCGGCGTGATGGACCATGCTCTGCGCCAACACATGGACATCGGCGACGGCCACGGCACGGACCGGTCGAGCCGGTTCGCGATAGCCCGCACCACGAGGCCTCCCACGTGCACCACAGGAGAGGCATCCCGCCAGGTATCCAGGGTGCTTATCCGATGACACGACAGCGGCGAGCCGAACCAGGGAACCCGTTCGACCACAGCCGTCGCACATTGGCTGCTCATCTGGGTGAGCCGCCCCGCACGCTTTGCACACGAAGAGCGGGCGCGTTCCAGGCAGATCTTCCGGATCGTCGTCGCCAGGATCGCGTTCCCCTACAATACGATCAACCAGGACGGCCCGTCGGCCGCCCTGCGCCTCCTCCGCGGCCGCCCAGAAGCGTCTGTCCCCGACCGCGTCTCCGCCCCCGAATCCGGCTCGGGTGAGAGCAAAGTCCCTCAGGAAGTGGACGAAGTAGTGCTGCCCACAGGTCGAACAGCTGGAAACCGGTAGTCGGAGCCTCGGCTCTTCCCCCTGCTCCTCCAACTGCTGTTCGGCCGAGAGCCAGAGCTTTGGGTCGCCCCCTTCTGTGTCAAAGGTGGCGATCGCACCACCGACACCGCGCATGAAGGCGTGAACGACTGGTCGCAGTAGTGGCCGTCCACCGTCCCGGGAGGCCGCACCGAGAACCATCCAAGCCAGGCATTCGGCTTCCTCCACTCGCCGGCCGATCGCGGTGCTTGTCTCGTCGGCGACCGCAGCAAGGTGCTTAGGTCCGCGTAGCCCTTCGGACAGTCGAAAGCAGATCTCATTTTCTGCGATGGCCTGATACAGCGCCTCTCGCCAAGGTCCAGCAGGAAGTGCTCTTGAGCCGAGGGCGATGAGAACCGCAGAGACAGCAGCGCCATCAACCGCATCGGCTTCGACCGCAGCCAAGGCGTCGGCAAGCAAATCGCCGGCGTCGCGCGCGGGGGCATTCGGCGTGTAGCGCTGCGCCTTCCACAGGTCGGCCTGGTACTGCTCTCTGACAAGGGTCACATCCCCCTGCGGTACACCGAAGAACCGCTCAGCGAATATCCGTGCCGAAGTGCCTTCGCCTTCCTGATCCATCAGGGTCGCGGAAGTGCCCACACAGACCGTCTCCTCCGCGTCGCTCCCACAGAACGCCCGCAGGCGTCGGATCAGCGCCGCTGTCTCGGCGCCGGTTGCTCCGGAAAACACGTGTGCTTCATCGACCACCAGATACCGAAGGTTGGCCCCGGCGAACAACTCGGCATCCTTCCCGCGCGTCAGCAGTAGCTCGCCGCTTGACGTTCGTCAGCAGGATGCGAGGCTGTTTCCCCGGGGCTCGCATCTCCTCGCGAGACACGAGTTCCTCAACCGGGTACACTCCGCCGCCCGCCCGCTCCTCGGTGGCTCGATTGCGTTCGACGAGGTAGTCCTGGCGTGTCGCGCCGGGGCGTAGACGAACCCCTGCGACGTCAGCCGACCGCTCCTTCGTCTTCCCCACGTACATTCCGAACGGTATCCCTGTGCCAGTCAGAAGTTCCCGAAGGCGACCGAGCTGGTCCTCCGCGAGCGCGTTCATCGGGTAGACGATTACAGCGATGATCCCGGGAGGCGCCCCTGCGTCCCTCAGGCGTAGACATTCGCTGATGATGGGATAGAGGAAACACTCGGTCTTGCCAGAACCCGTACCGGTCGAAACGAGCGTGGAATGCCCGTCAAGGATGGCTCGAATGGCCTCCTCCTGGTGCCCGAAGAGCCGCGGATGAGGAACCAGGTTCTCCATGTGAGGGTGAAGAAGCCCTTCGGCCACCAGATCGTGGAGCGCCGCGCCGGGGCGGAATGTACGGGAGAGGCTGACGTACGGGCCCTTCAGGAGAGGGGATTGGGTCGGCTCATCCAGCCGCAGCAGCGATCGCATCTGCGCCTGGAGCCGCAGATCCGAAAATGGATAGGTCGAATACTGGTACCGGAGGAAATCTCCAATGACTTTATCGGTGTAGACGATCGGGTTCAACGGCATCTCACCGGCCCCTCTGATGAATGACTGCACTTGATGCCGCGCCCACGCCTTGAAGCGTGCGCGTGACACCTACGGATTCGGAGACTAGCACGGCTACTTCGCCCTGCGCTTGCGGATGCCATCGATCCACATTTCTAGCGCTCCGATATCCGTGAGCAACTCAGCTGGCCCTGGGACTGGCAGGTTCACTTCAGCTGGCGCGTCGTGCCCCGCGTTGTACGTTGAGCAGCGATCCATCCCATTCTCGAGCGCCTTGAAGTCTTCCGGGGTGATGTCCAGTACCTTCCTGAGTCGCTGAGTCTGCACCTCACGCCCGAATCGTAGGACCGCCTCGTTGAGCCAGACCTCCTCGACTCCCCGTTCCCAGGACTCTCGCAGAAGCCCGTAGAGTCGCTCGGTACCCGCCCGATAGAGATCGACCTCGCCCTCCTTGTGCTGCTTTGCAAGCCGTACCTGAAGCTCCTTCAGGTATCCGATCCGCCTCTTCACCGGGAGCCCGTACCAGGGTAGGTCGTCGGTCACCTCACCGACCGAAACGGACGAGCGACGCAGTTGGCGCCCCGCGAAGGGGGCACCTTCCTTTCCTGCAATGCGTTCAAGAGTCAACAGAAAGACTAGGTCATGGGTGAAAATGATGACTGGCCGGCTCTTCGCTTCCTGCACTAGGCGCCTAGCGATGACCTCCCTACGCTCATGATCGAGCGAGGACACCGGATCATCCAGGACAATGGCCGATGGAGATGTCTGGGTTGAGAGCTCGGCGAGGAACGCGGCCAACGCAATACACCGCTGCTCTCCCTCGCTGAGAACTTCCTCTACCCCATCCACACCCACACCATCATCACGCTTGATCTCGACCCTGTGGTACAGCGTGCCCTTGGCCCCACCGGTCGGATCAAGAACAACCGACAGGTGCGAAAGGCCCAATGCCTTCAGTTCCGTGGCGAAGGTGCTACAAAGGGCGTCCGAGACCGAGGCTTTCGTAAGCTCGGTGCTCTTCCGGGTGATGGCATTGGTTTCGGTATCGGTCTGACAGTCAACGAGTTTGGCCCTTAGGACGAGCCGCTTCACCTCATCGACCACATGAGCTCGTTCATTGAACAGCCTGTCTCGTTCGGCTAGCGCGTCGAGCTCCTTCTGAAGTACTACCTTCCCCGCAGGTTGGTTCGCGGCGTCATTTGCGGCAGCCTCCTTCTCGGCCGCCTCAGCGAGGGCCGTCAGCTGCGGCGCGGGATTCACTGCGAGGGCGGTGACGCGCGCCCAGTCGTTCGCCGATAGTCCCCCTTGGATTGCCAGCTTGCGGTCGGCAGCGCTCTTCACAAATGCATCGATCGCGTCCCGGAGCTCCGTCCCCGGAGCCCCGAGTTCCTCGACAGTTGCCTGACCGGTGACCGCAACTGAAGCGCCATCAAGGCTCTGCTTCAACGTCGCAAGCATCCTCACAGCCTCGGTCGCAGCGGCCTGGCTGCGGTCCTGGACGAAGCGCTCAAACGCAGTGAGTCGATCCCGGGCTGCCTCCGCCAAGGGTTGCTGGCACAAGACGCATACCGCGTCGCCGGCAACGTTTGGGTACGGCTGGTCCTTGTACGCTTCTCGAGTCGAGAACTCCCTGGCAGCGTCCCACAATCGTTTCCAGACCGGTGTTCCCACCGACGGAAGCGGCTGATCCCTGAAGCTCACCGCCGAGGCAACCGCAACGGCGGCGGCGGCTTCCTGGTTCGCCACGACTGCTGCTTTGAGTCCTGCTTCGACCTCGGGAGTGAAACGTTCCCCGATGCTCGTAAGCTCCTTTGCAAGTGCCTTGAAGCGCCCAGCCCTATTGCGAAGCTCAGCCGAACGCTTCGCCGGTCCCTCAAGGTCGATCTCGGCAATCTGGACGCGGAGCTGGTTCATACGCTCTCGCTCCGCCTGCGAGAGCACTGCTACCTGATCGATCTGTGCGGCCGTGGTCGTGGTATTGAGGCCAGCCAGAAACTTGGCCACGGCGCCGTCAGCTGCGAACCCTACTGGCGCAAATCTCTTCCCATCCAGCGCCGTGATTGCGTCCTGTAGCACCCGCTTCACGCGATCGCACGCGGTGGCGAGTTTGGAGAGCAAGTCCAATCCGAGCGGCCTGTAGGCAACTTCCGTCTTGTCCTCGACGTACACCGACGCACAGGCGCTGTCGAATACGCTTATCGCCCCGAGCTCTGGCGGGGATCCGGCGCCGTCCACCCACGGCACTTCCCTCACCTCTGCCCCGATGCGGAAGACAATCGTGCCGCTTGGGGCCTTGCCGTCCGCCTTGAAGACGTTGCGCTTGATGCCGGCTCCCGGAGCGCGGGCACGGCAGATTCGCTTGAGAACACGGACGTACCCGGACTTTCCCGCGCCGTTATTGCCGTAGACCACCGTCAGCCCGGTTGGAGCGAAGGTGAGGGTCTGTTTTTCCGCCAACGCATTTACGTTGGCCAGATCCCGAAGGCCACCTAGCACCACGGGCGGATCCCCAGCCGCGGGGAGTGCAAGATGTTCGGCGGCAAGCGGTGTGGGGGCCGGGGCGGCCTCCTTCAGGACGATGCCCTTCTCGCCCTGGAGCATCAGTGCGAACTCGGCGATATCTTTCTCGGTCAGATCACCTGAGGCCACAAGACGCCGCAGGGCATCCCGCTGCCAGGCAGGTCGTTTCTGGGACCAGGCGAGAATTTCCTGGAGCACCGCCATTCAGGCCTCCTCTACTCGTCGAACAACTCGGGCTGTCCGGGTTTGCCGTTAGGTTTGGAGCTTGGCTCCGCCACTTTCCTTACGGGCTCAGCTACTCGACCCCCACCCGCCAGTTCGCGCTCGAGCGCCGCGTAACCCGCCTCACCTAACAGATTCCGCGCGTGCAGCCTGCATTCCTTCCAGGAATCTTCCACCGACTGCTCGACCTGGAAATCGAAGAACCGAGGACCCAGTCGGTCGCGAACCGGTTGGGGATGGTGGGCGCGATTGTCACGGCCCAGATCATAATCTGAGAGTCGGATGGCCTCAGGCAACATCCAGCCCTCTCCATCGTTCTGGGCGAAGAAGGCTTTGATACCCTTCCCACGATCCCCAAGGTGCGCGCCGACTAGGGCTTGGAGATCGTGGAAAGCAATGAGTGTGAGTATAGTGTGCCGTAGCTCGGGGTCCTTCTCTTTGTCAGCTCGCCAGAAGCCCTTGGGATCGAGAGTGCGTGCCGACTCGCGCGTCAACTGCGCGCTTGGTAAGTCACAATCGGAGAGGAGCCACTTTAGATCCTCAAACTCAAGTCCGACCATCAGGGCTGACATCGCATCAAGCGAACATCTCAGGCGCAAGCGTTCGCTTTCCGTGAGCGCCCATCGCGCCTTCAGTGCCCAATGTGGCGTTCGGTGTCGCCCGAGATGCGCTAGCCACATTGGAGAAAACTGCGAGGCATTGCACGCGAGCTTCAGGGCGGTAGTGGTCGCACCCTCCATGGCCATTCCCCATTGTGGCGGATAGAGAGCCGTCTCCTCTAAGTAATGCCACGTTAGGTGGAGGCCCCCAAGACGCTGGCGCAGTTGCCAATCGAACACGAAGGAGTTCAGATGTGCCAAGAGCAGAGCAGCGCCAAGCGGTGGGCGATGGCCTGAGTCAAGGATCGTGGCGGAGTTTCCACACGGGACGCCGTCTAGTATTGTGGCGAACATCGTGCGCGCATTGGTTGCAGACCCGATATCCATCAGGGTGATTTTGCACCGCGGCACAAAACCGGCCGCGAGCGCTTCGTCGCGTAGAAGCAGGTATTGCGGCATGACTCGCTTTTTGCGGCCAAACCTCTTCACGCCAAACCGCTCCGCGGCCTCTGCCGCTCACCCATCCTTTTTGGCTAAAATCGAATTGCCCGATCATCACTCCCTCGCTAGAGTGGCAGCGCAACCTGTTCGCATTCACTCTCCTCAATCCACCTTGTCCCGTCGTGTGATAGAATCACGCCGGGAGGCAGATCCCAGCGCGACCGGGTGGCATCCCCCGGCGTTCCGCCTTCTCTCGGTCGCCAACGACCGAGCAACCACCGCCCATACTGTCCGCCACATATCCCTTCGCTTCCACTGCAGGCCGATTGTGGAAGAGACTGGAGTCGGAGGTCATGTTGAAGTCACCCTGGGCGTATCTGATGCCCCAGCCCTCCCCGCCCTGGTCACCCATCAGCACTGAGTTGGCGTACATCTTCTCGAGAATCGCTAGGCCGGTGCGACTGCGGATCTCGAGGATGGAGCCCGACGACGGGCTGAACCGCGTTACCAGATCCCGACGGTAGGGGATGGCAATCCGGTCTGCCACCGCCCAGTCCGCTACGTCGCGCCGCATGAATGCCGTCTGGATTGCAACCGTGTCGCCACCCTTCTCGACGATCACCGGGCAGAACTTGAACCGACTGTCGATATCGAAGAGCTTGTCGCGATTCTCAAACCCGAACAGCCAGTGCCACCGACCCTTAGACAGGAGTAGCTGCCTGATTTGCATCGCTCCCTTATCGGTGTAGAGGCTGGAGGGTGTAATGCCCTGGAGAGAGCCACCTTGTGACGGAGCAGGGTCCAGGCTTGCTCCGTGAATAGCTTGTAGGTGAAGGCCTTGCCGGCACCTTGGTGGCGGTACGCATGAGTTGCATCCGCGTAGCCTGTCCTTCTGCCACGCTGACTCGCCACAACTCATGCAGCGCCCCGCTCTGTTTGCCCCTGCCCAGTATCAGTCTCGCACCTTTGGCCGGGTCACCAAATGGTGCGGCGGCATACTCAGTAAAGGCGGCGAGGGCCTTGTAGAATCCGACGTACAGGAGCCAACCGCGCTCCTCAGACTCGGAGTCTCGGAACAGCTCCTCTTGCCGCTGAAGCGCCGCCTGCTTCCCGTACGCCCGATAGAGCGGATCTATGTTGGAGAAAAACTCCTTCGATACGGGCTGGAGTGTTTCCCACGGGGGATTGCCGATGATGGCGTCGAAGCCTCCACCCGTTGCAGCGAATACGTCGGGATACTCCAGCTCCCAGTGGAAGAAGCGGTGTTCCGCAACCAAATCACGCACCACCGCGAGTCCCTCGACAGTTAGCGAGGCCATCGTGGCAGGCAATGGGGCGGAGTCCAGCTTGTCCGCTGGCCAGAACCAGAGCGCGCACCAAATGTCAAACGCACTCCTGAGAGCCAGCACCGCGGGGTTTCCCTGGACCTGGTCCCGATAGAGCCGGGCACGTTCCTCAGTGTCATGCACCGGCAGGGCATGCATGACGTCGAAGACCCGAAGCGCCTCGTCGTGAACCACCTCTGGGGGCTTTCCTTCCACGACATCGAACATGGACCTCGCCCCAGTGATCCATGCGATGAGGGCCGGCTTGACCTTGTTGTCTCGAAAGCTCTTGATGGCATCGGTCCAGGCGCCCCGCGCGTAGTGCACACCGTTCGCATGCGCCTTGTCGCCTCCTCACGTTCGAAGGCCAGCGCGGGGTAGTCCCTGAACCGGTCAAACCAGCACCCAACGAGAGCATTGCCACTTGATTTTGTGGTCGAGGAAGCTGAACGGCGGGGCGCGATCCATCGTCTCGACCCAGAGTGCCATCCGTCCGAGCTCTACAGCCAACGGGTCGAGATCGACCCCGTATAGCGATCGCTCGACCACGTATCTCCGGAGGCGCGCACGGAGCCTGGCATCGAACTCGGGGCATCGGGCCTACAAGGGAGTAGCTCCTCTGTGAGAGCCTGTCCCCCTGCTTCGCCCACGGCGAGTGTGACCAGGGTCTGGTCTCCCTGAGCCCGGATTCGCCCATGAGCATGAAGACTCTCGGCCAGCGCCTCAGTGAGGAATCGAAGGGCGGCCACGAGGAAGGAGCCTGAACCCGCAGCCGGGTCGCAGACCTTGAGGCCAAGAATCTTCTCGGGAGTGAGAGGCGACCATTCGGCGGCAGGCGCATTCTCGCGCGGTTCCCCAGCGGCGTCTCTCGGAGCTTCGTAGGCGAGGGGGCGGAGGGTTCGCTGAACTGTTGGCACTGCAAGCGCAGGCCGGGTATAGAAGGTGCCAGATCCCTTTCTGGTCCCTCCGAACCGCACCAGAAACCACTCTCCAGGCAGGACAACCGGGGCGATTAGGTCTGAGGCCGCCGCTTCTACTATTTTGGCGTGCTCCGCTTCCGCTCCCGCCGCTCGGCGCCGCGGCCTAGGGGCGAAGCCGCCGGCAACTACTGCGAGGCGGGCCCAGACCAGCGCCCGTTCGCGCGCCAGCCGATGTGCGTCGACCGCTTCGACCACCTCGACAGTCGGTTCACCGCCAGCAACAGGCTCTGGACCCGTTTCGGCCTCGGCCTCGGCTTCCTCGATGGCCTCAACTTCGGTCTCTTCGATTTCCTCCTCAGCATCCTCATCGTCGGCTTCCTCGGACACCACCACCCGCTTCTTCTGCTTGAACTTCTCGAGCAGCCCAGCCAGCGACCGGTCGTCCATCTGCTCAAGTCGAGAGAGCGGCAAGGCCGGTTCGTCACCGAGCTTCAGGAATACGACTGGATCGTCCGTGGAGACTCGGCGCAACTCGAAGTCGAGCAGGCCTTCGTAGCGGATACCGATGTATTCGGACGACAGGTCGGAGAAATCGACCGGCATCGGCACCAGGATAGACCGATTGCCCTGCCGGACTTTGGCCTTGGCGCGGGTCAGGAGATCGAGCAGGCGGAATACCGTGTGGTCGCTCACCTCGTGCGCAGGATGCTCCAGCACCGCCAGCGCCCGGGACACGGGGTCTGTTGTGTCGGGGTGGCCGGCCTCGAACAACCCCCCTCCGTAAGCCGGGACGGGCAACTGCTCGTGGGGAGAGCCGTCGTGAATCAATCGGAACAGCGCGAGTACCCGGGGCCACGCACCGCGACGATGACGGAGACGCGCTAGTCCGGCGCCTCCGCCGAGTCGTTCGAGCTCCTCGCGGAGTCCCTGGAGCCCGTACGAGCCGTGGTAGAGAGGGTGATCTCGGGGCAGCAGATCTCTCGCCTCGGCGAACAGCGCAACCACCATTCGCATGACCACCCGCACCGCGGCGTCGTAGATCTGCCGAGGAAGGACGTCGATCGCCGCGAGCTGGGGGCCGTGCGCTTCGATGAGCAGTTCCACCGCCCTCCGGACCTGCTCCCCCAACTCGGCCGAGAGCTCTGCCTGACCTTTGCGGGTCGCCTCGATGGCTTGGATGAGGACCGATGGCGAGCCGAAGGCCGGCGCGGCAAGCGCATGGAGCGAAAGGAGCGTCCGGAGCGCGGTGACCTGCGGGCCGGGCACCCCCTCCTCGAACCAGAGGCCGGCATCCCACTCGGCAAAGGCGTCATGGTCGAGTCCGGCGTGGATCAATCGCCACTGGAGCCCGTTGGTAAGAAGCGCCAAGCCACCACCATCGCGACGCAGCCATTCCACGGTGCGCGCGACGGTCCTCCGGCCGTTCCCGATACCCAATCGGGTGGCATCGTCCCAGAAAACGGGGAGGATCGAATCATTCGGACCGAGCCAGAGCCGAGCAGGTCGGATGGCCTCACCGGTGATTGCCCGACGAGTCCAGGTCGTAGGTACGTCGGGGCCCTTCAGCCAGCGACCACCGATCTCCGGGGCGGAGAGGTCAAGCACAAGTTCAAGGACGGTGTCGAGAAGCGCGCGCCGTTCCCCGCCCTGGGCGCGGATGACGTCCCTGCGCAGGCGATCGACCACCCCGCGGCTGGGGCGGCCGCCGGTGTTGGGAAGAACTCGGCCAACTTGGTCGGCGCGATCAGCAAGCCGCCATGCTGGAGGGAGGACCACCACTCGGTCATGTGGGTTCTCCAGCAGCCGGGAGGCGTGGCTGGTCAACTGCTGGGCTAAGCAGCTCGGCACTTTGGATGTGTCGGATAGTGTGCTGGAGGTCCTCCAACGGCTCGATCTCATCCGTGGTCGCGGCGCCGAGGTCCTTGAAGCGTCGTGCGGCCGGGAGCACACTGCGTTCGATCGACCCGATAGAGTCGTTGTAGGCGTCCACGGCCTTGCTCAGCCCGCTCCCGATTCTCTCGATGTGCTCGACCAGCTTCTTGAGGCGCTTGTAGAGCTCCGCGCCATTCTCGCTGATTTCGCGTGCATTCTCGGCCACCTGCTCCTGCCGCCACCCATAGGAAACCGCGCGGAGGAGCGCGATCAGGGTGATCGGACTCGCTGGAATCACTCGCGAGGCCACGCCGTGTTCGATCAGCGAGGGGTCGTGCTGCAGCGCGGCACTGTAAAAGGTCTCTCCCGGCAGAAACATGAACACGAACTCAGGGGTGGCATCGAACTGGTCCCAGTAGCTTTTGGCGCCCAGCTTGGTCATGTGATCGCGAACCTGCCGAGCATGAGCCTGGAGGAAGGTCTCCCGGGCGGCGTCATCGGTGGCCTCGACCGATTCCAGATATGCTGACAGTGGCGCCTTAGCGTCCACGATGATCTGCTTACCGCCGGGAAGCTTGATCACCATATCGGGACGCAAACGTCCGTCCGCAGTGTCAGTACTCTCCTGCTCGAGGAAATCGCAGTGGTCCAGCATCCCTGCCATCTCGACGACACGCTTGAGCTGGATCTCGCCCCAACGCCCCCGCACCTGAGGGGCCCTGAGAGCCTTGACCAGATTCGCGGTTTCGCCTTTGAGCTGGACCTGGGTCAGCGCCATCGAGTCGACCTGCTGCTTGATCTCAGCATAGGCGCCAATACGCTGTTTCTCCACTTCGCCTAGTGCGGTGTCTACCCGTTTAATCCCCTCCTCGATCGGGCGCACCAGCTCCGCGATGGCCTTGTGGCGGGCCTCGAGATCACCGGCCGCCCCCACCTGGAACTCCCCCATCTTGGTTGCTGCAAGGTCCAGGAATGACTGGTTGTTCTGCCGGAGCGCCTCGGCGGACAGAGCCTGGAACGCGTCTTTGAGCGCCTGCTCAGCCTGCTGAACGAGTACGAGCTTCTCGAGCGACGCCTGGCGTTCCGACTCCAGTTGCTTCCTGGCGCCAGCGAGTTCCTCACGCGCGGCGCGAAGCTCCCTTTCTGCAGCGCTTAGCCGCGTGATTTCCTTGTCACGCTCCTCGAGCCGGGTCGAGAGCTGGATCACACGGTTTCGCCCGATGAGCCAGGCGATCAGACCGCCGACCAGAAGCCCGATCGCGGCACCGATGATGACGTCCTGAACATTCATCGCCGTGCCACCTCGGGGAGGCGAATCTCGATGGCGACCGGGAAGAGTTGCGTCTCGCCACGGAGGGCAAATCGCTTCGGAAGGACTCGCTGCAGGATTCTGTCTCGTTCGATCGTGAGCTGTCGCCGGAGTTCCTCATAGTGCGATCGACGGCGGCCCACCTCCTCCTCCCGAGCTGCGATCGACCGGTCGAGCTCCGCTACTCGGTCCGCGGTCTCGAAGAGTCCGATCTGAGCCCGCTCCGCCCGAAGGTCCGCCACCTCTCGCTCGAGCCGCTGCGTGGTGGCCAGCTCGATCAGGCGAGATAGCTCACCCTGCCGGCTCTGGTACAACGCCCGTTCGCGCTCGGTGGCCTGCGCACCGTCAACAGCGAGGGTCTCGACCAGCCTCCCGGTGATGTCTCTCGCCGATTGCGTCAGCCACGTCCTGATGCCCGGCTCGACCTCGTCCCACAGGTCGCGCCCGCGACGGATCTGCTCTTGGGAGGGGACGACTCCATTCGCACCACGGATCTCGCTCGCCGGTCGGTGCCCAAGGGCCGCCCCGAGCTTGCCGTCCCGAACCGGGAATACGACCGTCCTGACCCAGTGGTGAAATGTCTCCCTCAGCTCATTCACCGCCAGCTCTTCGATTGTGAGCAGGACGAGCGCATCTGCTCCATCGGGGATGCCGCCCGATCGGACGCTCCACCGGGATGTGCTCCGCAGGGATCCTGGGAAGCGGGCTTGGGAAAGGAGTTGCAACGCTCGATGGAACAGCGGGTGACCCAAATGGAGCAACTGACCGTCAGGGGCCGGCGTGAAGACTGGTCGTCCTTCGACCATCCGGATCAGGAGCTGTGGATCGAAGAGGAGGCCCGGCAGAGCTCCTTTGCGAGGCCCGCTCGGGAAGCGCAGGTAGTCGTCGACCAGGTCGGTCCAAGTTGCCGGGATCGGTTGACGGAGGCGGAACATCCCGCGTCCGTCCGGCCCTTCGAGTCGGGGTCTGCCGCCACCCTCGATCCCTAGTGCCAAATCCAGCGTGTCGCGCAGTGTGGTGGCATCGAGATCCAGTTCCCGGACGAGCGCCTTGACCTGATCGGCCTCGGTCGCGGTGACCGAGGGGGTCTGGTCGCGTGGTACGTTCACCACCCCAGCGACAGCAGTCGTAGCCTGCTCGAGATCCCGCTTCACCTCGGCGTCCGAAGCGTCGAACAGGAGCCGCTGTTCGACCGCTCGATCGAACAGCTCTTCCGTGGCGCCCAGATCCTCCCGAATCACGTCCACCTTGCGGGCGACGTAGTCCATGAAGGCCACGTCGGCGTCGTCGGGGGAGGTGAAGTGAAACGCGGTCACATCGCGCGCCTGACCGTGGCGATCCAGGCGTCCATTTCGTTGCTCGATGCGAGCTGGATTCCAAGGGAGATCGTAGTGCAGGAGGTATCGAGCGGTGGCCTGGAGGTTGAGCCCCTCGGCCGCGGCGTCTGTGGCCAGGAGGATTCGCACCGAAGCAGTCGGGTCATTGAACGCGCCCTTGATCGAGTCACGTTCCTTGTCTTCCATGCCCCCATACAGCATCAGCAGCCGGTCTGCCTCGGGGTAACGCGCTGCAAGCAGGCGCCCCAGATAGTCCAGTGTGGTCTTGTATTCGGTGAATACGATCAGGCGCTCGTCGTTCCGAAAGCCGCCGCCCGGCTGGATCAGGAGTCGATCGATCATCGCACAGAGCGCAATGAAACGAGCATCATGATCCGGGACCATCTGTTCTGTTGCGACGCCGAGCAGATTCAGCATTTTGAGAGCGCCACCGATGAGCTTCATCGCTGGCTCGAGCTGATCCACATACGGCTTCAGCCAGGAACCAACCGTTCGGGCCGCATGCTGCACGCGGCTCTCCGCTTCGCGATCGTCCGCCAATCCCTCACGATAGGACCGCTCGACCGCTTGCACCTCGGAATCGGCGGTGTCGTCCCCTGAAGCCAATCCCTGCAGGTAGCGATTCCACGAGTCAGCGAAGGTCGCAGGACCGGAGAGCCTACGTTTCCCGAGCACCTCGACGGCGAAGCGACCGGAGAGCTGGGAACCTCGAGAACCGCCGGCGACGGCCCTCCAGACCGCCCGGCGGAACTCTCCGAAGGCCTGTGCCAGTGCGACCTCGTTGTCACCGAATGCCACCGGTAGCGCTTCCGGGTGGCGCGCGGCGAACCTCGGCACTGGTCCGGAGGCGTTGATCTCCCGCTTGAGCCGCCGGATCACCACCTGCTCCACGCGTCCCTGTTCGGCGGCGGTGAGCGGATCACTCTTCCGAGTAAACCGGACCGGATCCAGGGTCTCGAGCAGGCCAGTGAAGCTCCGGGTATAGCCGTTGTGCGGCGTGGCACTCAGGAACAACCGATGCTCGGTCAATGGGACGAGGCGCTGGAGCATCGTGGCGACGTCGCTGTCCACACCGAAGGGAGCCGGCGCAAGATTGTGCGCCTCATCGACGATCAGAAGGTCCCATGGAAGGCTCGGCGCATCATCCCGGACACGAGAAGCAGCCACGAACCGTTCGAATACATCCGGTTGCTTGAGGTAGTCGTAGGAGGTGATCACCCTGCTGAAGGTGCGCCACGGATTCGCATCGAGCCCGAGCCTGCGCTGTAGTGCGTGGGTGGCCGGGCGGTCCACCACATCAAAGGCGAGACAGAACTTGTCTCGCAGTTCCTGTTGCCACTGCAGTCGGAGGGATGCCGGGCAGAGCACGAGCACACGTCGCACGCGGCGGCGCAGGAGCAGCTCGGTGAGAATCAACCCCGCTTCGATGGTCTTTCCGAGCCCGACGTCATCTGCAAGAAGCAGAGTGACGCGGGGCATCCGGAGCGCCTTGAGTAGCGGGACGAGCTGGTAGTCTTCCGCCTGGATGGCGCCATGAAGCGGCGAAGTGACCGGCAGCCGCTCCAGGGGACCGAGGGTACCGTCGGGGTCAAGGTAAGGAGTCAGCGCCGACCAGCGTGCCGCGCGCACCATGGCATCAAGCTCATCCGGCAGCATCGCCGGATGTGCATTGATCGCGGGCAGAGCCGTGGGTTCGAGGAGGGACGCCCCCGGCTCACGCTCCCAGAGGAGCTGATCATCCGGAGCCCCGTCGGAATCGAAGTACTCCACTCCCACCAAGTGGACGACCCCATGCTCGGCCGCGGCGAAGGGGGCCACCGATGTGACTAGGCCGCGTCGGTTACGTACCGTCGCGACCATCCCTGGGCGGGGGCGGGGCCCTGGCTCCTCAGGCATCGTGCCACACTGGAAAGGCACCGGCTAGATGGAGAGTCAAGTCTACAGAGTGCGGCATCACCGTCCGATTGCTGCGCTGTGGAATTGCTTGTCTTGGCCGAAAGCTTGTCGTTCATTCGCCTACAGGCATCCAACCCAGGGCAAGCTCGATTCGCTCCCGGAATGGTGTCCTGATCTGTGTCGGGGCCCTGCGGAAATACACTTCGGCGGCGGAGCCCGGGGCTGCTCGCCAAGGAACTTGAGGACCTGTCCCGCTGTTGGAGCCAGTCCGGGTTGCCCCTCCCACTTCGCCCCTAGTGCGGTCCAGACTACTCCAGCGAGCCCTCTGGGCTGACTCCACGCTTCTATTGTCTCGACCCCCGGTCCATCGCTCTTGGCTGCTGGCGTCCAATAGCCGATATCTGACACAGCGCAGCCCTCGCGCTTACGCATCGCTTCTTTCGCCGCCGAAATGTTGTCGCATCTGAGCTCAGCCCAGAGTACAGGCGTGGTCGGGGTCCCGGGTAGGATTACTAGAGTGACGCGTGGTCCTGTCGAGCACCTGGCGAACTCAATCGGCAATACGGGGCCGTCGGTGTGCCACTTGTGGACAATTGGCAGGTCACGCGGGTCCCAGATCAGAGAGCCCCAACCCAAGCAGACAAACAACTCGCCCCCTACCGTGACGCTGTTCGGCCTGACAATGGATTCACCCCCGAAACACCACCCCCCCATGCCACTCCAACCCCTCCCGGAGCGGCCGGAGCCCCGGCTCATCCGGTACTGCCACGGGCGCCCCGTCCAAGGCGTAGTAGTGCCGCCCGTTCTGCCAGTCCCGCCTGAGCCGCGGGCTCACCCGGAACCGGAGCTCCGGCGTCACCGTCACGTACCCCCGGTCGAACAGCATGTGGATGTCCGACCGGAACAGGAGCCCGTTGCTGATCTCATGTCGCCCCCCGCTCGCCACCGGGCGGATGTGGGCCGCCTCGAGCACCGGGAGCGTCTTCTCCCCGGTCACCGCGCAGCGTCGGCCGTACGCGTCCGTCACCGCCACCCGGAACGCCCCCTGGCCCAGCCGGGGCCGGAACAGCGTGGGCTGCCCGAACAGCTCGCCGGTCACGTCCGGATCCGCCACCCGGGTGCGCTGAGCGGCCCGGGCCAGCACCACCGCCTCCCATAGCGCCCGGCCATCGGCCTCCTGCAGGTCGTAGCCGCGGCCCCGCACGATGTTCTTCGCAAAGCTCGCCGGCGCCGGGACCCAGTTCCGCTCATCCAGGAAGAACGGGTCGGCCAGGATGATGCAGCCCACCTGGTAGTCCTCGTCCGGCGTGGGCCCCGTCCGCCGGTAGTGCTCCACCCGCCCCCGCATCTCCGCCAGCGTCCGCGCCCCGTTCTGGACCCCGAAGGTGTCCCACGCCAGGCTCACCGGCAGCAGCGAAAAGGTGGCGAAGAACCCGCCGCCCACGATGTAGTTGTCCGGGGAATGCAGCTTGAACAGGAACGGCTGGCCCGGCTGGAGTGCCCGGAACGTGCTGCTCCCGCTCGGCTGCCAGAAATTCACCTCCGTGAGCCCCTCCTGCCGCCGGAGGAACTCCCACCACCCGCGGTCCGTCACCCCGACGTACGCTCTCATGGGTTACCACCTAACCTGCCTTTCGCAGGCGCCCCCGGCAAGCAACCCGAACGGGTGGCTCCCCCCACCCCTCAGCCGGCCCACCCCGCCAGCCGATCGCCCGGCGGGGTGGCCCCGCCACCTTCACCGCGCCTCGAGCGTCCCGATCCGCTCCCACGCCGGGTCCGGCCGCAGCACCACCGTCACCACCAGCCGGTCCGTCTCCGGGTCGGCGGAGAGCGCGGCGTTCTGGGCCAGCGTCGCCTGGATCTCCTCGGGCTTGAGCTTGTACATCCCGCCGGTGATCGCGTCGATCGCGAGCCCGGGGATCCCGCCGAAGACGATGTTCCCCCACACCCAGCCGCTCGTGGCGCGGCCCAGCGCCATCTCGAACGGCTGGTACCCCTCCAGCTCCACCCGGACCACGTGCTTGTCCTTCCGCTTGAGGCTGGCCACCAGCGGGGTCTTCCCCATCTCCGCGCCGTCGACCAGCACCCGGGCCCCCGTCGGGGTGCTGGAGACCGACACCTCCTGGCTGGTGCCCTGCATGATCGTGGCGCAGGCCGCCACCAGCAGGCCGCCAAGGGCAAAGAAGACAATCCGGGACAACGTACGCGCGCGCATGGATGCTCCACGGTGAAGGTGACCCGGCCGGCGGCCGGGGGCCCTCACCATGGCCGGGGGGTGTGACACCCGCCCGGGCACCGCTCCAGCTCACGCCCCGGTGCTCTTCCCCTCCTCGTACCCCTTGCTCCGCAGCCACTCGAGCAGCGCCGCCGCGCTCCCCAGGATCTCCGCCCGCTCCTCCAGGGCCGGATGGATCATCCCGGCCGGGTACGCCGTGGGCTGCCCCGTGTCCTGGTTCACCACCCAGCAGTGCAGGTAGTCGCGCGGGCAGCCGGCCAGCAGGCTGCGCGGGGTGCGTCCCAGCAGGGCGGCAAGCGCCCCGTAGGTCGCCCGCTGGTGATGCCTGGCGAGCAGTGTCAGGATGGTCTTGAGTGAATGCATGTCGGATCGGGCCGATCGGTCGCGCCAGGAAGGGGGTGGGCCCGTGGGCCAGAAGAAAGACCGGCACCCGCGGCGAGCGCCCCGCACCGGCGGCTCCCCCCACCCTACCCCACCCCCGTCATTCCACCGTCACATCGCGCCTGACGGTGCCCCCTGGGTGGCCGGCCGCCGGCCCGACCCCCGCCCGCGCCCGCCCCGGCCCGATTCCCGGCCCGGGGGCCCCCCTTCTATAAGGAGGGAGTGACGCGCGCACCCGCGGTCCATTCTCACACCCCCATGTGACAGCCGCGCGGGGCGGAAGAAGGTGCCGGGGGGAGAGGGCCGGGCTGCGCCCGGCCCGGGAAGCGGGAAAGGGAAGCCGGCGCCGCGGGCCGGCGGACGGGCAGGCGCCGCGAGCTCGCGAGCTGCGGCATGCACTCCCCGCCTTCCTCGCCGCCCGCGGCTGAAGCCGCGGCTCGGCATCCATCGCTGAAGCGAGGCATGACGGGTCCCTGCCAGCGCCGGACCTGGGAACATCAGGCGCTTCAGCGCCTGCCGCCGAGCCGCGAGTGTACTCGCGAGCTCGCGGCGATGCACTCCCCTCGCCTTCCCTTTTCCCGCCGCCCGCGGCTGAAGCCGCGGCTCGGCATCCATCGCTGAAGCGAGGCATGACGGGTCCCTGCCAGCGCCAGGCCTGGGAACATCAGGCGCTTCAGCGCCTGCCGCCGAGCCGCGAGTGTACTCGCGAGCTCGCGGCGCCGCACTCCCCCCCTCCCTTTTCCCTCTTCCCTCTTCCCCCTTCCCGCACTCCCCTCGCCTTCCCTCCTCCCTTTCCCCTTTCCCCCTTCCCCGTCTCCACCACCGTCCTCACTCCCGGACACTTTCCCCTCCAACCGTCCTGTTCCACGGACACTCTCCTCCGCTCCCCATCATCGGAACGCGGCGCCCCGTGCGCACCCAGCGCGTGCCTGCGCGCAAAACATGAAAAACCCCGCCACCCGCGCGGCGCGTGCCTCCAGGGTACTGCGTGGGCGCGCGCGGGCACCGCGTGGGGCTGCGCGCGCCGTGCGTGGAGCCTCACGCGGCGCGGCAAGTCGTTCGCGGGCCACGGCTTGCCGCGCGCACGCGGGGCGTGGGCCCTCCCGGAGCGCGGCGGATCATCGGCATGCATTGCGTGCGCATTCGCATGCACTGCGTGGGCATTCGCGTGCATTTCGTGGGCATTCGCGCGCGCCGCGTGGGTGCGCGCGGGCGCGCATTGTGTGCGGCGCGCCGCCTCACACAGGGCCCCCAGAGTTGTGGCCCGGGTCCTGCATCTCGGGCCCCCCGCGATCGCACGCAGCTGGGCAGACCGTTCACTGGAGGAGGCACCACCCACCGTCGTCCGCGCCGCGCGCGGCGACCCAACGCTGGAGAGAGTGTATGACACGGGAATTCCGGAAGAAGCACGACATGGGGAGCAGCGCCCTGGCCTTCTGCGAGGCGCACCCCGCCAGCATCCCCCGCTTCACCGAGTTCGTGGCCACCCTGGCCACCGCGGTGGCGGAAGGGCGCAAGTACCTGCAGCAGTTCGGGGAAGGCCGCGCCGCCGCGCGCGCCACGGTCGGGCATCGCCAGGTGACCCGGGCGCAGATGCACGTCACCATGCGCGAAATCACCGCGATCGGTCAGGCCCTGGCGAGCACCCGCCCCGAGCTGCGCCGCTACTTCCTGCTGCAGCAGAGCGGGGGCAGCCACGTCAGCCGCCTGAGCCGCGGCCGCCAGTTCGCCGCCAAGGTGGCGGAGCTGCAGGACGAGTTCACCGGCTTCGGCTTCGGCCCCGAGCGCCTGGCCGCGTTCACCGCCCTGCTCGACGCCTACGAGGCCACCCTGACCCGCTCCTCCGCCGCCCGCGGCGCGCACGTCGGCGCCTCGGCCGAGATGGACGCCATCGGCACCACCCTCCTGGCCACCGTGGCGGCCCTCGACGCCATCAACATCGTCCGCTTCCGCGACGACCCGGAGAACCTCGCCGCCTGGAAGAGCGCCAGCACCGTCTCCTGGCCCGAGGCCAAGCGCGGCCGCACCAGGCCCGAGGGAGGCAGCGGGGCCGCGGCGTGAAGACCACGGTGGTCGATGACGGGACGGAGATGAAGGGAAGAGGGAAAAGGGAAGAGGGAAGGCGGGGCCGGTCTGGCGCGCGTTCCCTCTTTTCGTTGCGGGAAGGGGGGGTAGAGGCGGGATCGCGACACGATGCCCGCAGCCGGTCCCGCTTCCCGCGGTTAAAGCCGCGGCTCGGCATCCATCGCTGAAGCGAGGCATGACGAGCCCCTGCCAGCCCCGGGCCGAAAGAGCCCAGGCGCTTTAGCGCCTGCCGCCGAGCCGCGAGTTTACTCGCGAGCTCGCGGCGCCCGAGCCGGCCAGGCGAAGGGGGCAAGGATTCCTCGCCCCGGCGGGGCTCGGAATGACAGACGTGGGCCGGTCCCGCTTCCCGCGGTTAAAGCCGCGGCTCGGCATCCATCGCTGAAGCGAGGCATGACGAGCCCCTGCCAGCCCCGGGCCGAAAGAGCCCAGGCGCTTTAGCGCCTGCCGCCGAGCCGCGAGTTTACTCGCGCGCTCGCGGCGCTGGACTCCCCTCGCCTTCACGCTTCCCTCTTCCCGCTGCCCGCTGCCCGAGCCCGCGGCTAAAGCCGCGGCTCGGCATCCATCGCTGAAGCGAGGCACGACGAGCCCCTGCCCGCCCCGGGCCGAAAGACCCCAGGCGCTTTAGCGCCTGCCGCCGAGCCGCGAGTTTACTCGCGAGCTCGCGGCGAAGGGATTCCTCGCCCCTGCGGGGCTCGGAATGACAGCGGGGGGGGTGGGTGGCGACGGAGGTGTGAGAGCGGCACAGCCGCGGCGCGTTTCGCGGACCCACGTCGCCCGGAATGGGTCCGCCCGCGGCCGCCCTGAGCGTTAGATTCATGGGGTCTCCGAGCGGAGCCCCCGATGACCAAGCTGCTGGAAGAGGCCTTTGCCGCCGCGGCGCGCCTCACCCCTGCCGAACAGGACGCCCTGGCGGCGTCGATCCTCGCCGAGCTTCACGCCGAGCCCCGCTGGCGCGAGGCACTCGGCCGCTCCGGGGACACCCTCCGCACCCTCGCCCGCGAGGCCGTGGAGGAATACCGCGCCGGCCAGACCGAACCGCTCGATCCGAATGCGCCGTGAATTCCCGCACCACCCAGCGCTTTCGCAAGGCGCTGGCCGCCCTGCCTGAGGACGTCCGAGCCCGCGCACGCCTCGCCTATCGCCTCTTCGCCGCGGACCCGTGGCACTCCGCTCTCCAGTTCAAGCAGGTCCACCCCTCCGAACCCATCTATTCCGTCCGCGTCGGCCTGGGCTACCGCGCCCTCGGCGTCCGCCAGGACGACACGGTCATCTGGTTCTGGATCGGCTCCCACGCGGAATACGATCGCCTGGTGACCCAGCGGTGACAGCGGGGGGGGGCGGCGGTTCGGCGGTTCGGCGATTGGGCGCGAGCTCCCCTCGCCTTCCCTCTTCCCTTTCCCTTTTCCCTCTTCCCGCTTCCCGCTTCCCGCACTCCCTCGCCCCCGGGTCGCGCTGTCGCGCTCCCAAAGGGGGCTCGGTCGCCGCTTCCCGCTTCCCCGCAGTTCAGAGGTACCTCGCCACCCCCATCGCCGCCGCCGCCACCAGCAGGCACCCCGTGCTCGCCGCGCTCCACCGCCCCATCTCGGCGCCGTAGCGCCCGAGCGTCGCCTGCTCCTCCGCCGTGGGCGGCCGCCGGGCCAGGCCGATCAGCTCGATCAGCGCCGCCATCCGGTCGCCGGCCGGCCAGATGCGCGTGAGCGCGATCGCCACCGCCGCCACGCTCGCCACGGCGCCGGTGAGCAGCGCCACGCCGGGCGGGCTCGCCAGCCACGCCGCCCGCATCCCCCCCGACACGATCCACAAGAGCCCGAGCCCGCTCGCGATCACCACCAGCGCCGCGTACAGCAGCCCGTGGTGATACCGCCGCCGCCGCAGCTCCAGCAGCACCGTGCCCCCCGCCGCACCCGTCGCCGCCAGGCTCGGCCCCACCTCCAGCGCCAGGAACAACGCGCTCCCCACCCAGTACACCCCCGCCAGCACGTGCAGCAGGCGGAGGGAGATGATCACGACCGTCATGGTTGCCTCGTTGAGGTGCTGGCGGTAAGGCGGTAGGGCGGTAGGGCGGTAAAACTCCGCGCTGACCACCATCACGTGCCACCCTACCAACCTACCGCCTTACCGCCTTACCGCCTTACCGCCTTACCGCCTTACCGCCCTACCGCCCTACCGCCCTACCGCCCTACCTCCACCCCACCACCCCCACCGGCTGCCCCGTGTTGCACACCACCCGCAGCAGCTCGCCGGGGCGGACCCCGTAGCGGCCGTCCTGGATGCGGAAGTCGGCCAGGCCGCCGCCGGCGCGGGCGGCGTGGATCTCGGAGTCGTCGCGCGGGTCCTTGAGCGTCGTCAGGCACCCCGACCCGATCAGCGTGTCCGATGGCCAGGTCCGCGCCGTCGGGTCCATCGGCTCGAACCGGCTCGGCAAGCCCAGCGCGGCCCGCGGCGTCGCCACCGCCGCCTGATTCACCGCGCAGCCGGTCGCCAGCAGCATCATCGCCATCCATGAGGTGCGTCGCATGGTCTGGTCTCCTCTACTTGGTTGAGTGCTGACGTTGGCGGTAGGGCGGTACGGCGGTAGGGCGGTAAACTCCCCTCTCTCCACCATCCCCCCCTACCGTCCTACCGCCTTACCGCCTTACCGCCTTACCGCCTTACCGCCGTACCGCCGAACCGCCCCTACCGCCCCACCGTCATCGCCATCGTCATCCCGTGCATGAAGTGCGGCTTCCCGTCCTTCGCGTCGGGGATGAAGCAGGTGAGGACGTAGTTCCCTTCCTCGAGCGTCAGGTCCATCAGCGCCTCGTGGCCGCGGGCCAGGCCCACGGTGCCGCCCACCAGGCGGGCCGGCGGCGGGCCCTTGGGCGCCATCTGCCACGCCTGCAGGTCGGCCACGGTCTTGCCCGGCAGCAGCTGGAACACCACGATCTCGTGCGGCTGGGCGCCGTCGTTCACCACCCGGATCACCTGCCGCCCGGCCTTGAGCCGCTGCGAGGGCGCGAACCCGAAGTCCACCAGCCGCACCGTGGACGAGGGCTGCGGCGCGCGGGCCCCGTTGGTGGCGGCGGTCACCGTGAAGCCGGCGGCCATCCCCTTGGCCACGTGCGGCACGTTGTCGGCGGCGGGGATGAAGCACAGCACCGCGTAGCTGCCGGGGGCGAGCGTCTGGATCACCGCGCTCGAGTCGCCGGGGCCGACCGCGCCGGGCCCGCCCACCATCACCACCCACGAGGGGGGCGGGGCGTCGTGCGGGAAGGCGGCCAGGTCGGCCAGCGTCTTCCCCTGCTCCAGCCGCACCAGCTGCGCGTGGTGCAGGTCGTGGCCGCTGTTCACCAGCTCGATCCGCGTGGGGCCGGAGGGGACGCTCGCCGGCACGTCGTAGCCGTAGTCGCGGGCCACGATCCGGAGCGTTGTCGGCGGCTTGGGCGCGGGCTTGGGGCCGCTCATGCCCATCAGGGCCACGGCGGCGCCGGCGGTGAGGACCACGGAGGCCACGTACCGCGTCGGGGAGAGGGGAGCGCGCATCATGAGTCGGTTCCTTCCATTCCATTCGGGTGAAGACAGGTGATCGTTGCCGTGAGGGGCACGGCGCTGTCGGTTTCTCCGGTGACGGTCACGGTGGTCGTGCGGCTGCCCTGCAGCACCGCGACCTGGCCATGCCCGCGCGGGACCGGAGTGGTCGCGCGGGTGTCGATCTCGAGCACCTGCCCGGCGAAGAAGTCGCCGAACACCATGCCGAGGTAGAAGTCGGTGGGCCGCGCCGGCGACGGCACCACCAGGGACAGGCTGCGCAGCCCCTGCTTGGGGCCGGTCCAGTCGGTGTACTGCACCGCCACGCTGCCGGGACCCGCCGGCGCCAGCACGCAGGCCGGCCGGCTGGCGCTGCTCTCGTAGCTCCCGGCCGCCGGGCCGCCGTCCAGCCGGACCGCCACCCGGGTGGCCGGGGCGGGCGCCTCGCGGCACCCCCCGAGCACCAGGCAGAGTCCGAGCACGGCGCGGCCCGTGCGCATTACCGGCTCCGCACCCGCGGCAGCGAGCGCAGCGCCGAGCCGGGCGACTGGGTGGCCTTGAACTTCCCGTTCACCGCGATGGTCATCTCCGTGGTCGGGTCGGACAGCGCCCCGCCGATGGCGATGAAGTCGAAGGTCCCCTCGTACACCCCGTTGCTGTTCCGGGTCACCTTCACCGAGCCGCTGGTGGCGGCGAAGATCGCGGTCAGCTGGCCGTGGTCGCTGTCGTACGCCGCCGCCACCCAGTCACCCTCCTGGGGCGTGCCGTTCACCGCGTCGGTCAGCTGGTAGGTGCCCACGCCGGGCACCCCGTCGCCGATGCGGATCAGCTGGATCAGCCCGCCGCCGGTCGCATCATCTTCCGCCATCTCGATGGCGAAGATCGTCCCCGCCTCCGGGTCGCTCGCGTTGCCGAACAGCGCATCGCCCTTGATGGAGGTCTCGATATCGCCCTGCACGTCGGCCGAAAACCCCGCCCCGCCGTTCCCCGGACCCACGCTGCCGTTGCCATCGCCACCGCAGGCGGTCAGCATCGCCACGGCCGCCATCGTCGCCATCCGCTTGGTGCCCCGCATTGCCTGGTCTCCTGTACTTGATTGAGTGTTGTGTCGGGCGGTTGGGCGGTTCGTGACCTCCCCCCGAACCGCACCGCCGAACCGCCGAACCGTCGAACCGTCGAACCGCCGAACCGCCGAACCGTCGAACCGCCGAACCGCCGCTTGCTCCCATCTGCCACGCGGGCTACAATAGGCCCGACGGTCACCTGCCAATGAATTCGGCTCCACCCCTCGATCACCTGCCGATCACCTGACGCAACGTGTTGACTGGCATGCCTTTCGACGCGGCCACCCGATGGGACCGGAGCTGGGCCGCTCTCGGCCTCCCGGCCCCCGCGCCCGGCGTCAGGGACCAGGTGATCGCGGCGTACCGCGCCCCCGGCCGCGCCTACCATTCCCTGCAGCACCTGGGGAGTGTTTCGAGCGGCTGGATGAGGCGGGGGAGCTGGCGGAGGCGGGGGGAGTGGCCGGAGGGGAGGTGGCGGTGGCGCTCTGGTTCCATGACGCGGTGTACGACACCCGTCGCTCCGACAACGAGCAGGCCAGCGCGGCGTGGGCCTCGGAGGTGGTGCGCGGGGCCGGCGCGGCGCCCGACACCGCCCGGCGCATCGAGCGGCTGATTCTCGCCACCCGGCACGACCTCCCCCCCGCCACCCCCGCGGAGGCGCTCCTGGTCGACATCGACCTCGCCATCCTCGGCTCGGTCCCGGCGCGCTACGACGAGTACGAGCGGCAGATCCGCGATGAGTACGCCTCGGTGCCGGCGGCGGATTTCGCGGCCGGCCGCGGCGCGGTGCTCGAGCGCTTCCTCTCCCGCCCCTTCATCTATAGCACCGCGCCGTTCCGGGCCCGCTTCGAGGCCCGCGCCCGGGCCAACCTGAGCCGCGCCCTCGAGGCGCTCGCCGGCGCCGCGTGACTCCCCCGCTCCAGCTCGTCACCTTCGGGGGACTCGGCATCCAGCGGGGCGGGGCGCCGGCCGCGGGTGCCGGCGCGCAGCGCCGCCGCCTGGCGCTGCTCGCCCTCCTCGCCGCCGCCGGCGAGCGCGGCCTGTCGCGCGAGAAGCTGCTGAGCCTGCTCTGGCCCGAGTCCGACCTGGAGCGGGCGCGGAAGAACCTCGCCCAGGCCGTCTACGCCCTGCGCCGCGACCTCGGCGCCGAAGACCTGGTGCTCGGCACCACCGACCTCCGGCTCAACCCCGACCTCTGCGACAGCGACCTGGCCCGCTTCCGCCAGGCACTCAAGGAGCAGCGCCTCGCCGACGCGGTGGCGCTCTACCAGGGGCCCTTCCTCGACGGCATCTACCTCGACGAGGCGCCCGAGTTCGAGCGCTGGGCCGAGACCGAGCGCACGGCCCTGGCGCACGACTACATCGCCGCGCTGGAGCGCCTGGCCCAGGACACCTCCGCCGCCGGCGACCCCCGCGCCGCCGTGAGCTACTGGCGCCTCCTCGCCAACGCCGACCCGCTCAACGCCAAGAGCGCGCTCGGCCTCATGCGCGCCCTGGCCAGCGCCGGCGACCGCGCCGCCGCCCTGCAGCACTACCGGGTGTACGAGATGCTGCTGCGGCAGGAGCTGGAGCTGGAGCCGGAGCCGGAGGTGAAGCGGCTGGCGGATCAACTGCGGGAAGCGGGAAGCGGCGACCGAGCCCCCTTCGGGAGCGCGTCAGCGCGACCCGGGGGCGAGAGAGTGGGGGAAGCGGTCGGTCGGACGGTCGGACGGTCGGATGGCCCCGACACACTGACCGTCCGTCCGTCTGACCGTTCGACCGCCCTCCCCGCCGTCCCCGTCTCCACCATTCCCGGCACCCCCGCCGTCACCCGGCCGGCGCCGGTGCCGGAGCCCTCGGGCCGCAAGCTCATCTCCGGCTACACCGACGAGTACGCCCGTCCCCGCCCCGTCCCCGAGCGCGCGCCCGTCGCGGGCGCTACCGCCGTACCGCCGTACCGCCCTACCGCCAAACCTTTCCTCAAGCGCACCTCGACCAGGCTCGGCATCGCCATCGGCGTGGTGCTCGGCCTGGTGCTGGCGGGGGTGCTGCGGGTGCGGGTGTTCCGGGACCGGATGGGGGCGGGGGTCGCGGCGCCGGTGGTGGCGGTGGGGATGATCAAGGACTACACCCGGAGCGGCGAGGGCCTGGCGCGGCCGCTCGGCGACATGCTCGCCACCGACCTGGCCCGCAGCCGCTCGCTGCAGGTGATCAGCACCGCGCGGATGTACGAGCTGATGGCGCAGGCGGCGGGGGGCACCGGCGACTCGGCGGCCAGCGCGGTGCGCGCGGCGCGGGCGGCCGGCGCCACCGAGCTGCTCGACGGCGCGCTCTATCGCCGGCCCGACGGCCGGCTCCGGCTCGACCTCAACCGCACCAGCCTCGCCACCGGCAGCGTGATCGAGAGCTACTCGTCCGAGTCGGGGGACCTCTTCGGGCTGGTGGAGGAGGCACGGCGCAGCATCACCGCCGGGCTCGACAGCACCGCCAGCGGCAGCATCGCCGACGTCACCACCCGCTCCCTGGTGGCGTACCGGTTCTACGAGGAGGGGCTGCGCGCCCTCTTCCGCGGCGACGGCGAGGCCGGGGCCCGGCTGATGGAGCAGGCGCTGCAGGAGGACTCCACCTTTGCCATGGCCGCCTACTGGCTGGCCACCACGCAGGGGAGCTTCAACGACGTGAACCTCATCCGCGGGCTGGAGCGGGCGGTGCGGCTCTCGGCGCGGGCGTCGGAGCGGGAGCGGCTCACCATCCTGGCGGGGTGGAGCGCGGCGGTGGATGCGCCCAACCGCATCGCCATCGCGGAGAGCCTCACCGTGCGGTATCCCAACGAGCCGGAGGGGTACACCTGGCTCGCGGGGGCGCGGAACTCGAGCGGCGACTTCCTGGGCGCGGTCGAGCCGCTGCGGAAGGTGATCCGGATGGACTCCCTCTCGCTCCGGGCCAGCGAGCGGAAGGACGGCCCGCCGGTGCGCTGCCACGCCTGCATCGCCTACCTGATGCTCATCGGCACCTATGACTACATGGACTCGCTGCCGGCGGCCATCCGCACCGCGGAGGAGTGGCAGCGGGCCCAGCCGCAGGCGCCGGGGCCGGCGGGGCAGATCAGCTGGCAGCTCATGCTCGCCGGGCGGTACCGCGAGGCGCTCACCGCCGACCAGGCCGTCATCGCCCGCGACCCCGGGCTGGTGCGCGACGGCTTCCGGGTGCAGGTCTGGCTCCGCATGGGCAACTTCGCCGCGGCCGACAGCTACTACACCCAGCTGGCCCACGGCAAGCTCCCGGGTGAGGGCTACAAGTGGCTGAGCCTCAGCCACCGGATGCAGGGCAAGCCGCGCGAGGGGCTGGAGTGGGCGCACCGGCTGCGGGCGCTCGACACCCAGGCGCCCCGGGGCGCCGCGCCGTACAACGCCCTCTTCGAGGGGCAGGCCTGGTACGAGCTGGGCGAGTTCCGCCGCGCGGCGGCCATCTTCGATTCCGTCTCGCGCAGCCCCAAGGACACCACCCGCTCGCAGGTGGCCCGCAACCTGGTGTGGACCCAGCTGCTCCGCAGCACCGCCCTCGCCGCCGCGGGCGACACCGCGCCGCTCCCCCGCATCGCCGACAGCCTCGAGGTGTGGGGCCAGCGGAATAGCTACGGCCGCGACGGCCGCGCCCACCATCATGTGCGCGGCCTGCTGTACGCGGCGCGGGGCCAGCTGGAGCAGGCCGCCGCGGAGTTCCGGCAGGCCATCTGGAGCCCGACCAGCGGCTATACCCGCACCAATATCGAGCTCGCCAAGGTCCTGCTCCGCCTCAACCGCCCCCGCGAGGCCGCCTACTGGGCCGACGCCGCCCGCCGCGGCGGCCTCGACGCCTCCCAGACCTACGCCACCACCACCGAGCTCCTCGAACTCGGCGCCCTGGCCTGGGACGCCGCCGGCGAGCGCGACAGCGCCGTCACCCGCTACCGCCAGGTGCTCAAGAACTGGAGCGACGCGGAACCGATCTACCGCGCGCGGGTGGAGCGGGCGAGGATCAGGGTCGCGCAGCTGGGCGGGAACTGAGGGGAAGAGGGAAGCGGGAAGCGGGAAGCGGGAAGCGGGAAGCGGGAAGCGGGGGAAGCGGGCGTACCTCGCCGGCGCGGGCGGGTTCCCGAAGCGCGCGTCCGTGAGCGGGCGGGCGGACGAGCACTCCCCCTCCGAGCGCGAACGTTGGCGCGCGGAGGGAATCCGCCCCGCCGGCGAGGAGTGAGGGGAGAAGCGCGTACGTTGGCGCGCGGAGGGAATCCGCCCCGCCGGCGAGGAGTAGGGAGGCTGAAGGGAAGAGGAAGCGGGAAGAATGATGGCCCTTCCCCCCGCGCGCCGTCCGTCTGTGCGCTGTCTCACACTCGGTCCGCCACTGTCAAGGCGTCCGGGCAATTCTGGCAAGGAGAACGGGGCTTGCGCCTTCACGTCAACCGCCGATATTTGCGCACGTGCTGATCAATCTCGTCCCCGAATTCCTCTCCGTCCTGAAAGCCACTGACCGCGACGCCGCGTTCGAGCAGTACCTGAACGCGCATCGTGCCGTGCTCTCCGCGTACTGGCACAACTATGTGCTGGACCTCGAGAGCCAGCAGGCGCGCGCGGTCATGACCCACGCCCTCAACGCCGACCGCTCCGACCTCTACGAGCTGCTCGAGAGCTCCGACGTCGCGGGCATCGTCGAGGACGCCATTGCCCAGTCCGAGGACCTGCTGGGCGTGGACCGGCCGACGGACGTCTACCTGATGGTCGGGATGGGCGCCGCGAACGCGGGCGAGCTGGTGGTGGGAGGGCGGGGCGTGGCGTTCATCTGCCTGGAGCACTTCACCGGGCGGGCCAACCCCGAGACCTACGGCATGGGCCTGCCGCCGGAGCTGATCCCGCTCTGGGTGGCACACGAGCTGGCGCACTGTGTCCGCTACACCTCGCCGCAGAGCCAGAGCGAGCTCAAGCGCATCGTCGCCGACCAGGGCGGCTACTACGACTACTGGGTCACCGGCAGCCGGGCCACCCTGCGCGAGCTGCTGCTCAACGAGGGCCTGGCCGTCCATGCCGCGCAGGCGGTGGCGCCCGGCCTCGACCCGGCCAACTACTTCGGCTATCCCCGCCGCCAGTACCGCCGCCTGCGCGAACTCGAGTCGCTGCTCCGCCGCGTGGTCGAGCCCGAGCTCGAGGGCCGCGGCATCGGGCTCCGCCTCCGCTACCTGAGCGGCGGCATGAGCCCCTCGGCACGCCTGGTGGCCGGCCGCGTGCTGCCCGAGCGCTCCGGCTACTACCTGGGGCACCGGATGTCCGAGGCCCTGGTGCAGGAGCGGGGCATCGCCCAGGCCCTGCGCGCCAGCGCCCAGGAGTTCCAGGTCGCCGAAGACCAGGCCCGGGGCGTCCAGACGGCATGAGCGACGCGCCGGTCCGCATCACCATCAAGCCCTCCGGCAGCATCCTCATCGAAACGCCGGTCGTCCTCGTCGATGGCGAGGGCCGCGAGATCCCCCAGCCCACCCCCAAGAAACCCGGCACCGTCAAGCTCTGCGGCTGCGGACGCTCCAAGGCCAAGCCGTTCTGCGACGGGTCGCATAACGAGGGGCGGTAGGGCGGTAGGGCGGTAGGGCGGTAGGGCGGTAGGGCGGTTCGCGGCACCTCTCCATCGATCTGATGTTCCCTTTTCCCGCTTCCCGCTTCCCGCTTCCCGCTGTCCCTACCCCACCCTCCCCACGATCTCTCCAATCACCTTCGCCGCGACCCTGGCCGTGAGGTCGCGGAGGTCGGTCATCGGATTCAGCTCCACCACGTCGGCGGCGACGATGCGGCCCTTGGGGATTGCCTGCAGGATGGTGAGCAGCTCGCGGGTGCTGAGCCCCCCCGGTTCGGGGTGACTGAGCCCCGGCGCGAACGCCGGGTCCAGCGCGTCGAGGTCTACCGAGAGGTACACCGGCCCGGCCAGGCGGCGGGCGGCGGTGACCATCGCCTCGAGTCCCTGCCGCATCGTCACCATCTCCACCCCGAAGCGCCGGGCCTGGTCGCGCTGGTGCGCGTTGAGCGTGCGGATCCCCGCCTGCACCAGGTAGTTCGCGCCGCCCTCCTCGAGGATCCGCGCAAAGGGGCAGGCGTGGCTGTCGCGCCGGCCGTCGAGTTCGTCGTAGAGGTCGGGGTGGGCGTCGAGGTGGAAGATCGTGAGCCGCTCGTGGCGGGGGCGCACCGCGCGCACCAGCGGCCAGGTCACCGCGTGGTCGCCGCCCAGGAAGATCGGCACCGCGCCGGTCTCGAGCAGCGCGCGGGCGCCGGCGGTGATCGCCTCGAGCGGCAGCGGGCCGTCGGTGGGGAGCGCCAGGTCGCCGGCGTCCTGGAGCAGCGCGCGGGCGTCCGCCGGCTCCTCGTTCCAGCCGTTGGTGGAATCGGAGCGGAGCGCCGCGCGGATCGCGGCCGGTGCCAGCGCCGGCCCCCGCTGGAACGACGAGCTCGCGTCCCACGGAATGCCGAGGAGGGTGGGGGTCATGGACGTCGCTGAAGTGAGGTTGGGTGATGCCTGGATGGAGCCCGGGACCCGACCGCTTCCCGCTTCCCGCTTCCCGCTTCCCGCTTCCCGCTTCCCGCTTCCCGCTTCCCGCCAATCTACCCGACTCTCACTGCATCGCCCACCTGGAGTGTGCCCGTCCCGTAGTGCACCACGTTCTGCCCGAACATCACCTTCTGGTCCTGGCGCCGGAACGTGGCCAGGGTGCGCAGCGGCTCGTCGCCCATGCGCCGGCCGGTGGCCTGGTCGGTGGTGGTGATCACGCAGCGGGCGCACGGCTTCACCACCTCCATCGGGATACCGCCGATCGTGACCTCGCGCCAGCCATCCTCGGCGAAGGGCGCGCTGCCGGACACCACCAGGTTGGGCCGGAAGCGGTTCATGGGGAGCGGCGCGGCCAGGCGGGCGTTGAGGTCGGCCAGCGAGGCCTCGCCCACGAGCAGGAACGGGAACCCGTCGGCGAAGCCGGTGCGGCCGCCGCGCGGCGCCCAGTGCGTATTCACCGGGCGGATCACCGTCTCGGGGAAGTAGGCCAGCACCGCCTCCTGCTCCACCACGTCGGAGAACCAGGCGTCGGCCTTGTGGTCGGGCGCCACCACGCGGAGCGGATCATCCCACACCTGCGTGGCCACCGGCCGGCCGCCCATCGGGGCCAGCGCCGTCACCAGCTCCGGCTGCCCCGGGAAGCGCAGCACCAGGTGCGGCGGGCGGATCTCGGGGATCACCAGCGCCAGCGCCGGCACCTCGCGCTGGGTCAGGAACTCCCCGCGCGGCGTGATCACCATCCAGCGCCGGTCGTACTGGAGGCCGAGCGCGTCCACCGGCCAGGCGGCGGGGCTCAGGCCGGCGCAGGACTTCACGGGGTAGAGATGCAGGGCAGAGATCTGCATGGGGTCAGCATAAGGGGAAAAGGGAAACGGGAAAAGGGAAGGCGAGAGAAGCTCCCCTCGCCTTCACTCTTCCCGCTTCCCGCTTCCCGCTTCCCGCTTCCCGTCCGTCGACTCACTTCCCCACACAGAACGACGCAAAGACTCTGTCCAGCACCTCCTCCACATCCACCACCCCCACCAGCGCGTCGAGGGCGCGCACCGCCTCCTGCACGTGGTGCGCGGCGAGCACCGCCTCGCCGCCCAGGCCGAGGTGCGTGGCGGCGGCCGCGAGCGCGTCGCGCGCGGCGGTGAGGGCCACCCGATGGCGCTCGCGGGTGAGCGCCGGCTCCAGGTCGGCGAAGCCGGCGCCGGACTGGAACAGCCGCGCGACGATGGCGCGCTTGAGCTCGGCGAGCCCCTGCCCCGTCACCGCCGACACCGGGAGCCCCTCCCCCTCGCCACCCAGGTCGGCCTTGGCGCGGACCAGCAGCGGTGCAGCCTCCGAACCGCCGAGCCGCCGAACCGCCAGGCCGCCCAGCTCCACCACCAGATCCGCCCCCTCCACGAATCGCCGGCCCATCGCCTGGCCCAGCGCGTCGAGCCGGTCGGTGGCCTCGCCGAGGCCGGCGGTATCCACCAGGCGGATGGGCCAGCCGTGGAACTCCACGTGGGCCTCGATGGCGTCGCGGGTGGTGCCGGGGATCTCGGTGACCAGCGCCCGTTCGCTCCCGAGCAGGGCGTTGAACAGCGACGACTTGCCGGCGTTGGGCGGGCCGGCCAGCACCACCAGCGCGCCGCGGCGCACCCGGTCGGCGAGCGGCGCGGTGCCGAGCAGCTGCTCCACCCCCGCGAGCACGGCGGCGCGCGCCGCCTCGATCCGCTCGCGGGAGACGGGGCCGTCGTCTTCCTCGGGGAAGTCCACGTCGTAGGCCAGCAGCGCCAGCAGCTCCACCAGCCCGGCGCGCAGCGCCGCGATGCGGCGGGTGAGGCCCCCCTCGAGCTGCACCAGCGCGGCGCGCGCCTGGGCCGGCGCCTCCGCGTCGATGAGGTCGCCCAGCGCCTCGGCCTGGAGCAGGTCGAGCTTGCCGTGCTGCACCGCGCGGCGGGTGAACTCGCCGGGATGCGCCGGGCGCGCGCCCGCGGCCTCGATCGCCGCCACCAGCCGCGCCGGCACCGCCAGCCCGCCGTGGCACTGGAACTCCACCACGTCCTCGCCGGTCTCGGAGCGGGGGCCGGGAAAGGCCAGGTAGATGCCGCGGTCGATCAGCTGCCCCGCGGCGTCGCGGAAGGCGGCGTAGTGCGCGGTCCGCGGCGGGTCGGCGCGGAAGGAGGGGATGACCTTCGCCGCGATCCCGAACGCCCCCGTGCCCGAGAGCCGGATCACCGCGAGCGCGGAGCGGCCGGGCGGGGTGGCGAGGGCGACGATGGGGTCGGAGAGCATGCCCTAAACTGCAGGGAAGGGGGAAAAGGGAAAAGGGAAGCGGGAAGGCGAGGTGAGCTCCTCGTGCCTTCCCGCTTCCCGTTTCCCGCTTCCCGGCGGTGCGCCGTCACCCCTTCTTGGTGCCGACTTCCGGCGGCTTCGCCTTGAGCCGCTCCTTGGCCAGGTACCACTGCTGCGGGATGCTGACGATGTTCTGCACCGCGTAGTACAGGTTGAGCCCGGAGGCGAAGTTCACGAACATCACCGTCATCATCACCGGCAGGAAGTACAGCATCATCTTCGACTGCGGGTTGGGCGGCATCCCGGCCATGCCCACCTTGTTCACCGCGAACATCGAGAGCCCCATCACCACGGGGATGATGTAGAGCGGGTCCTTGAGCGCCAGGTCGGGGAGCCACAGGAACGACTGCCCGCGCAGCTCGATCGAGTTCGACAGCACGAAGAACAGCGCCAGCAGGATCGGCCAGGGCAGCAGCAGCGGCCAGCAGCCGCTGAAGGGGTTCACGCCCTCGCGCTTGTACAGCTCCATCACTTCCTTCTGCATCCGCGCCGGGTCGTCCTTGAACTTGTCCTGCAGCCGCTGCATCTCGGGCTGCAGCGCCTGCATCCGGATGCTGGCGCGCATGCCCTTCTGGTTGAGCGGCCACAGCACGATCCGGATCAGCACCCCGAACAGCACCAGCACGATGCCGTAGGCCAGGCCCAGGTTCTCGTGCATGGACACCAGCAGCCAGCGCGCGCCCACCGCGATGGGCCGGATCATGGTGCGGAAGCCGGGCCAGCCGTAGGGATTGATGTCGTAGAAGCCGTGGCCGATCGCCTTGAGCCGTGGGTACTCCATCGGGCCCAGGTAGATGCGGTACTGGAAGTCGCCGGCGGCCGCGAGCGGCATGCCGAAGGTGACCTGCGCGTGGGTGGGCTTCTTGGCGGCGGGCAGCGCCTGCGCCGTGGCGCCGGAGAGCTGCGCCGCGCCGGAGTCGACCACCAGCACCGCGGCCACGAAGTACTTGGCCTTCACCGCGGCCCACTCGAGCGGGCCCTCGATGGTGCGCCGCTCCAGCGGGTCGAGCGAGGAGAACTTGGTGAGCTGCGACTCGTCGGTCTTGGTGACCAGGCCGAACTCGTAGTAGTTGGCCGCGCTGTCGGCCTCGGTCTGGCGGAAGCCGCTCCCCATGTCGATGAGCAGGTGCCCGCCCACCGGCCCGAGGCCGCTGACCCGGCCGCGCACCCCGATCAGGTAGTCCTCGGGGCGGAAGGTGTAGCTGAGCTCCACCGTGACGCCGCCGCGGCTCCCCTGCAGGGTGAGCGTCTCGGGCGAGCCCTTCGCCTCGAGCCGCCGGGCCGCCGCGCCGCCGACCGGCGTGAAGTCCCACCCGGCCAGCGGCAGCGTGTCGTTGCCGACGTTCAGCGCGAGCTGGTGGATCGGGGCGGGCAGCAGCTCGACCGGCTGGCCCTTCCCGATCGGGTCGAGGGCGTTGTAGCGGGCGAGCGTGGCCTGCACCATCGCGCCGCCGCGGGTGCTGAAGGCGTAGGTGTAGAGCGGGCCCGAGACGGTGATGGTGTCGGCGGTGGGGCGGATGCTGCCATCGGGCTCGACCACGCCCACGGGGCCGAACGCGCTGTCGCGGCCCAGCACCCGCCCGGTATCACGCGCCGTCGAGTCGCCGGGTTGCCGGGTCGCCGAATCGGCGGCCGTCACCACCGGCTTGGCCGGCGGCTTGAGGAAGAAGGTGGGGGCGATGGCGATGACCATCATCAGCCCAATCGCCCAGATCACACGGCGGTCCATGAGTGCCTATGCGTGGGGTCAGGGAACCGGGTCGTAGCCGCCCGGATGCCAGGGATGGCAGCGGACCAGCCGGCGGGCGCCGAGCCAGATGCCCCACAGGGCACCGTGGCGCTGCACCGCCTCGAGGGTATACGCCGAACAGCTCGGCGCGAACCGGCAGCTGGAGGGCAGACCCGGGGAGATGACGAGTTGGTACAGACGGATGAGGAGGATGCTGAGCCAGGTGAGCGGCGCCTGCAGCCAGCCGAGCGGGGTGGTGGGCCGGGGAAAGAGCCGTCGAGCCGCCGAGTCGTCGAGCCGCCAGGCGGTCGCGCCGCCGAACTTCACAGCCCGCCCACCCAGGTGAGCAGCTCGGTCCTGAGCGTCTGGAACGGCACGCCGTACGCTTCCTTCCGGGCCCGGATCAGGAGGTCCCGCCCGCCCTGCCGGGGCTGGATCTCCCGGCGCCACAGCTCCTGCAGGCGCCGCCGCAAACGATTGCGGGCCACCGCGCTGGACTGGAACTTCGGAACGATCAGTCCCATCCGTGGGTGGCCCACCATGTTGTCCATCCAGATGAACTCCAGCAAGCGCTGCCGGCGCCGGCGACCCTGCTCGAGGCACCGGAGCCGTTCGGCCCGGCCCGCGAGGCGGCTCGACCGCGGCCGCCGTTCGCCTGGCGTCAGCGGCTCCCGTCTTTGGAGCCGATGCTGACGACGAGCTGCTTCCGCCCCTTCTTGCGCCGGCGGGACAGGGTCTCGCGGCCCCAGCGGGTGGACATCCGGGTGCGGAAGCCATGCTTCGCGATCCGGCGCTTGTTGCGCGGACGGTATGACGGATTCATTGGAAAATCCCCTCAAATGAGCCTGCAAACCTAGCCAGGACCCCCCTCTCGGGTCAAGGTTGACTTTTCCACATCCGGCCCGTACGTTCGGCCACCCTTGCTAACGCCTCATCTCTCCTGAGTGGCATGCAGCAGTCCGCCAAAGACATCTGGAAGCGCATCCTCGACGAAGCCGGGCAGAAGCTACCCGACAAGGTCGTGCGCGCGTGGCTCGAACCCACCGAAGCCGTCGCCCTCGAGGACGACCGACTCGTCATTGCCGTGCCCGACGAGTTCGCCGCCAAGTGGAACGAGACCAACCACGGCGCCCTGCTCAGCCGGCTGGCCGAGTCGGTCGCCGGGAAGCCCGTGACCGTCACCTTCCGGGTCCAGGAAGACCGGCAGCGGCGGCCGCAGATGGACTTTTTTGTCAGTCCACCCGCCGGCGGCCACAGCTCGGTGCAGTCCAACCCGAGCAACCAGCCGCTCAACGACCGCTACAGCTTCGACTCCTTCGTCATCGGCAAGTCGAACCAGCTGGCCGCCGCGGCCGCCCACGCCGCGGTCGAGGCCCCGGGCAAGACCTACAACCCGCTCTTCATCTACGGCGCCACCGGGCTGGGCAAGACCCACCTGATGCAGGCCATCGCCCACGCCATGCTGCGGCGCAGCCCCGGCACCCGGGTGCTGTACGTGAGCGCCGAGCAGTTCATCAATGAGGTGATCGAGGGGATCTCGCGTCGCACCATGCCGGAGCTGCGCAAGCGCTACCGGCAGGACATCGACCTCTTCCTGGTCGACGACGTGCACTTCCTGGAAGGCAAGGAGGCCACCCAGGAGGAGTTCTTCCACACCTTCAACGCCCTGTACGAGGCCGGGAAGCAGATCGTCCTGACCTCCGACCGGCCGCCCAAGGAGATCCCGGGCCTCGAGGCCCGGCTGGTGAGCCGGTTCGAGTGGGGCATGGTGGCCGACATCGGCCAGCCCGACCTCGAGCACCGGATCGCCATCCTGCGCAAGAAGCAGGAGCAGGACCACCTCGAGATGACCATCCCGGACGACGTGCTCCGGTTCATCGCCGAGCACGTCCGCTCCAACGTCCGGGAGCTCGAGGGCTGCATCATCAAGCTGCTGCTCTTCGCGTCGCTCAAGCACCGCGAGGTGTCCATCGAGCTGGCCCGCGAGGCCCTGGCCGACAAGATCCGGCCCGGCGACGACCTCTCGGCCACCCCCAGGACCCTGCCCACCATCGACCGGATCCAGGACGTGGTGGCCCGGCGCTGGGGGGTGACCTCGGAGCAGCTCCGCTCCAAGGCCCGGATCAAGACCCTGGTGGTGCCGCGGCAGATCGCCATGTACCTGGCGCGGGACATCCTGCAGATGCAGCTGATCGAGATCGGGCAGGCGTTCGGGGGCCGCGACCACTCCACCGTGATCCACAGCGTGGACAAGGTCCAGCGGCAGATGGTGCGCGACCGCTCCTTCCGCGATCGCATCGAAAGCGCGCGCACGGAGCTGATTGCACAGTAGTTGTCCACGGAGGGTGTGGGCGATGTGGGCGGACGGGACAACCGGGGCACTTCTCCCGGATTCATCCCCACCCTCCACAACCGGTCCACAGGGCCGGAAGCCCCCAACCGGTGACGCAGCGTGGAGTTGGGGCGGCTGTCGACATATCCCCAGAGCCTACTACTGCTACTAGTTTAAATAAACAGAGAAACAGTAGTACTTCTTGCACGCCGAGGAACGGGATGAAGTTCACGATCACGCGGGAGCAGTTCCAGGAAGGACTGCAAGCCGTCACCGCCTCGATTCCCACGAAGACCACCCTGCCGGTGCTCTCGAACGTGCTCCTCGAGGCCACCGCGGACGGGCTCCGGCTCTCCGGGACCGACCTGGACATCGCGGTCAGCACCACGGTGCCGGCCAGCGTCGACCAGGAAGGCGCGATCACCCTGCCGGCCAAGAAGCTCTCGGACATCGTCCGCGAGCTGCCCAGCGCCGCCATCCGGCTCACCAGCTCCGGCGAGCAGCGGGCCACCATCGAGTGCGGCCGCTCCAGGTTCCGGCTCCTCGGCCTCCCCCGCGAGGAGTTCCCCGCCTTCCCCGCCGTCAAGTTCGACGCCGCCTGGCGCTCCAAGGCCGGCGACGTCCAGAAGCTGGTCTCCCACGTGGCCTTCGCCGCCAGCACCGAGGAGAGCCGCCCGATCCTCAACGGCGTGCTGTGGGAGCTCCGGCCCGAGCGGATGCGCATGGTGGCCACCAACGGCCACCGGCTGGCCCGCATGGACGTGCCCGTCACCGCCGGCATCGGCAAGGGCCAGGCCGACCTGATCATCCCGCCCAAGGCGCTGGACCAGATCCGCCGCCTCTTCGGCGACCAGGACGAGCTCGAGATCGCCAAGAGCGACAACCACCTCGGCTTCCGCTCCGCCACCACCCAGGTCTACACCCGGCTCATCGAGGGGCCGTACCCCAATTACGAGCAGGTCATCCCGCGCGAGAACGACAAGATGATGACCGCCGACAAGGCGGCCCTCGCCTCCGCCCTCAAGCGCATGAGCATCGTCGCCAGCGACCAGACCCACCGCATCCGCATGGGGCTGGCCAACGGCTCCTGCAAGCTCTCGGTGCAGACCCCCGACCTGGGCGAGGCGCAGGAGGAGCTCTCCGTCAGCTACGACGGCGAGACCATGGAGATCGGCTTCAACGCCGCCTACCTGCTCGAGATCATGAAGTACATGCCCACCGACGAGGTGCGCCTGACCTTCAAGGGCCCCGAGCGCGCCGCCACCTGCGAACCGGTGGGCTGGAACGACCCGGCGGCGTACCTGACCCTCGTCATGCCGCTCCGGCTGGTCGACTGAACGGCGGGACGCGGGAGGCGGGCACCGGACCCACCCGTCCTTCCCGCCTCCCGTTTCCCTCTTCCCGCGGTTCCCCATGGCCCCCCGCTCCCGCAAGCTGATCCACGTCATCGGCGTCCCCATGGACCTCGGGTCCGGGCGCCGCGGGGTGGACATGGGGCCCTCCGCCATCCGCATCGCCGGCCTCAACGACCGGCTGCGGGAGCAGGGCTACAAGGTCATCGACGAGGGCGACCTCGACATCCGCAACATGGAGGTCATGCAGGTCGGTGACCGCCGCGCCCGCTACCTCGCCGAGATCGTCCACGCCAACACGCTGCTCGCCGCGCGGGTGCGGGGCGTGCTCGCGAAGGGGCACATCCCCCTGGTGCTCGGCGGCGACCACTCGATCGCGGTCGGCACCATCTCCGGCGTGGCCGCCCACGCCCGCAGCAAGGGCCGCAAGGTCGGCGTGCTCTGGGTCGACGCGCACAGCGACATCAACACCCCGAAGACCTCGCCCTCCGGCAACGTGCACGGCATGCCGCTCGCCGCGCTGCTCGGCCTGGGCCCCGCGGCGCTGGGCCAGATCGCCGGCCGCTTCCGCAAGGTGGAGCCGGGCCACGTGGCGCTGGTGGGGATCCGCAGCGTCGACGAGGGCGAACGCGAGCACCTGCGCGCGCTCGGCGTGCACGTCTACACCATCGCCGACATCGACCGCCACGGCATCCATATCGTCATGGAGAAGGCGCTCGCCAACGTCACGAAAGACACCGACTTCGTGCACGTGAGCTTCGACCTCGACGCGGTGGATCCGGCGCTCGCGCCCGGCGTCGGCACCCCGGTCAAGGGCGGGCTCGACTACCGCGAGGCCCAGCTGCTCATGGAGTCCCTCGCCGCCGCCCGCGTGGTCAGCTCGCTCGAGATGGTCGAGGTGAATCCCATCCTCGACGACCGCAACCGCTCCGCCGAGTTCGCCGTGGAGCTGGTGCAGTCGGCGTTCGGGAAGCAGATACTCTAGGCGGTTCGACGGTTCGGCGGTTCGGTGCTCGAGCAGTTCCCGCTTCCCTTTTCCCGGTTCCCTCTTCCCGCCCATGGACCTCAAGAACAACCCCCCCGCCATGGCGCGACGCGGCGTCGGCCTGGCCATGGCCATCGCGAGCGCGTGGATGACCAACCAGGCCTGGATCCAGGCGCGCCGGGACGGCGCGTTCTCGATGCTCGCGGCGCTGGCCGGCCCCGCCTTCGTGGTGATCGGGCTCGGGCTGGTGCTGTTCAAGGGGTACCGGCAGGAGCGGCTGGAGCGGGGCGAGGACATCACGCAGCTGCAGGGGATGGACCTGCTCACGCCGCGGTGGAAGGCCGTGCTCGGCGTGGCGCTGGGGGCGGCCGCCATCAACTACGCGCTGCTCACCGGCCTCATCTGACCTCGGCGATGAACCCCGTCACCCGGTCCATCACCCCGGCATCCCGCATGATCGCGTGGTGGCCCAGCCCCTCGGTGCGCACGAACGTGGCGCCGGGCCACGCCTCGGCCACCGCCTTGCCGTCGCGCAGCGGGATGTCCAGGTCGTCGCGGTCGTGGATCACCAGCGCCGGGACGGTGAATTCGCGCACCAGGTGGGGCACGTAGAGGTCGCCGTACTTGAGCTTGTAGCGCCGCTCCAGGTTGGTGCGCAGCCGCTCCCGCGCCTTGGGTGGCAGCGCCACGTGGTCGGCGAACTGGTCGAAGAACTCCGGGGGCGCCGCGAAGGGCGCGATCAGCACGGCGCGCTGCAGCACCAGCCCGCGCGCCAGCGCCACCGCAATGGCCCCGCCGCCGAGCGAGTGTCCCACCGCCGCGTGCAGCGGTCCCAGCTGGGCCGCCACCTCGAGCAGGGCGGCGGCGTACTCCGGCAGGCTGGTGTGCTGCCCCGGCGAGCGGCCGTGGGCGGGGCCGTCGTAGGCCACCGCGGAGAAGCCCGCCGCCACCAGCCGCGGCACCAGCACCCGGAAGCGCGCGGCGCGGCTGGCCCAGCCATGCACCAGCAGCACCGTCGGTCCCTCCCCCCAGCGCCAGGCCGCGAGCGTACCCGCCGAGATCGGCAGGGCGAACGGCGTGCCGGTGGCGAGGAACTCGTCCTCGTGCGGGCGCGCGGCGGCGCGGGGTGGGTGGGTGAACAGCCGCTCGGCCAGGCGGGCCGCGCGCTCCGGCGCCACCCGGCCCAGGGTGCGCATGGCCGTCCGCACGGTGAAGAGCTGCAGCCGCTTCCGCATCAGGGGGCCGTCTCCGCCGTCGCATCGGCGGGGGCGGGCAGGGTGTCGGCCGGGGGCAGTTCGTCCGCTGGCGGGGCCTCCAGGGGCGCTGGCGCCGAATCGGGGGGCGTCGCCGTCGAGTCGGCCGCGGGCGGGGGCGGCTCCGCCTCGGTCTCCACCGTCGGCACCTCCACCTGCTCCCCCCGCAGCCGGCGCAGGATCAGGTTCTGGCGCCAGCGCATCCGGCCTGGGCGGTAGCCGGGGTTGGAGGAGAGCGGGAAGGGCAGCGTGCCGGCCAGCGCCGCCGCCTGCTCGGTGGTGAGCTGGCGCGCGCCCTTCTTGAAGTACTGCCGGCTGGCCGCCTCCACCCCCCAGGTGCCGCGGCCGAGCTCCACCACGTTCAGGTAGAGCTCCATGATGCGGTCCTTCCCCAGCGCCGACTCCAGCCGCCAGGTGATCACCGCCTCCTTCACCTTGCGCAGCGGGTTCCGCGAGGCGCTGAGGTACAGGTTCTTGGCCAGCTGCTGCGAGATGGTGCTGGCGCCGCGCAGCTTGTCGCGGCGGCTCCAGGCGTGGGGCAGCAGGGCGGTGAGCTCCCGGCGGTCGCGCGGGTTGTCCCAGGCAAACGTCCTCCGCTGGTAGCCGAGCGCGTGGGCCAGCGCCAGGTAGTCGATCCCGCCGTGGCGGCGGAAGTTGTTGTCCTCGCCGATGATCACGGCGTCCTGCAGCACCGGGGCGATGGAGTCGAGCGGGACGGGGCGGTACCGCACCGGCACGGTGTCGCCGGCGCGCATGGCCATGAAGGCGGTCTGCCGGGGCCAGTGGGTGCGGTACCAGAGGGGGGGCGGCCAGATGGCGAACAGCCACGCCACGAAGAGCGCCGCGAGCGCGAGGAGCAGGGTGAGGGCGCGGCGCATGCCGGGCCTCAGCGCAGCAGCGTGAACTGGAGCGTCGAGGATTCCCGCGCCGGCACCGACTGCCCGATCGTGGGAAGGCTCACCACCAGGTCGGTCCAGCGGCGGCCCTCCACCTGCACCACGCGGCCATCGGTGAGCAGCTGGTAGGCCAGGCTGTCGGCGCCGGTGCCCGTCACGCTGATGGGCTGGCCGAACTGGGTGCCGGTGCCGCTCGCGCGGCGGCTGCGCAGCACCTCCACCGGCACGGCCCCGGTGGCGGAGAGCAGGGTGCCGGCGGCGAGCTGGCTGTGCACCACCTCGGTGGCGGCGAAGGCGCTCACCCGGCCGTCCATGGTGGTGGAGTCGGTCCAGCGGGCGCCGGGGAGCACGCCCTGGGGCGGGAGCGGGGGGAAGAGCAGCTGCAGCTCGTCGCGGATCTGGCTCGCCGCGAGCGAGGGCGAGGTGCCGGCGTCCACCCGGGTGTGGCCCGTGGTGTCGCGCCAGGCGGTCCACCGCGCGCTGCGGGCGCTGTCGAGCAGCAGCGCCGCGAACGCGAAGCCGCTGTCGGGGCGCACCGAGTCGACCACCGCGGTGATGCGGCTGCCGCTGTCGGCGTGCACCAGGGTGAGCGTGAGGTACGCGGTGCGCGCCAGCTGCTGCACCTGGGTCTCGCCGCTGGGCATCGTGGCGGCCAGCGAGTCGCGGCGGTGGAAGGCGTAGCGGACGATGCCGCCGCCGCTGCGGGGATAGCGCAGCGCCACCGGCGGCGCCGGCGTGGTGCGGACGGGGTCGATGCTGGGACGGGGCGTGGCGGGCGCCGGGGCGGGCCCCCCGGGACGGCTCGCGGGGCCCCCCGAGGCGCATGCCGCGCCCAGGAGCAGCCCCGCGATCCGCCAGCCGTGACGCATGGCTACTTGAGCAGCGCGGTGGAGCCCTCGAGCTTCACCGTCACCGGGATCGGCTCCGGGAGCTGGGCCACGGTGACCGCGATGTTCTGGGTGCCGGTGAACGTCGACGAGAGGCAGGTGCCGTCGGCGGCCACCACCCAGTTGGCGCTGCTGGTGCCGTTCCCCTCGAGGCTCATGCTGCCCTGCGGGCCGTTCTGCTGCCCCGACATCGCGGTGCTCGATGCGCCCGCCAGCATGACCACCTTGGCGCCGTCCATCATCCCGCCCGAGGTCTGGAAGTTGGTGACGGTGCGGACCGCCACGCCGTCGTTGTCCGCCTCGGTGGTGTCGGTCCAGCTCTGGCCCTCGCGGGTGCCGGCCTTCATCGGCGGCAGCAGCTGCTGCAGCACGCCCTGCATGGTGTTCGCGGCGGGATTCTCGGAGCCGCTCGTGAGGTCCTTCACCCGGCCGTTGGGCTGGCGGAAGCCGGTCCACGTGGTGCCGGCGGCGCCCTTGGCCATCTCGCCCGCGAAGGGCGAGCCCTCGCCCGGCAGCAGCGAGTCGAGCACGATCGTCAGCGCCTGGCCGCCGGCGCTGTCCTTGGTCGTGACGGTGACGAACCCGGTGTTGGTGAACTCCTGCTTCTGCTCACCCTGCCCCACCGCGGTGAGGTCCTGGGTGACCGCGGTCTTGACCTCGACCCGGTACCGCGCCGGCCCCGCGGGGGCCGCGTTGGTCCACGCCGCGAGGGCGCTCACGCTGACCAGGGCGACCAGCCAGGGACGAACCGTCATGACTTCCTCTGTGTGATGGGAGATGGAGTGCGACTAGAGCGAGGCCGGCGACTGCAGGTCCGCCTTGGTCTTGCCGAAGACGGCCACCAGTTCGACCTCGTCGGAGGTGACCTTGAGCAGGCGCCAGCCGCGCTTCCACATGTCCTGCCGCCAGGTGGCCAGCCGGTCCCAGTCCGTGGCCGCGGTGCGGAACACCCGCAGCTCCGCCACCTGCTCCCACGAGTCCGGGTACGGCTTGTTCCGCTCCGGCGACGACGACGATCGGCTCATGCGTAACACCCTGCTGGACAGCGACTAAGGAAGCTACCCCGGGCACCCGGGGGACGGGAGGGCCGGGGCGCACCGGTGGGCGCGCACGGCCGTGCGCACCCCCCGGCGATCCCCGGCCCCAGGCCAGACCGTAAGCCGAGTTCTGTTTCCCTCGGGGTTGCCCCTCCGGGAGATGGTCATCTATCTGGGACGGTCGTCGCCGACCGCCTCGAGCAGCCTACCCGCGGCTTGGAATCCCGGGGCAAGCCCCGTCGTCCCATGGGCGGTGTGGGTCACACCTCGCCGCTTATTTGGCCTTGCACCGACTGGGGGTTGCCGTGCCCCCTCGCTTACGCTCGGGGCGGTGGGCTCTTACCCCACCGTTTCACCCTTACCGCCGGCTCGCGCCGGAGGCGGTCTGTTTTCTGTGGCCCTGTCCGTCGCCTTGCGGCGCCCAGGCGTTACCTGGCAGTCTACCCGGTGGAGCTCGGACTTTCCTCGGGACCGGTTGCCCGGCCCGCGACCATCACGTCCAGCCTGTGTGGGAAAGATACGCCGGGACCCCTGACGGGGTCAGGGGGGCGCCTACCCGGGGCCGGCCAGGCCGGCCAGCCGGCTCCGCACCCGGCCGATGAGCGGGCCCAGCGTGCTGTCGGCGTCCGCCCACTGGGCCAGCGCCCCCTCGTACTCCTTCCGGGCCAGATCGGGCTTGCCCTGCCCCTCGTAGATCTCTCCGCGCAGCACCCGCGCCTGGCCCAGCAGCAGCCAGCGCACGTCGAACCCCTCGGTGTCGAAGTGCTCCGGCGCGAAGATCTCGAGCGAGGCCAGGGCGCGGGTGTCGTCCCCCAGGGCGTGCCAGGCGTGGGCCGCGATCATCCGGCGGTAGCCCCACCACTGGGGGCGCTTGTGGTAGATCGCCGGGGTGGCGGAGTCGGGGAGCGTGAGCAGGGCGCGGGCCCGGGTCGAGTCGCCCCGGTCGAGGGCGCTGAGGGCCTGCAGCTCGGGCGGCGTCGGGTTGCCGTCGAGGGCCTGCAGCTCCTCGAGCGGGCGCGGGTTGGAGGGGTCCTGCAGGAAGAGCCCCATCGCCGCCGCCCAGCCGAAGTTGACGATCATCGCGCGGGTGCCGCGGGGCGCGCGGCGCGCGCTGTCGGCCACGTCGTCCCACAGCGGCTGCAGCCGGGCCGCCGGCGCGCCCAGCGCCGTGAACAGGTGGCTCTGCAGCAGGTAGTCGTACAGCGTGCGGCGGCCCAGCCGCTGGGACTGCGGCGCCGCGGGGAGGTAGTCCGCGCTCACCTCCGCCGCGAGCGAGAGGCTCCGGCCCGCCAGCTCCACCTTGCCCGCGTAGCCCAGCAGGTTGGCGCCCCCCGCCACCTCGCCCACCGCCTCGATGGGCAGCCGGGTCACGTCGAAGTCGGCCGCGGTGAGGGTGTCGAGCGCGCCGGCCACGGTGCTGAGTGCCTCGCGGGCCTCGCCGGTGGCGGCGAGCACCCGTCCCCGGAGGAAGGGGAGGTCGGCCCGGTCGCGGCCCTCGGGCGCCAGCCGGAGCCGGTCCATCTCCCGCAGCGCCTGGGCCCGGTCGTCCGCGGCGAGCAGGGCATAGAGCAGCGCGTTCTGCGCGTGCCCGTTCTCCGGCTGCCGCGCCATCCAGTCGCGCGCGCTGGTGATGCCGTCGGTGCGGGCCCGGCGCACCGCCTGCGCCAGCGCAAAGGAGTCGAGCGCCGGCCGGCCCCCCTCCCGCTCCGCCGGCACCAGGGAGTCGTTGGGCAGCAGCGCCATGAACGGCTGGTCCTGCGCCGCCTGGCGATAGATCCACGCCAGGTGCTCGAAGGCCAGGAAGTACTCCGGGTCGAGCGCGAGGGTGCGCTTGAAGGCGCGCAGCGAGCGGGTCATCCGCGCCGCGACGTTGGCCGTGGCGGTGTCGTGGAACCAGGCGTCGCCCAGCCCGTACCAGGCGTCGGCGTCGGTGGAGTCCTTGGCCAGCAGCGCCCCGTACGCGGCCTGGCCCCGGGTGTAATCGCCCTCGAGGAAGTGCCGGTAGGCGGCGATCATCGCGCGGTCGTGCTCGGGCAGCCGCTCCGCGAAGCGGGTGGCGCGCTGGATCGAGACCAGGCCCAGCGAATCGGCGGGCCCGGTCCGCCAGCCCCGGGTGAGCGAGAGCTTGTAATACGCGAGCCCGAAGGTGCTGTCGGCCTCCACCGCGTGGCGGAAGCCGTCCTCCGCCGCGCCCAGGTTCCAGCGGTTGAGCTCGTCCACCCCCGTCAGGTACGCACGGTACGCCTCGATGGACGGCGTCGTCACCCGGGCCAGGTCGGCGGTCATCCCGGCCGGCGCGCCGGAGATGTTGAGCAGGCGCGCCGCCAGCTGGTCGAAGAGCGGCCGCGCGTCGTCGCCGGGGCGGCCATGGACCTCGGCGGCGTCCACGCGCGCGCCGCTCGAGACGTCGAACACCCGCGCCAGCAGGTGCAGCGAGTCGCCCACCCGGGTGAACTCCCCCAGCACCACGGTCCAGGCGCCGGCGTCGCGGGCCAGCCGGCGCGCCATCTCGAGGCCGAGGGGGGCGCGGGCGTCGAGCTTGCGGCGGGCCAGCAGGTCGTGCAGCCGCTCGTGGTCCACCACCGTGAGGTCGGTCCACTGCGACAGGTTGAGCGCCAGCATGCTCACGCTGCCGTCGCGCAGCCACTCCACCGCCGGGTCCTGCCGCTGGTTGTCGAACGGCAGCACCAGGATCGAGTGCCGCGGGTTGACCCCCTCGGGCGGCCCGCCGGGCCGGAGCGCCAGGAAGCCGACCACCAGCAGCGCCAGGCCCAGCGCCGCCGCCGCCAGCCCGACGCGGCGGCCCCGGCGGGGCGCCACCGGCGCGCTGGTGATCCCCTGCACCGCGTTCCGCATCTCGGCGCCGGTCTGCCACCGCCGCGCCGGATCCTTCTCGAGCGCCCGGGTCACCGCGTGCGCCAGTGCCGCCGGGGTCTCGGGGCGCTTCCCCGCCACCGGCGCCGCCACCTCGGCCAGGTGCTTGGAGGCCACCGCCGCCGCATTCTCGGCGCGGAAGGGCGGCCGGCCGGTGAGCATCTCGTACGCCACCACGCCGAGGGCGTAGAGGTCGCTGCGGGCGTCCACCTGCTCCCCCGCGGCCTGCTCGGGGCTCATGTAGGTGGGGGTGCCCACCGCCACGCCCTGCGCCGTGCGGGCGCCATCGACCTCGCCCGCCATCACCCGCGCAATACCGAAGTCGGCCAGCATGGCGCGGCCGGAGCCCTCATCCAGCAGGATGTTCTCCGGCTTCACGTCGCGGTGCACCAGCCCGGCCCGGCCCGCGGCATCGAGCGCGTCGGCCAGGTCGGCCACGATGCGCTGCACCTGGTCCACCGGCAGCGCCCCCTCGCGCTGCAGCCGCTGCCGCAGGCTCTCGCCGGGGACGTAGTCCATCACGTAGTAGAAGACCCCGGTCGCCTCGCCGGCGGTGTGCACCGCCACGATGCCGGGATGCCGCAGCCGCGCGATCATGCGCGCCTCGGCCAGGAACCGCTCGGTGATGGTGGTGTGGACCGCGAGTTCGGGATGGACCACCTTCACCGCCACGGGGCGGTCGAGGGTGGTGTCGCGCGCCAGGAAGACCACGCCCATGCCGCCGTGGCCCAACGCCCGCTCGAGGCGGTACTGCGCTCCCAGCGCCGCCTGCAGGCGGGCCATCAGTTCCGGCGGCTCGGTCATGGTCCTGAACTTAGGTCGGGAGACGGGAGACGCCTACGGGGGCCCCCCGGTGGACGGGTCCCCTCCGGGCCTGACGCGCCGGGCCCCATGAAGGTTGCACCCTGCGCCGTGCCGCGATTGAACGAGGGTTGAGCACTCCACCGTATGCTGGCGGCCATCTCCCGACCGGATGCCGCCATGCCCCCACGCCCCACCGCCCCCATCGTTGCCACCGTGCTCCGGCCCGAGGAACGGCCCCGGGTGGAGGCCGCGGGCACCGGCTGGTTCTCGCTGGTGCACCGCGAGTCCATCCCGGAGGCCATCCGCGCCGTCCGGGAGCGCCCGGTGGATGCCGTGCTGGTCTCGGTGCACCAGTGCCCCGAGCAGCAGTTCGACTCCCTGGGCCAGCTGGTGCGCGGCTTCCCCGGCATCCCCACCGTGGCCCTGGTCAGCAGCCACGACCCCCGCGGCTCGGAGGTGCTGCTGCACCTCGGCGCGAGCGGGGTCCGCCAGGTCATCGACGTCACCGGCCCCGAGGGCTGGCACCGGCTGCGCAGCCTGCTGGGCCAGCCCGCCACCCGCGACGCCGCCCGCATCCAGGGCCCCGTCCTTGCCGCCCTCGGCGACGACATCCCCCCAGACACCCGGCTCTTCTTCGAGGCGCTCATCCGCCTGGCCCCCGAGGTTCCCACCGCGCTCCAGTTCGCCGCCCAGCTCGGCATCCCCTCCACCACGCTCATGTCCCGCTTCGGTCGCGCCGGGCTCCCCAGCCCCAAGAGCTACCTCGCCGCCATGCGGCTGGTGCACGCCACCCTGCTCTTCGAGCGCCAGGGCTACACCGTCGCCGACGTGGCCTACCGGCTCGACTACTCGTCTCCCCAGAGTCTCGGCCGGCATGTGCGGGGCTTGATGGGGATCACCACGTCCGAGCTGCGCCGGCGCTTTCCCTTCGACGCGGCGCTGGACCGGTTCCTGGTGCTGATGGTGGAGCCCTACCGGGAGGTGTGGCGGCGCTTCCGGCCCCTGGCCCGGGGCGGGAAGCGGTGAGCGTGGCGGGACCGGCCTACTTGAGGCCCAGGCGGGTGGAGGTCGTCAGCGCAACTACCGTGTGACCGGCAGCCTCGAGGGTGGCCCGGCCCCCCTCCTCGCGATCGACCACGGCCAGCACGCCCAGCACGGTGCCGCCCTCCTCGCGGATGGCCTCGATGGCCTTGAGGGCGGAGCCGCCGGTGGTGATCACGTCCTCGACCACCACCACGGCGTCGCCGGCGGTGAAGTTCCCCTCCACCCGGCGGCCGGTGCCGTGGGCCTTGGCTTCCTTGCGGACGCTGAAGGCATCGAGGATCGGGGGGCGGCCCGCGCTGGCGGCGGCGATGGCGTAGGCCACCGGGTCGGCGCCCATGGTGAGCCCGCCGATGCTGCGGGGCGCCCAGCCGGCCTCGCGCAGGGCGGCGAGCCCCAGCTGGCCGATGAGCACCAGCCCCTCGGCGGCCATGGTGGTGAGCCGGCAATCGATGTAGAACGTGGAGGTGCGGCCGGAGGCCAGCACGAAGTGGCCCCGCTTGACGGACCGCGCCAGCAGCAGTCGGTCGAGCGCGGCGGAATCCGCGGTGGTCATTTGCCGAAGAGGCTCTTGAGGAAGCTCTTGCGCTCGCCGCCCTGGCGCAGCGCGGTGCAAAGTCTGGCGGTGAACTCGTCAACCGTCTTGCTGCGCTTGCCCAGGTCGCGTTCCAGGCCGGCCATGATAGCCTCTTCCACGGCCACCGGGAACTTGAGCCCCTTCACCGCCTGGTTGAGCGGGGTGGGCGGCTGGGTGAGCAGCTGCTGGAACAGCTCCCGGGGGGAGCGACCGTTGTAGGGCAGGGCGCTGGTGAGCAGGTAGTAGGCGATCGTGGCCAGGCTGTAGACGTCGGCCTGCTCGCTGACCAGCTCGCCGGAGAGCGCCTCGGGGGCCACGTACTGCAGGGTGCCCACGAAGAACCCGGTGCGGGTGAGCCGCTCCTCGGGCTTGAGGTCGGCGTCGCGGGCGATGCCGAAGTCGAGCAGGACCGCGCGCTGGGTCTCGGGGTTGTACTGGATGTTGGCGGGCTTGAGGTCCCGGTGGATGATTCCCTGGCCGTGCGCCGCGGTGAGCGCCCCGCCGATCTGCTCGATGATGTGGCTCACCAGGGCGGGGGCCAGCTGCCCGGAGCGGATGGCGAACTTCTCGAGCGCCTCGCCCTCGACCCACTCCATGGCGAGGTAGTACAGGTCCTCGGTCTGGCCGTAGGTGTACGTCTTGACGATGTTCGGGTGGTTGACGCGCGTGCCGAACTCCGCCTCGCGCAGGAAGCGCTTGATGGCCACCGGGTCCTGCGCCAGGCGGGTGCGCAGGACCTTCACGGCGGCGATGCCGGTCTCGGGGTGTTCGGCCTTGTAGACGGTGGCCGTCCCGCCCTCACCCACGTGGGCGAGGAGGCGGTACCCGGCGATCGTCCGGCCGATGAGGCTGTCCTGACTCATGGGATGCTCCAAGCTAGTCCCGCTCCAATGGGGGAGCAAGCAGCCGTTGCTTGACGCTCTTCCACCACGATCACTAAGCTAGGTCATGATGCCCCGACCCACTGCCGCCGTCGCTGCCCTGCTCGCCCTCGCGCTCACCGGCTGTGGTTCCTGGGGCCGCGTGGGCAGCCAGCCGCAGCCCAATCAGGGCCAGACCCTGACCCAGATGCTGGACCTCACCACCGTCTACCGGCGGCTGGGACGGCTCACCGCCGGCCCGCCGCTTCCCTTCGTGGCCGAGGTGGGCTTCTTCGGCGGCCCCGGCGACTCCACCGTCGCGCTGATGGGCCTCTCGCTCGAGAGCCGCAGCCTGGCCTTCCAGAAGGACGGCGACGCCTTCGCGGCCCGCTACCGGGTGGAGTTCTCCGCCACGCCGGTGGGCGGCGGGGCCACGGTCGTCTCCGCCAAGGACCAGACGGTGCGGGTGGGGACGTTTGCCGAGACCCAGCGCAACGACGAGAGCGTGCTGTACCAGGACGGTCTCACCCTCGCGCCGGGCAGCTACCGGGTGGTGCTGCTGGTGATCGACCAGCTCGGCGCCCGGACCGGCCGGGCCGAGGCGGTGTACCAGGCGCCGGCCTTCGCGCCGGGCAGCGTCTCGGCGCCGCGGCTGGTGTACCAGTCCTCGGGGCGCGGCACCCGCGAGGCGCCGCTCGCCGTGATCCTCAACCCGCGCGGCACCGTGGCCTACGGCGGCGACACCGCCGCGGCCTACGTCGAGGCCTACGGGCTCACCGGGCCCACCACCGTTCCCGTGGTGCTCCGCGACATGCGCGACAGCGTCATCCGCACCGACTCGCTGCGCTTTGCCGGCGGCCAGGCCGTGGAGAGCGCGCTCATCCGCTTCACCCCCGACTCCGCCCCGCTCGGCGAGCTGCACATCGTGGTGGGGAGCGGCCCGGCGCAGGACAGCACCATCGCCGTGGTCTCGTTCTCCCAGGGCTGGGTGGTCACCAACTTCGAGGACCTGGTGGCGCTGCTCCGCTTCTTCACCCCCTCGCCCGGCCTCGACTCGCTGCGCAAGGCGCCCGCCGCCGAGCGGGGCGACGCCTGGAAGCGGTTCTACCGCGCCTCCGATCCCAACAGCGCCACTCCCGCCAATGAGGCGCTCGACCTCTACTTTGCCCGCCTGGCCCGCGCCAACCTGCGCTTCCGCGACGAGGGCGTGGCCGGCTGGCGCACCGACCGGGGCGAGGTCTACATCCGCCTCGGCGAGCCCGACGAGATCTTCGACGCGAGCCCCGCCAGCGAAGGCCGCCTGATCCGCTGGGGCTACACCGGCTACCAGCTGGTGCTCTACTTCGTCGACGAGACCGGCTTCAGCCGCTACCGCCTGACCCCCGGCTCGCGCGCGGAGCTCGAGCGGGTGGTGGCGCGGCTGTCGCGCCAGGCGGACTGAGACAGGCCGCGGGACGCGGGACCGGACGGCGTAGACCAGGGGCGCAGGCCCCGTCGCCCCGTTCGTTCCGCTTCCCGCTTCCCGCTTCCCGTTTCCCGTCGTCTCCTCCCCGCCCTACCCCCCCCGGCGTCGCGGCGGCACATTCCGTCCATGCCGCATTCGCCCCCCCAGCTGTTCCTCATCGACGGTTATGCCCTGATCTACCGGGCCTTCTTCGCCCTCATCTCCCGGCCGCTCCGCACCACCCGCGGGGAGAACACCTCCGCCGCGTGGGGGGTGGTGAACTTCCTGCTCCGGCTGCGGGAGAAGTACCGGCCGGAGTACCTGGCCTGGGTGCACGACGCCGGCGACTCCTTCCGCACCGCGCTCTATCCCGAGTACAAGTCCACCCGCGAGAAGCTCGACGACGAGCTGCAGGCCGAGTTCGACCGGTCGGTGGTGCGGATCGAGCAGCTGCTGCGCGCCTTCCGGGTGCCGGTGGTGGCGGTGCCGGGGTACGAGGCCGATGACGTCATCGGCACCATGGCGCGGCTGGGGGTAGACCAGGGGTGGCAGGTGGTGGTGGTCTCGGGCGACAAGGACTTCTACCAGCTGATCGGCCCGCGGGTGGCGCTGCTCAACCCCGGCCGCGGCGGCCCCGGCGCGGTGGACGAGCTGTGGGTGGACGAGGCCAACGCCGCCGACCGGCTCGGCGTGCCGCCGGCGCAGGTGGTGGACTACCTGGCGCTGGTGGGCGACGCCTCCGACAACGTGCCCGGGGTGAAGGGCATCGGCAGCAAGGGCGCGGTGGAGCTGCTGGCGCAGTTCGGCAGCCTGGAGGCGATGCTGGGCCGCGCGGGCGAGGTGAAGGGGAAGCGGGCGCGGGAGGCGCTGGAGCAGCACGCCGCCGACGCGCGGCTCTCCCGCCAGCTGGTGACCATCCAGCGCGACGTGCCCGTGACGCTCGACCCCGCGGCGCTGGCGGAGCAGGAGCCGGACCGGGCGGAGCTGCTGCGGGTGGTGAGCGAGCTCGAGTTCTACACCCTGGCCAAGCGGCTGGAGGGCGCGGCCGAGGGCGCCGCGGCGCCGGCGGCGGCCGTGGCGCCCACCGCGCCCGGGACCGACGCCCCGGGGATGGCGGTGCCGGTGCTCGACGACCCGGCGGCGCTGCCCGCGCTGCTGGAGCGGCTGCGGCGGGCGCCGCTGGTGGCGCTCGACACCGAGACCAGCTCGCTCGAGCCGCACGACGCCGAGCTGATCGGGCTGTCGCTGGCGGCGGCGGCGGACGAGGTGTGGTACCTGCCGTTCGGCCACCGGCCCCCGGCGGGGGAGCTCGCCGCCCCCGACCCGGTGCGCAACCTGCCGCCGATCACCGATCCCGCCTGCGCCGGGCTGGTGGCGCTGCTGCAGGACCCGGCGGTGCCCAAGGCGGGGCACAACCTCAAGTACGACTGGCAGGTGCTGCGCCGGGCGGGCGTGGAGCTGGCGGGCGCGGCCTACGACTCCATGCTCGCCAGCTTCGTGCTCGACCCGGGGCGCCGCTCCCACGCCATCGACACCCTGAGCCTGGAGCACCTGGGCCGCGGGATGCGGAGCTACACCGACCTCACCGGCAAGGGCAAGGCGCAGATCCCCTTCGCCGAGGTGCCGGTGCCGGAGGCGGCGGCGTACTGCGGGGCCGACAGCGCCACCGTGCTGGCGCTGCACCAGTTCTTCGCGCCGTCGCTGCGGGAGATGGGGCTCGAGCCGCTGCTGCGCGACCTCGAGATGCCGCTGGTGCCGGTGCTCGTGGACATGGAGTGGGACGGCATTGCCATCGACGCCGCCCGGTTCAGCCGGGTCTCGGTGGAGCTCACCACCGACCTGGTGGCGCTCGAGGCGAAGATCGCCCAGGCCGCCGGCGCCACGGTCAACCTCAACTCCCCGAAGCAGCTCGCCGCGCTGCTGTTCGAGAAGCTGCAGCTGCCGGTGCTCAAGAAGACCAAGACCGGCCCCTCCACCGACGCCGACGTGCTGGAGCAGCTCTCGGCCATGGGGCACGAGGTGCCGGGCCTCATTCTCGAGTACCGCGAGGTGCAGAAGCTCAAGAGCACCTACGTGGACGTGCTCCCCGCCCGGGTGAACCGCGCCACCGGCCGCATCCACACCAGCTTCAACCAGACCGGCGCCGCCACCGGCCGGCTCTCCTCGTCCGAGCCCAACCTGCAGAACATCCCGGTGCGCTCGCCCCGGGGCGAGGAGATCCGCAAGGGCTTCGTGCCCGCCGCGGGGTGCCGCTTCGTGGTCGCGGACTACTCGCAGATCGAGCTGCGCCTCATGGCGCACCTCTCCGAGGACCCCGCCTTCATCGCGGCCTTCCGCTCCGGCGACGATATCCACCGGCAGACCGCGGCGGTGATCTTCGGGGTGCCCCTGCCTGACGTGACCGGCGAGATGCGGGCCCGGGCCAAGACCATCAACTTCGGCACCATCTACGGCCAGGGGCCGTTTGCCCTCTCCCGCCAGCTCGGCATCACCCAGGAGGAGGCCCGGACCTTCATCCAGCAGTACTTCGAGCGCTTCGCGGGGGTCCGGGCCTACCTCGACCTGCAGGTCCGGCTGGCCCGGGAGCACGGCTACGTGGAGACCCTCTTCGGCCGGCGGCGCTACATCCCGGAGATCAACGAGAAGAACTTCAACCTGCGGGCCTTCGCCGAGCGCACGGCCCAGAACACGCCCCTCCAGGGGTCGGCGGCCGACCTGATCAAGGTCGCCATGGTCCGGATCCACGCCGCCCTGGCCGAATCCAGGCTCCCGGCCCGGTTGTTGCTACAGGTGCACGACGAACTGGTCCTCGAGGCCGAGACCGCCGCGGTGGACCAGGCGGTGGCGCTGGTGCGCCGGCATATGGAGGGGGCGGCGGAGCTCAAGGTCCCGCTGGTGGTGGATGTGGGGGTCGGGGACAACTGGCTCGAGGCCAAACACTGAGGAGCACCCGCATGCGACACGCCCCCACCCGGC